>JABZMB010000017.1 GCA_015256455.1 Solobacterium sp. | reverse complement strand
CTGGACGTAATGTGTTGGCTGTAGAGTGGCAAGCTCCTGATACAAGACCATCAGCTCCACCAGTCTTTAATACCATGACACCGAATGTTGTGCGATCTTTTAATAATGCTTCACGAGCAGCTTCAGGAGTCATACCCTTAGCTTTACGTAATTCATATAATGTATTTACATATTCTTCTAACTTATCTGATGTTTCTGGGTTAATGATTTTTGCACCATCGATGTTAACGCCATATTTCTCTGCATCTGCTTTTACAACAGCTTCATCACCAATTAAGATAATATTTGCTGTCTTTTCTTCTAAAATTTTAGCAGTAGCACGAAGTGTTCTTTCATCTTCTGATTCTGGTAATACAATTGTTTTTATATCTTTTTTAGCTCTTTCTTTAATACCGTCGATAAATGACATAGTAATTTCCTCCTTAATCATTAAAATTATCACGCTAACTGTGAAAAAAGTCCAATTATATGGTTAATTTCTTGAAAAAAATATGAATTTATGGATTTTGTGGAAGGATTGAAATTTATAAATCTTTCAAAGTGCTATAATAAAACCAATGAGTTGGGGGAATATATGTCAACGTATACAATTCAAAATTCACTTGTGTCAGTAACGATTGATGAACATGCAGCTGAAATACATAGTTTCTTTGATCGTGAAACGAATATCGAGGCAATGTGGCAAGGTGATAAGACTTATTGGGCTGGAAGAAATCCAATCCTATTTCCAGTGGTTGGAAAAACTTGGGATGGTATCTTACATATCCAAGGGAAGGAATATCAAACTGGAAACCATGGCTTTGCTAGAAATAGTGAATTTAAATGTATCAAACATACCGATACTCAAATCGTGATGGAACTTTGTGATAGTGAAGAAACACTGGCACAATACCCATTTCACTTCCGACTTGAAGTTACATATACTTTAGAAGGTAAAAAACTAGATATTACATATCGTATCGAAAATAGAAATACGTGTTCAATGCCATTTAACTTTGGATTACATCCAGCCTTCAATTGTCCACTTGAAGAAGGGAAAGTATTTGATGCATACCACTTAGAGTTAAATCAAAAGGAAATAGTAGACGAAAAAGAAGTAGATGTAATTACTTTGGATAAAGATGTATTAAAGAAAACAATCATTATCCCAAACCCGCGTAGTACCTGTACGAAATTAACAGATGGTACACATGGTGTACAGGTAGAATATCAGGGTTATCCATGGCTAGCATATTGGTCACCATATGCACCATTTGTATGTATTGAGCCATGGTACTCTCATACAGATTTTGAAAAGAATGAAGTTCCGTTTGAAAAACGTGAAGGAACAATTTTATTGGATGTAAATGATAGCTGGCAAACAGCGTATTCAATAACACTATTCTAAAAAAAGGAGAAAGAAAAATGTTAAAAATTGTTATCGCAGATTCCTATGACCAAGTAAGTGAAGAAGCATTTAAAATCATGCGTCAGGTTGTAGAGAAGGAAAATCCAGTATTAGGATTGGCTACAGGGTCTACACCAGTTGGTCTGTACAAGAAGATGATTGCAGACCATAAGACAAATGGTACATCTTATAAGAATGCTATTACATTCAATCTAGATGAATATGTTGGTCTACCGCGTAATCACGAACAGAGCTACTACACATTCATGCATGATAATCTCTTCAATGAGATTGACGTTCCTGAAGAGAATATTCATATTCCTAATGGTGAAGCAGCAGATCCTGAAGCTGAATGCGTACGTTATGAAAGTGAAATGGCTAAGTATGTTGTAGACATACAAATTCTTGGCATTGGTTCTGATGGACATATCGCTTTCAATGAACCAGGTGCTGCCTTTGATAGTTTGACACATACAATGGAACTAACAGAACAGACACGTAAGGACAATGCTCGCTTCTTTGGTGGTGATATTGACCAAGTTCCTACACTTGCAATTACCCAGGGTTTAGGCACAATCATGCGTGCGAAGAAGATTATTTTAATCGCTACAGGCGCAAATAAGGCTGATGCAGTATACGGTATGATAAAGGGTCCTAAGACAACAGAATGTCCAGCAAGTATTTTACAGGATCACCCAGATGTAACTGTTATTCTAGATGAAGCAGCTGCCGCAAAAATTAAATAGGGCATAATTCTTTTGTATCAAATATATTTATGCGATAATATGTTCACGGAGGTATTCAAAAATGGATATTATTAAGAATAAAGCAGAATATGACCAAGTATTAGCTGATAACAAATCAGTATTTGTAGACTTTTACGCTGACTGGTGTGGACCATGTAAGATGGTAGGACCAGTTCTTGAAGAAATTTCTAAGGACTATACAGACATTAAGTTTGTAAAGGTAAATGTTGATGACAATCCTGAGATTGCTCAACAGTATGGAATTATGTCTATTCCTACAATGATTGGCTTCAAGAATGGCGAAAAGGTAGCTTCTTCTTTAGGTTTCATGCCAAGAGAAGAACTCGAAGCTGTTGTTAAGCAGACTTTATAAGAACGTCTAAAGAGTGGGTGAAAACCCACTTTTTATATAGCAAGGTTTTTTTATATAAAGTACAGTGCTTCCTTAGTATTCCCTATGAAGAAATAAGGGTTAATAGTATAATCTTTAAGAAGAAATGGAGATCATCACATATGAAAAAAGGTTATATCAATTGTAATATTTGGAGAAATCCAGCAACTGCTTTTGCGACGAGTGATGAATATATTATCAAAGTAGGCACAAACCAAGAAATCGAAGAATTACTCTGTAACGAAGGTGCTGAAATTGTTGATTTAAAGGGAATGTTTGTCGTACCTGGTTTTGTGGATAGTCATATGCATCTAGCAGAACTTGGTATGTACTTATCTAATGTTGTATTGGATGATTGTCATTCTAATGAAGAGGTAATTACAAAGGTAAAAGAAAAACTTGCTACAACAAAAGCAGGTGAGTGGATTATTGGTCGTGGCTATAATGAAGAATCTTTCCCAGATCACCAAAAACCAACAAGAAAGATGCTTGATGAAATAAGTACAGAAGTTCCAATTGCATTAACACGTGCGTGTGGTCATGTTTTATCCGCAAATACAGCTGCTTTAAAAGCTGCTGGAATCACAGAACATACAAAGGTCGAAGGTGGAAATATCGATTATGAAAATGGTTTCGTGGAAGAGAATGCATTAAACAATATTCATAATGCATACCTACAACCAGACGAAGAAAAGATTAAAGAATACATTCATATCGGTGCAAGTTACGCAAATAAGTTTGGTGTTACAACGGTCGGTAGTGATGATTTCTTAGCAGTTACACATGACTATAAACCAGTGTTAAGAGCCTTTGAATCTCTGGCATTCAAACAAGATATGACGGTACGTGTTAATGAACAATGCGAGTTCAATAATCCAAAGGAATTTTCAAAGTTCTTAGATGATGGTTATACCTTTGATGTAGGTGATGACTATTTCCGTATTGGACCTCTAAAGTTAATTACAGATGGTTCATTGGGTGCTAGAACAGCATATATGAAGAATGCATATGCAGATGATCCAACAACGAAGGGGATCGCATCCTTGGAAGAAGATGTCATTGAAACCTATGTGCGTCTAGCAAATAAGTTCAATATGCCAACCATCGCACATGCGATTGGAGATGCAGCATTAGATAATGTACTGCATGTATATAAAGACACTGTATTAGAAGGCAATCCTTTGCACCACGGTATCGTACATTGTCAGATTATGAGACCTGATCAAATCAAGCAAGTGCTTGAACAGAAATTGGCATGTTATTTCCAATCAATTTTTATTGACTATGATGCACAAATTCTAAAATCTAGAGTCGGTAAGGAACTTGCAAGTACTTCCTATCCATATAAAACGCTATTTGAAGGAACACTCGCATCAAATGGTTCAGATGCACCAGTAGAAATGCCAGATGTATTAAAGGGAATTGAATGTGCAGTCACAAGAAAATCAATCTCTTATGATGCATGCATGAATGAAGAAGAATGTTTAACAGTTGATGAAGCGATTGCTTCCTTTACAACAAATGGTGCCAAGATGTTATTCATGGATCATTGTATCGGTGCAATCCAAGAAGGATATTACGCAGACTTCGTTGTATTAGAAAAGGATATTCGTACAATACCTGTTTCTGACATCCATCGAACAAAGGTAATGTTAACCGTGATGGATGGTAACACGGTGTACTCTAATGATTAGAAAAATTGAAGAAAAAGACATACCAGTTATTCTAAATTGGTATAACTGGTATATCAGAAATAGTACTGCAACATTTGAAACAGAAGAATTAACATTAGATGAATTTAAACAACGCGTATCTTTCATTACAGAAAAATATCCATGGATTATTTTAGAAGAGGATGGTAAACCGGTTGGATATGCATATTATTCTGACTTTAATAGTCGACAAGCATATGCATGTACGGTTGATTTAGCAATCTACCTAGATCCTAATGCATGCCATCATGGTTACGGTAAAATCTTGATGAACGAGATGATTCGGATTGCTAGAAAATCTGGATATAAGAATATCGTATCGCTTGTAACAACAGGGAATATCGCAAGCGAAAAGCTACATGAAAGATTTGGCTTTGTCAAAAAGGCAACGTTTGAAGATATTGGATATAAACACAATCAATGGTTAGCAGTCAGCTATTATTATTTACAGTTAGAAAGCGAATAAAGAAGAAAGATATATGAGAAAAATCATTCTTGCGGGTGTTTGTTTACAAGCGAATAGCAGTACCTTTACAAGTGCGATGCAGGAATGTGAAGCACTCTGCAAAGCGTGTAATCTAGAAGTGCTTGGAACAATTACGCAACAATCCAAAAGTATGGATCCCCATACGGCATTCCGTACAGGGAAATTAGAAATATTAAAAGCGATGTGTGAGGAGTTGCGTGCCGATGGCATCATCTTCTACAATCCCTTAAAGATACAGGTCAGTGATCGTATCTCTGCGTATTGTGGAGTAAATGTGATTGATCGTACTGCGCTTATCTTGGATATTTTCTCCAAGCGTGCACGCAGTCGTCAGGCAAAATTGCAGACAGAAGTAGCACGTTTACAGTATGATTTACCACGTGTACTACATGCGGATAATGATAACGAACGTTCACGTGGTGGTGCAGTCACAAACCGTGGTGCGGGTGAGATGCGATCATCCATCATCGCCGCAAGATACCAAAAGAAAATTAGTGACTTAAAAGAAGAACTACGAAAGATAGAGGTACGTCGTTATCAGGATGAGCGAAGACGTCAAAAGACATTATTGAAACGTGTTGCCTTAGTTGGTTATACCAATGCTGGCAAGAGTTCCTTATTGAATGCAATTCTTTCTATGCAAGAGTCTGGTGGACAAGAAGTGCTAGAACAAGATATGTTGTTTGCGACCTTGGATACGAGTGTTCGTATGGTCCAAAGTAAGCATAAGAAATTCTTGTTGTATGATACGGTTGGTTTTGTATCAGACTTACCACATGGACTTATTGAAGCGTTCAAAAGTACCTTGGATGCCGCAAGAGAGGCGGATTTATTAATCCACGTGATTGATGCGGCTGATCCTAGTTGGCAAGAAAAGAGTGCTATTACACAAGAAACATTAAAAGAGATTCATGCGGATGATATACCACAGATTCATGTGTTCAATAAGGTAGATAAACTCGCACATCCTGAAAGAGTTGATGGTCTAGCCATCTCTTGTTATACCAAAGAAGGTTTAGATACGTTACTGGAAGAAATCATTGAAATGATTTATCCAGCAGAAGAAAGCATTGTATGTAAACTAGGCTATGATAAAATAAGCATGTTCGATACATATAAAGCAATCTTAGATATGGATATCTTAAAGTATCACGATGATGGTTTGGTTGTTCGAATCACAGGTGAGAAAAAGATGTTACATGTTTTTGATAAGTATCAGATTAAAGGAGAATAAAAAATGGGAAACACAGTTTGGGAAAAACTCAATAAAACAGAGTTAAAGAAACTACATGTATTTAACGAAGACTATCGTGTGTTCTTAAGCAATTCCAAGACAGAGCGTACATTTGTGACTAACTCTGTTGCGTTTGCGGAAGCACATGGTTTTAAGCCAATTGAAAAGGCGAAGAAGCTAAAGGCTGGTGATCGTTATTACGCGGTAAATAAGGGTAAGAACGTTATCTTATTTATAATGGGTAAGAAACCATTAACAGAAGGTATGAATATCTTAGGTGCACATATCGACTCACCTCGTATGGACCTTAAGCAAAAGCCAATCTATGAAAAGGATGGCTTAGTATTAATGGATACACACTACTATGGTGGTATCAAGAAGTACCAATGGGTAGCACGTGCGATGGCACTGATTGGTGTTGTATGCAAGAAGGATGGTACAACAGTTGAAATCAATATTGGTGATAAGCCTGGTGATCCAGTTGTGGGTATATCAGACTTACTGATTCACTTAGCTGCACAACAATTACAGAAGCCAGCTGCGACTGTAGTAGAAGGTGAAAAATTAGATTTATTAGTAGGTTCTATTCCTAAGAAGGATGTTGAAAAGGATCCAGTTAAGGCATACCTTTTAGACCTCTTGAAGGAACAATATGATGTTGAAGAAGATGACTTCCTCTCAGCAGAAATCGAAGTTGTACCTGCTGGTGAAGCACGTGACTATGGTTTGGATCGTTCTATGATCTTAGGTTATGGCCATGATGATAAGGTATGTGCTTATACATCTCTACGCGCTATTGCGGAAATTGACAAGCCAGAACGTACATCTGTATGTATCTTAGTTGATAAGGAAGAAATTGGTTCAGTAGGTGCTACTGGTGCCCAGAGTGACTTCTTTGAACATGTTGTTACAAAATTATTAGACAAGCAAGTTGGCGCAACATTAGTTAACTTACATGAGGCTCTTGAAAATAGTGCCATGTTATCAAGTGACGTATCTGTTGCCTACGATCCTAACTATCCAGAAGTATATGAGCCAAAGAATTCAGCTTACTTTGGAAAGGGTATTTGCTTCAACAAGTATACAGGTTCCCGTGGTAAGTCTGGTTCTAACGACGCAAGTGCTGAATTTATGGCACAGATTCGTAAGTGCATGGATGATAACAACGTTATGTTCCAAACTTGCGAACTAGGTAAGATTGACGTTGGTGGAGGTGGAACAATTGCTTATATCCTTGCCAATAAGAATATGAATGTTATCGATGCAGGTATCTGTGTTCAGAACATGCACGCTCCATTTGAAACAGTATCCAAGGCAGACGTATACGAAGCATATCGCGCATATGTTGCTTTCCTCAAGGATATGAAATAATATTGGTACAAGGGGGTTAATTATGGAACTCAAAGGAACAGTATCATTAGATCAGTATCAAAACGTTGTTGTATTATATCGTGATGAAAATGGTGCATTATTCATTGGCAATACTTATGACTATCATGGACGTACTCCAGATAGCCGCTACCTCAGCATCATGTATCATGAAAGCCTAGATGAAACACTAGGCATTATGGCTGCTTGGAACTATTTGGATGACAATAGTCCAACGATTACATTAGTTCCTGTACCAGAGATGTCACTCGGTGTAGATGACTTCTTAACTGCACACAATACAGGTTTAAAGTGGGATGAGATTGAATACCATGAGGTATCCAGTTATCCAAAGATTGAAACATATGTACGCTTATCACCTGTACGTCGTGGAACAGCCGTTGGCTTTGTAATGAAGTAATCTAGTTTTAATCTTAGAAGGACTGTAGTAGTCCTTCTTTTTGTATGAAATAATATTTGAATTATGTGTAACACGATTACTATAATGAGTAGAAAATGATAGTATAGATGCGTTAGGAGAACAGAAATGAAAATTACTTTTTATCTTGTTCGTCATGGAGAAACATTATTTAATCATTTAGGTCGTATGCAAGGAAGCTGTGATTCCCCGTTAACAGAGCGTGGAATTTCACAGGCATATGAAACTGCCGATCAACTCAAAGATATTTGGTTTGATCGCATTTATTCTTCGCCAAGTGAGCGTGCTTGGAATACGGCGGATATCATAGCGAAGGATAGAGAGGTTCAACCAGTTCTACTTTCAGGATTACACGAGATGAGTTTTGGAAGATTGGATGGGGCTAGACATACAACGCATGAAGAAGAGATTCGTCGATGCCAAGAAAGCTTAGATTATAGTTCAGCAGGTGGTGAATCCCCAGCGATGATGGAAGCTCGTATCCGCAAGACATTGCGTACGATGATTGATGAATCTGAAGATGGTGATCGTATTTTACTTGTAGGTCATGGCATGTATCAAATCTGTACGATGAAGTTCTTGCTGGGTATTGATCTTGAGGCTTTACGTCAAGAATGCGATGAATCAGGTCGTAGTATGATTCCAAATGGTGGAATCATGGTATTTACATATGAAGATGGTGAATACCAGATTCAACAAATTCCGGTAGAGCCAAAGAACTTCGAATATAAGATGGAAGATAAGACGGTGCATCTCTACTATGTTAGACACGGGGAGACTTTGTTTAATCACTATAATCGTATGCAAGGAAGAAGTGATAGCCCACTGACTGCACAAGGAATTGAGCAGGTGAAGTTATCAGGGAAAGCATTACATAACATCGATTTTGCGTTTGCGTACTGTTCAAGTGCAGAAAGAGCACGTGATACTGCAGCGTATATCTTAGAAACGCATGATATCAGTGCAATACCAAATCGTGATCTAAGAGAGATTGACTTTGGTACCTATGAAGCTAGAGTGCGTGACTCTATCATGGATGAATTATATGAACGCTTTAATCCACGCGTTGACTTTAGCGATGTCGGTGGGGAAAGCGAAGAACAAGTGATTGAACGTATCAAACGAATATTAACGCTTGCGGTTGCACGCGCAAAAGACAAAGAAAATGTACTACTAGTAGCACATGGTTCACTATATATGACGATGATAAAGTATTTATTTAATATTTATCGTGCAGATTTAACCGAACAAATGAAGGCGAAAGGGAAACATATCATGCCGAATGGTGGGATTGCGAAGTTCACTTTTAGCCAAGGAACATATCAGTTAGATCAACTAATGGTAACACCAGAAGAATTTGTGGAGGTTCAATAAATGGGATTGTTTGATATCTTTCGTTCAACAGACATTAACGAAGAACTTAAGACAATGAAAGAAACACCAGGAGCAGTACTACTGGATGTTAGAGAAGTGGATGAATATGAAGAAGAACATATTCCAGAAAGTGTAAATATTCCGCTTTCCAATTTAGAAAAGATTCAAGACATGCATTACGCAAAAGATACACCACTATTTGTCTATTGCCATAGTGGCAGAAGATCTGGTGCAGCAGTCATGATGTTAAGAGGATTGGGTTATACAAATGCCAAGAATATTGGTGGCATTATGCATTATAAGAAAGCATAGAGGATAAAATATGAAACCCTGTTTAATCATTGGTTCAACCGTTTGTGATGTCATTATTAACTTACCAGAGATACCTGCATCTGCACAGGACGCGAATATCTACGGTCAAACATTACAGATTGGTGGTTGTGCATTTAATGTAGTATCGATATTACATCAGTTATCCATGCCATATACATTTCTTTCTCCAGTAGGCACAGGTGTATATGGAAAATTTGTAGAAACAGAATTACAAAAAGCAGGGATTACTACCACTATCCGTACAGCACAAGAAAATGGTTGTTGTTATTGCTTGGTTGAGGATAGTGGAGAAAGAACATTTCTTTCTTACCATGGTGCAGAGTATACATTTCAAAAGGAATGGACAGATTCGCTAGATCTTTCATCCTATGAATATATCTATGCTTGTGGGATAGAGATTGAAGACAAGGATGGTCCACGTATCGTGGATTGTTTAGCGTCATGTGATGGTCAGGTCGTATTTGCGCCAGGCCCAAGATATGCACATATCTCTCAAGAAATCATGAATCGAATCTATGCACTTAAACCAATTTTACATGTTAATGAGATTGAGTTACGTGGTTTAAGTGGTAAGACGGATATCAATGAAGGTCTACAAGAACTCTATAAACGAACAGGGAATATTGTAATTGTCACCTTGGGTGAAAATGGGTCTACAAGCTATGATGGTTCAAACTTTGTACATGCACCATCAAAGAAAGTAACTGTGGCCGATACTATCGGTGCAGGAGACTCACATGTAGGTGCTGTGATTGCAGGATTATGCATGCATGCAAATATGAAAGATATCTTGTTATTTGCAAATGATATAGCAGGGGCAGTCGTATCTAAAAAAGGAGCAGGCTTAGAACCTGCATCCGCATTAGAAATATATCATCAATACTTTTAAAAAGACCACATATGTGGTCTTTCTTACATCTTGGCTTTCTCGAAACGTTCTAATGCGGCAGAGAATGTACCTTGCAGTAGAAGTGCTACCCGATCAACAATCTTTTGTGGATTTTCATGCATGCCATTTTCAATCCAGTCAAATACTACTCCGGCAAAGCTGAATCGATAGAAGGATGCTATGAAATGAATTGTTTCATTTGAAACATTATAATTTTTAGATAGTTCACGAATTACATTTAATAGTAAGTACTCAGCCGCATCTTCTAGCATACGCATGATATGAGACTGTGAACGGGAGTGAATTGTATTTAAGATAAAATGTTTTTCTTTTTCAATAATCTTGAAGGCAGACAGAAGTCCATCTTGCCAACTATCATAACTGCGTTGAGTTCCAATCGCTTCTTCACCCTCCGCAAGATAAATCCAATCAATCAAATCATAAATATCATGGAAGTGATAATAAAATGTTTGGCGGTTTACACCGCAATCATTTGTAAGATCGGTGATTGTAATCTTTTCGAGAGGCTTCTGTAATAAAATCTTCTTTAGAGAAGCGCCTAATGCTTTCTTTGTCAAATCGCTCATTTTGTATAACCTCCATTACGTTTATTTTACGTGTAATATTAAATTATTTCTACAATAATACTTTATTTTTTGAACAATAATTGGTATTATAGTTCATGTCCTATGAAAACTTTGCAGGAATACCCAAGCGGTTGAAGGGGCAGGCTTGGAAAGCTTGTAGATCGGTAACACGGTGCCAGGGTTCAAATCCCTGTTCCTGCGCCATAGTTAAAAAACCCGTATAAATAGCGGGTTTTTCTTTTGTATTGGTCAACAACTGGTCAACTTTTATAACAAAAATACAGAGTATAGGGGGGTATACTCTGTATTTTATTGGTTATTTCTTGTCGCTATTTTGTTCGCCTTGATTTGGGAGAGTCTGTTGATTATTGTTTTGGGATTGTGTTGCATCTAATGTGCCTGTAAGAGTAACTGTTACTTGAATTTGGTTTCCATCTCTATCGATTGTTAGATCAACTGTATCACCAGGCTTCTTTGTCTTTAGGATTGCGGATAAATCTGGATAGCTAGAAACTTCCTTGCCATCTGCACCAACAATCTTATCGTAAGCCTTTAAACCTGCAGCCTGTGCACCACTACCATCGATAACATTCGTAACATATACACCTGGAGTGTAATTGCCTTGTTGTGTTGTGAGTGTCTGTAAATATACACCTAATGTTGCACGGTCTGTAACTTTACCATTCTTAATTAACTGTTCAGCAACTTCCATTGCGTCATTTACTGGAATTGCAAAGCCGATACCTTCGATAGTTGCACCAGATGAAGATGTACCGGAGTCTTTAGACTGTACGATACCAATTAAGTTACCATTACCATCAAATAATCCACCGCCAGAGTTACCAGAGTTGATTGTTGCATTTGTTTGGATAAGCTTCATAGATTCGTTATTTACGACAAGTTCACGGGATGTTGCGGAGATGATACCGTCTGTAACAGTTCCACCAAGTGTACCTAATGGGTTACCGATTGCGATTGCTGTATCACCAACAGAAATCTTGGAAGAATCTCCGAGAGTAGCAGGTGTTAGGTCATTTGCTTCTACCTTTAATACCGCAATATCACTCTTTGGATCAGTACCAATAAGCTTTGCGTCATATTCTGTGCCATCACTTGTCTTAACTGTAATCTTTTGTGCACCATCGATGACGTGGTTGTTTGTGACGATATAACCATCTTTACTGATGATGACACCAGAACCTGCAGCGTTTGTTGTATATGTACCACCAAACATGCCGTAGGACTGTTGTGTTACCTCTGTTTGGATTTCGACTGTAGATGGAGCTGCCTTTGCGGCTGCTTGCGCAACAGTTAAACCAGAACCATTGGATTCATTCGAAACAGAAGTCGTTTTACTACTTCCGGATTCTGTTGTTTGGTATACAACTGTTCTACCACCGTTTCCAATTTGTGCTGTATATAACCAAGCACCACCAAATCCACAAAGTACTGCAAGAGAAGCTTTACCAATTGTTGAGATGACCTTTGAGCCGATTCCATTTTTCTTTTCAACTGGTGCTACTACGACTGTTTGGCTAGTTGTTTTATCTTCAACGGCTTTCACAGTTTCCTGAGCTGCTTCTGTTACATCTTCTGTATGTTGTTCTTCGACAGTATCTGTTTTATTTTCTACTGTTTCAACTTCATTTATTTCCTTGTTAGTTTCATTTAAGTTATCTGACATATTTTAATCCTCCTTGTTACTACGCTTACTATCTTAGAGTACAAATGTGAAGAAAGTGTGAATGATACTCGAATTTCATGTGCAATTTCACAGAATATATACAAATTAAAATGCTAGACTCCACTCGAATCTAGCATTATGTTGCATAAAATTAATGACTCCTGCGTAGTGTCATACCGAAGATGCCACCGATAATACCACCAATAATATGAGTTAGTTGAGATACATTATCAACGTTGAATACACCTTGATAAATTTGTGTTCCGATATAGAGTACTGCAACGATAATGAATGTAAGAGGGATACCTTCTTTAGAACCTGTTACAGCAGATAATAGGATGAAGGCAAATACAACACCACTAGCACCCAATAACATTGTGTGTGGAGCGATGATAATATGTGCAATACCTGTTACAAGGGCAACTACTAATATAACGATAAGCAAACGTTGGCTACCATACTTTTCTTCTAGCATTGGACCTACTAATAAGAATAACAACATGTTATTCATGTAGTGTGATAGATCTGCATGTCCTAATACGTGCGTGAATAAACGTAGATAGAATAGGGGATTTAGTAATGAACCACCATATACAGAGAATATGAGTTGATTTGTAGTACCGTTTGTTAGGGTATTCAATCCTAATGCAATCAAGCTAATTAGGGCAAACGATAAGATTACTGGTGAATTCCAAGTTATTTTTTTCATATATTGACTCCTTTAAATCTTCTCTATTATAACAGGTGAATGATATCAAAAAAAAGCGTATAATTACTAGGAGCGAAAAGGAGTACATCATGTCAGATAAAAAAGCAAAAATCCAACAGGGAACGATTGCCCCTGTTACAAATCCAGAAGTAAAGAAAGCAATCAATGATTTAAAACTTGGAAGTACCCCTGAAAAACAAGAAGCGTTATCCAACGCATTAAAGAAAGCAAGATTACTAGCACCTTGTAATTTTGATGTAGAACTAAAACCAGATCACAATGGTGTTTTACCAACTGTAAACCCATCACAGATTAAATTCTTCCTCATCAATACAAATGATGGTAAAGCATTCTTCCCAGCATTTACAGATGTTGAAGAATCTACAAAGTTTAAAGTGGCTGGTGAGAAGGATGATACACCAAAGAATATCGTAAGAACAATTCAAGAATACGATGCATTATTATCCGATCCAAACACAAAGATTCAAGGTGTTATCATCAACCCAGGAACAGATAATATTGTCATTCCTAAGCCATTGATTGCATTACTTGCAGGTAGAGAAAGACCAAAACCTGTACAACCAACAGCACCAATGAATGTGACATATTCTGAGCCAAATGTATATCCAACACGTTTGGTAAATGCTGTATATGATTATTGTGAAACAAATGATGCGATTAGTAGAGTTTGGTTAAAGTCTAAACTATATGGACCTACAATGGCATTCTTCTTAGTTGTTGAAGCTGAAAAACAAGAACATGATATTTTAACAAAGATTCATGAGGCTGCAGTACCACATGCTAAGGATTTACCAGTTGAAGTTGTATTCATCAATGATGAATTACGTAAGAATGTGATCAAAGAGGCGGTTGCGATGTATGACCGTAACATCAACTTCTAATGGATATTAGAACATTAACTGCAGCTGAACTTGATGAAGCAATCATTCTGGCCAAAGAAGTGATTCTCTCTGAGAAGGATGCTTCATGGAGTAAAGAGGCTGCTAAGAGTATTAGTGAATTTATGGCAGAACGCCTAAAACAATTCACAGTTTATGGTTTATACGCAGAAGGCTTAGAAAGTATCTTAGCCTATGATCCAGATAAGATGCACGTCATCCTGTTACTAACAAGACAAACTTCCCGTAAGAAAGGATATGCGACTGCACTGTTAAATCATTTGAAAGAAGAGGCTGAAGAGAATCATCTTTCAAAGATTAGTGCCAATGTTGTAGATTCTGCAGTAGACTTCTATCATCACTATGGATTTGAGGATACTGGAAAATCCACAGAAGCAGGTGGGATGAATTACACTCCAATGGAATATCTTGTGGGTAGAGAATGGCTGGGTAAAACTGTAACAGTTATTATCGATCATACATACGGAAGCTTCCATCCACATATTGCAGATTTAACTTATCCAGTTAATACAGGTTATGTTGAAGAACTATTCCAGAAGAATGGTGAGTTCCAAGATGCGTATGCCATTGGTCCTAAGGAACCTTTAGATACATTTAAAGGCGTTGTCAGTGGTATTATCTACCATAAAGATGACCACCGTTCTTATTTTATCGTCACCCGTGTCACGGAAAATATTGATGAAAATGAAATTATTCAGGCTGTTGGTTTTGAACAACAGTTCTATGAGACTAGAATCTTATGGAAATAACAAGAGAACAGTTCATAAAACATCTTCTAATTGAATTTGTGGGTTTGATTCTTGTGGCGATAGGTGCTGCTGGAATTATGAAGGTAGCGCTAGGAACAGGTGCTTATGATGCTTTGGCATTAAGTATTAGTTCAGTAACTGCAATTGAAGTAGGAACAGTTGGTTTAATTACTAACTGCATCTGCATTGCTATACAAATACTAATGTTACGAAAGAAATATCGTCTGATGTTTCTGTTACAGATTCCAGTATCATTCCTGATGGGAATCACTATTAATTATTTTTACTACACAGTATTTGCAGGAATGAATTCAGATTCCTATATGATACGTATGATTTTATTGTTTGTATTTATCATCATTTGTTCATTTGGGGATGCAATGATGACTGCGAGTGGAATGATAGGATTAGCGGTTGAAAGCACATGTGTACTTTTTGCAAAGAAATTCCAAATGGAGTTTGGTAAGGTAAGACAGTTAGCAGATGTAGTCTTTATCATATTGTTATTGTTTTGTTGGTTTTTCTTCCATGCATTATTCCCGATACGAGAAGGAACAATCATCCTAGCATTTACATTTGGACCGCTACTAGGATACTTTACAAAGAAACTCCAGCCACGCATTCATAAATGGGTATATCAAACAACGAACTAACTCAGCCAAAATTGGTTGGGTTTTTCTTTTTGTACCTATTGACGAAAATATAATAACTGTGTATATTGTATATATACAGACAGGTTGGAGGTTGATAATTATGAAACTAATTATTGACAACAGGAGTGGACAACCAATTTACGACCAAATTTATAATCAATTACGAGATCAAATCATTAATGGTACCTTAGCAGAAGATGAAAGTTTACCATCGATTCGCACACTTGCTAAAGATCTACGTATCAGTGTCATTACCACAAAACGTTCATATGAAGAACTAGAGCGAGAAGGTTATATCTATACCATTCCAGGCAAAGGAAGTTTTGTGGCAGGAAAGAATGTCCAACTCATTCAGGAACAAAATCTTCGCATCATTGAAGAACATCTAGCAGAAATCAAAAAACTATCCGTATCTTGTAATTTATCACAAGAGGAAGTAGCCAAAATGATGAAAGTCATTTGGGATGAAAATGAATAATTGGGGGAAAAGTTTATGAATGCAATTGAAGTAAAGGATATTACGAAAAAGTATGATAACTTTCGTTTAAATCATGTATCTTTACAGATTCCAGAAGGAACTATCTATGGTTTAATTGGTGAAAATGGTGCAGGTAAAACAACACTTATTAACTGTATCCTAGGACTTGTACAACCAAACTATGGGGACGTTGTGGTACTAGGAAGTAAAAATTTCATCAATGAAGTTGAACTTAAAGACCAGTTAGGTTTTGTAATCAATGATATGGGTATTCCTAATGTCCTGACGGTATATAAGATCGAAGAAATCTTTAGTAAAATCTATAAACATTGGGATCATATACAATTTGAAAAACTATTAAAACAGTTTGAAATTGATGAAGATGAAAAGTACGAAACGCTATCATTAGGTAATAAAATGCGTATCGCAATTGCGATTGCATTAAGTCACAATGCAAAGCTATTGGTATTAGATGAACCGATGAACGCATTAGATCCAGCTATTCGTGCAGAAGTTGTAGAACTTCTCATTGAATATACACGTCAAGAAGATCATACAATTCTGATATCTTCCCATATCGTTACAGATCTTGAAAAGATGTGTGATTACATTGGATTCATGCATGCAGGTGAATTAATAATTAATGATGAAAAAGATAATATTCTATCTAGCTATGGAATATTGAATGTAGCACCAGAAGAAATAATGAATATTCCAGAAGGCGCAATTGTCGCAAAGAAAGAAACACCATATCAGGTAAAACTTTTAATCGATCGTAAGCATGCTCCAAATCTAGAAGGTCTACAGCCAGCGACGTTAGAAGAAATTTTCGTTGGTATCGTAAAAGGAATTATTTAAAAATCATATAATATTAGAAAGGAATTTCTAAGCATATGAAAGCACTGTTAATAGCTGAGTATGAAATATTTATTAAGAGAAAGAAATATTTAACGCCTATCTTATATTTAGTGATATGCATTATTAGCGCTCTTAGAGCTCGGACAGATACCGTATATATTCAAACATTTCCTAGTTTTCTCTATTTTACATTTTTTGTGCAAGACTTTGTTGATGGAAAGTTAGTAAATGCAGATATTATGAGTTTACTACCTGTGAAGCCACAATCACGTGTAAATATTCTGTTTTTAGAAACAGGGATTTATAATCTTGTGCTGGTTCTAGGTTGGGTAATATATTGTGTAATCTTGGGGAGAATAATTACTCCAAGTCTAGTCCCAATTGGAATAATTCTCGTACTTGAAAGTATCGCGACACCTGATATACTACCAAAGCAAAAATTGAAACAAAGTTATTTTGAACATATTGCAATGGTAGTAATTCTTTCGTGTTTCTATTGGGGTATTATTACTCAAACAACATTAGATAAAGGAATATGCTTTCTATTCTTTGTTGCTATCTTATTTGTAATGACATACTTTTCCTCCATTCGTATTCTCAAAGTAAAAGAAATTTAACGAAGTGAAATCATCAATGTTTAAAGGGGTGTTAAGAATATGAAAGCACTGTTAATATTTGAATTTGAGATGTTCATAAAAAAGAAACAATATATATTTCCGATTGCATACTTAATATTTACGATTGCTTATGTGTTATATATGATGAAAGTTAAATTATCACATGATGTCTTTTATAATATTTTCTTTACAACTCAGCTTATTAACGCTTTTGCTAGACGCGACCAGCCAATGAAAGGTAGTGTCATTCGATTAGTTCCCATCAGTGCAAAAACAAGGGTGAATACTCTATTTATAGAAATTGTAATACTCAATATCATCATTCTACTTGGACTTTTAATTTATTATATTTCATTTCATGAAATAGATAATATGTGGTTTGTATTAAATATAATTGTACTTAATGAGGCTTTGGTAATTCCTGCTATTTTGCCAGTCGAGATATGGCATCGGAATTATTTTCGACATTTGGGCATTTTACTTGTTGTGATTGGCGTGGCTGCACTTATTTATACAAAAACAAATATTCATCCTATTATTCAATTTTTGGGTTATGCAACTGTTCTTTATACACTAGCTTATATTTCATCCATTCGTATTTTAACTAATAAAGATTAGAAAAGGGAGAGATTTATGCAAGGTCTATATACACTATATCGGAATCGTTTATTTAACTTCTTTAATATCATAGGTAATGCTACAATAATATTTTTCTATCTTATTCTCATGCGTATACCCAGTAGTATTACTAGAGAATACATTGGAACAATATTTTTCTTCATATTTCAGGTACAAATCATTAGTGTTTTGATTGATGAAAATTGGAATCCTATTCTACAAATTTTACCAATTCGAAAAAGTGATTACTTTGTTGCTTATGTGAAAGTTTTGCTAATATACTTCTTTCTATATTTGGTTTGTACGATATGGTTTGATACGATGATTACAAAATTGTTCTTATTATTTGTTGTTGCACCAGTAGGTTGCTTGTATTACTGCTTGCACAATTTTAAAAATATGACAGTAGTAAAATCAAATAATATGTATATTAGATATGTTGGATTCGTTATTTTTACAGTATTGTTTACATGGATTCGAAATCAACTTATATTATGTGACTCAGTAATTGTGTATGGCAATTTAGTTTTTTTTGGGATTTTTGTTCTTCTTATGCTTGCATGTATGCATGAAATTCGAAAAGGGGAATCGATATGAAGAAATTATCATTTTATCAGGCTTATACTTTAATTGGATTGATAGGATTTGCAATTGTTGTTCCGTGCTTGTATTACTTTCTTGGTGCAGAGCGTAGTTATAGTATCTTGGTAGATTTATTTCCATACGGAACGGGTTATGTAGCTGGTTTATTGTATCAAGCACAGTTAGATTTACAGAATATTTCTCTTTATCCACTTTCGATTAAAGAGATAATAATACCTCGCATCCAGCGTATACTACTGGCATTGCTCAGTAGTAATATACTGTATTCATTATTTTCTACCTTTCTTCATCGTTTTAATCCTGTTGACCTAGAATACCTTTTAATATCATTATTGATATTATTCGTGTTAGAAGAAACATTTTTATATCAAATTGAAAATTATAAACTATCATTGGTTTTGGCTATCTTGTTCTCTGCGGTTGTCATTGGCTTAAGAGTTGTGATTCCTGACTTATTACAGCTTTTAATTATCGCTCTATTCCTAACTGGTTTCTGTATCTTTTGGATGTATCATCAAACTGTCAGGAAAAAATCATGAGTAAAGGCTCCGTAAGGAGCTTTTTCTTTCTGAATGTAGTAATTACAAGTATAATATGGGATAGATAAAGGAGGTTTCTATGGATTTATTTGGGTATGCAAGCGAAGAGACAAAGAAAAAAGAAGAGCCTTTAGCGGCACGTATGAGACCTTCTACTTTAGAGGAAGTTGTTGGTCAGGAACATATCATTGGCAAAGATAAATTGTTATATCGTGCAATTAAAGCGGATAAGCTTGGATCATTAATCTTTTATGGCCCTCCAGGAACGGGTAAGACTACACTTGCACAAGTGATTGCGAATAGTACCTCTGCTGATTTTCAACAAGTCAATGCGACAATTGCAGGCAAGAAAGATCTTGAACATGTAATTACACATGCGATTGACTTGATGTCGATGTATCAAAAGAAAACAATCTTATTTATCGATGAGATTCATCGATTTAATAAAGGACAACAGGATTATCTACTACCATATGTTGAAGATGGCACAATTATCTTGATTGGTGCAACAACGGAGAATCCATATTTTGAAGTGAATCAAGCATTGATTTCACGTTCTCGTATCTTCCAGTTAAAGTCACTAACAAAAGAGAATATTGTGACTCTTTTAACGCGTGCTGCAGAAGATGCGATAAAGGGTATCGGCAAAGACAATGTTATCTTAGATGAGGAAGCTGCTGAATTTTTAGCAGAGATTTGTGATGGAGATGCACGTGCTGCGTTGAATGCGTTAGAACTTGCAGATCTTACAACAGATCGTAGTGACGATGGCTACATTCACATTACCTTGTCTGTTGTGGAGGAATGCATTCAAAAGAAGGCAATCCGTTATGACAAGGATGGTGATAACCATTATGATACGATTTCTGCGTTTATTAAATCGATGCGTGGTTCTGATCCAGATGCCACACTCTACTACCTTGCACGCATGTTGACGGCGGGAGAGGATGTTCGTTTTATCTCTCGTAGAATTATGATTGCGGCAGCAGAAGAATGTGGTAATGCAGATCCTAGAGCGCTACAGATTGCAGTTGATGCGGCGTTAGCCGTTGAAAGAGTAGGGATGCCAGAAGGAGCTATCATACTCGCAAATGCGGCTACTTATGTGGCGAATGCACCTAAATCGAATGCATCATCAAATGGTATTTTTATGGCAATGGATCTGGTTGAAAAAACAGGAAATCTTCCAATTCCACCATATCTAAAGGATGCTCATTACGCAGGTTCAGAGAAGTTCGGCAATGGTGTAGGGTATCAATATGCACATGATTATCCAAATCACTATGTGAAACAACAATATCTACCAGATGCGATTAAGAATGAAAGACTATATCACTTCTCAGATGTAGCTTATGAAGCCAAGCTCCAACAATACTTCAATTCGATTGGTAAGAATGATTATCAAAAGGAGAAAAAATAATGCAAGGAAAATATAAAGTTATTACCTTATGTGGAAGCACACGCTTTAAAGATGAATTCATGAAAGCGCAGAAAGATTTGACACTTGCTGGAAACATTGTGATTAACGTTGGATTATTTGGTCATAGTGGCGATCATGAAGTTTGGGAAAATATGGATGAGGGTACTCTAACAAAGACAAAAGAGATGTTGGATGATATGCATAAACGTAAAATTGATATGGCTGATGAAATTTTTGTTATCAATGTTGGTGGCTATATCGGCTCTAGTACAAAGTCAGAAATTGAGTACGCAAAGGCAAGTGGTAAACCAGTCCGTTATCTTGAAACAATGGAATAAAATATCTGAGTGCTAAATATTAGCACTCTTTATTATAAAGTGCTAAAATACTTCTATACTCATAAGGAGGTATACAATAATGGCAATTATCGTTCCGATTTATAATACGGTATTATTACCAGACACAAATATTTATCTGACCAGTGATAGCTATAAAAACGCAACTGGACAGGAACCTGCTGTAGGTGACCGTATTATCTTTGCGATTGAAAAGAAGGCTTTATCTACAGATGAATTTCGTCCTGAAAACTTTTATCCATTAAGTGTATCAGGAACTATTACAGAAGTTAGTAATAGTGGTTTTGTGGTAATCAAGACAGAATCACGTATCAATATTGAAGATATCGTTGTACATAGTGATAAGACTTTAGAAGTTTTATCCATCATCCGTAAACCGATGACCAATGATTTAGATCCAATGGATGAAAAGAAGCGGGTTGAGCAACTTAAGAGTGCACTTGTAAAGGCAACCGCGAACTATCAATGGGCATTAGGTGCACGCAATTTCATCTCTCAATTAAAGGGGATGGAGGATATCATCAGTGCCATGGCACAATGGTTAAACATTACGGATGAAGAAAAGTATGCATTACTTGAAGAAAATCTTCGCTCTAATCTATTAAATAAGATTGAACAGTATATCTATGAATATACAGAAATGACGGACGTAACTAACGAAGCTTCAGCCGCACAAGAAAATGACAATAAAAAAGCCTATCGTGAGATGGCCATTAAGAAACAAATCGAATATCTTCAAAAGGAACTGGATGACATGCATCCAGAGAATGTGACAGATATCCGAAAGATGGAGATGAAGATTCAATCATCTGGCATGAATGAAACTGCACGTCGTGAAGCAGATAAGGTTTTAAGTCGTCTAAAACAAGAAGGTAGTAACTCTCCAGAGTATGGTAATCTTTACAACTATCTAGATTTTTTAACAAGTATCAGTTGGAAGAAAGAACGTACAAAGAAGATTGACTTTCAAGCTGCGGAGAAGATTCTGGATGAAGATCACTACGGTCTAAAGAAAGTAAAAGAGCGTATCTTACAACAGATTGCGGTCATGGATCTTAATAAGCGTCAGTCTGGTTCAATTCTTTTATTTGTTGGTGCTCCAGGTACTGGTAAGACAAGTATTGGCCGCTCCATCGCAAATGCACTCAAGCGTAAGTATGTACGAGTTGCTTTAGGTGGTGTAAGGGATGAAGCAGATATTCGTGGTCATCGTCGTACCTATATCGGTGCAATGCCAGGAAGAATTATGGATGGTATTCAGAAAGCTGGAACATCTAATCCGGTGATGGTACTCGATGAAATTGATAAGTTAAGTATGTCTTATAATGGTGATCCTGCAAGTGCACTTTTAGAAGTTCTTGATCCTGAACAGAACAATACCTTTACAGATCACTACATGAATGTTCCGTATGATCTTTCTGATGTACTCTTTATCTGTACCGCAAATACATTGGATTCTATCCCTGAACCTTTACTAAACCGTATGGAAGTGATTGACTTCCAAGGTTATACAGCAAGTGAAAAGTACCAGATTGCGCAAAGACATTTGATACCAAAAGCAATTGAGAAAATGGGCATTCCAAATGAACAGTTAGAATTTAGTGAGGATGCGATACGTTCAATTATTGCGGACTATACGATGGAGGGTGGTGTACGTGGACTCAAGAAGAGAATTGATTCTGTATGCCGTGCGATTGCAGTTAAACTTGCAAGAGGTCATCAAGAAAAGATTGTCATTCAGGCAAGTGATTTACCTACACTACTAGATATGAAACCACTTCACCATGAAAAACTCACAGTTCAAAAGAATCCTGGTATTGTAACAGGTCTTGCATGGACTGCAAGTGGCGGAGAGATTCTCTTTGTCGAAACCCTACTAACAAAGGGTAGTGGACAGTTGATTGTGACGGGACAACTTGGCGATGTGATGAAGGAATCTGTACGCATTGCATTATCTCTTGTGAAATCGAAATTCCCAGAAGCAGATAAGATTTTAAAGACACATGATATTCATATCCACGTTCCACAGGGGGCCGTTAAAAAAGATGGACCTTCTGCAGGTATCACTTTAACAACTGCTTTAGCATCACTGATTACAAAGAAAAAGGTTTCTCCACTAATCGCAATGACAGGAGAGGTATCCTTACGTGGTGGTGTGATGCCAATTGGTGGTTTGCCTGAAAAACTGATGGCAGCTGCTAGAGCAGGTGTAAAGACGGTTTATATTCCAAAAGAGAATGAAGATGACCTAAAGGATATCGCACCAGAAGTGAAAGAAAAGTTAACGATCATTCTAGTTGAGCAGGTAGATGAAGTCTTAAAGGCGGCTGGTATTCTTGTGAAAACAACAAGAAACTCAAAGCAGAAATAGGCCGAATCACCTCGTGATTTGTTACAAAAGTCGGTGAATTGTACCGACTTTTTTTCATTTGCGTGAAACATTCGTGAATTGCTTTGCGTAGAAAGAAATGAATATTTATAATGCATGTAGCTTAAAAAGCAGGAGGTCACGATGAAGTATAGAATTGTATCAGATTCATCTTCTAACGTATTTCGCATGGAAGATATTGACTATAGAACAGTTCCTCTAAAGGTCATTATGAATGAGGGAGAGTTCTTCGATGATGAACGTACGAATGTAGAGCGTTTCTTATCCGTACTCAAACATACGAAGGGAAAAACATCCACTTCATGTCCAAATGCCTATGAGTGGGCAAGTTCATTTGATGGTGCCGATACGATTTTTGCGGTAACAGTTACGGGTGGATTATCCGGTTGTTATTCTGCAGCGATGCAGGGTAGATCACTCTTCTTGGAAGAACATCCAGAAGCGAATATCTACGTCATTGACTCATTATCTGTAGGACCAGAAATTCTATTGATTATCGAAAAGTTAAAGGAGTTAATTGCGCAGGGATTAAGCTTTAGTGAAATCTGTGATGCGATTAATGAATATAAGAAACATACACACTTATTATTTAATATCGCAAACTTAGACAATTTAGCGCGTAATGGTCGTGTGAGTCCGGCAATTGCGAAATTATCTGGATTATTGGGTATTCGTTGTGTTGGTAAGGCATCTGATCAAGGCACACTTGAGATTTTGCATAAGTGTCGTGGTGAAAAGAAGGCCACAAATAAGATTTTTGAGGAGATGATTGCACAGCGTTATAACGGAAAGAAAGTTCATATTGCTCACTGCAATAATGAATCTATGGCAAATGATTTAAAGAATTTAATTCTACAGTCTTTCCCAGAAGCGAAAGTTGATATGATTCCATGTACAATTGTGTGTTCATACTATGTATCAGACCAGGGTCTGATTGTTGGATTTGAAGATAGTGATTGTTAAACAAAAAGCCGCAATCTTGGTTGATTGTGGCTTTTTATGACTTTTTCTTTTTGTATAATTCTGGGAATAAGAATTCCAACATGATAGGGAAAATACCTTCCCAAGATTCTTCACTGTGTGTACCATTTACCACAAGATTTGGATAGGTTATACAGCCACCTTGTGTAAAGAGATGGTTGATATTCAATAACATATCTAACTCTCTTACAAGGCCTTTCTTTGTGCGTTCTTCATCTGATCCAAAATCAAGATAAATACGAGTTTCTTTAAACTTCTTCTTTTGAATGTGATTACATAACACATGATAGTTAAAGATATTGGCAGGAGATACACAACCTGCTTTTGAGAAATAATCGTTATACTCACTGATCATAAACTCGGACATGATTCCACCCATGGAAGAACCAGCGATACCTACATGCTTGCGGTCTGTATGAATGCGATAACGCTTTTGACAGTATGGCAAGAGTGTTTCGATAAACCACTTACCAGTAATCTGTCCACAGGATTGAATTTGAATTCCTGTGAACGTCTTTTCTGCGGTGAATGGACAGTATTCATCCAGGCGCTCATCACCGATGTGATTACAATCTTGACCGATGATGACGATATCTAAATTCTGTTTATCTAAGTACTTTTTAATACCCCAACATTTACCATAAGTAGCTGTTTTATTGTAGAAGAGGTTGTGACCATCAAACATAT
>JABZMB010000016.1 GCA_015256455.1 Solobacterium sp. | reverse complement strand
TCTTTTGAGCAATATTACATACTGCAAAGCCATCACCATCTTTTAAAGAAACATCCAATAACAACAATTGATATTGTTTTGTCTTTAATAGTTCTTCCGCTTCCTTTTGTCCACTTGCATGATCTGAAGTAAACCCTTCTAGATTGAGATATTCCTGTAAGGAGTGAACAATTGCGAAATCATCTTCTACAAGTAGTATTCTCGTCATAACGCTTCCTCTTTATCCATAGTAGCATAAGGGCTATCAAAAGAAAAACTCTTCCTAACTTGGAAGAGTATTCATGCATGTTACTCGTTAATAATAGCGTTATGATAAACCTTATTTACATCATCTGCTTCATTTAGCA
The DNA here is from genome assembly GCA_015256455.1 of Solobacterium sp. Classification (GTDB taxonomy): domain Bacteria; phylum Bacillota_I; class Bacilli_A; order Erysipelotrichales; family Erysipelotrichaceae; genus Bulleidia. The sequence goes on along the minus strand of JABZMB010000016.1, from coordinate 24,870 downwards.
TATCCATTAGCTTGTGGAACGCTTCAATTTCTTCAGGATCTGTAAGTGTTACATATTCATTTGGTAACATTGTTGTTTCACATGTTTCAAATTCAATGTTTGGTAACAATGTTTCAATCGCATCCTGTGCCTTACCGAAATCAGTGAATGCTGTCTTAACAGTCATCACACCATCTTCAATTGTAAGGTCAGTAACATCAACCTCAGCCTCTAATAACGCTTCAAGCATTGCGTCTTCATCCGCATATTCAAATACGAATAGACCAACTGATTCATAGTTGTAAGAAACACCACCAGCGTTAACCATCTTAGCACCCTTTGACTTATTGAATGCTGTCTTAACTTCTGTCATAGAACGATTTGTATTATCTGTTAAGCAATCTACAATGACCGTAGAGTTACCAGGACCAAATCCTTCATAACGTGCTTCTGTATAGTTTTCGTCTGTTCCACCCTTTGCTTTGTCGATTGCTCTCTTAATAACATCGGCAGGTACTTGGTTGGATTTTGCTTCAGCAATCTTTCTCTTTAAAGAAAGATTCATATCTGGATCAGGAACACCACTCTTAGCAGCGATATATAATTCCTTTCCAAAACGTGAATATAACTTTGATTTAATTGCAGCAGTCTTTGCCATTGAGGCTGCACGGACTTCATGCGCTCTTCCCATATTCAATACCTTCTTTCATAAAAATAGCCGTTGATATTATACCAAAACTGTGTCTTATTGTGAAGAAAAAACAATTGAAGTCTAACCATAATCCACATCCCTATGTCCTGTTTGTGTTATGATATTTGCATTAGGAGTTAATACAGATGTCGATATATGTAATGAGTGATATACATGGTTGCTACGATGAATTTATGCAGATGTTAGATCTGATTTCTTTTAGTGACTATGATGAGCTATGGATTGTTGGTGATGTTTGTGACCGTGGCCCAAAATCAATGAAGTTACTCCAGAAGATTATCTCCAGCAAGAATATGCACCTCATCATGGGAAATCACGATGTATGGCTATTAAAGTATGCACAATACATGATTGACTGTAAACGAGATTTTCGCGCGCAGCGTGCAGATGATGATTATCTGAGATGGACATTGCGTAACGGAGGACTTATCACTTCTGACCAATTTATGGATTTAGATTACCATGAATGTTACGACATTAAACTCTATCTCGAAAACTGTCCGTACTACAAAGAATTAACCGTTCACGGCAAAAAATTCCTATTAGTTCACGCTGGCCTTAGCGAAGAATATATGAAACCTACTACTATCATCGCCTCTGTACCACATCACACCCTTATATGGGAAAAGATAGGTTTAGATGCAAACCCCTTCAATGATACAACAATGATTGTAGGTCACACACCTACCTTCCGTTATGGTGATGAATATCGTGGAAAGATTGCCATTGGTAAGAATAAACAAATCTATCATATCGACTGTGGATGTGTATTTGGTAAGTCCTTAGGTTGTTTACGCTTAGATGACTTAAAGGAATTCTATATTCCAAGTTTACAGCCGGATCGAACATAATACTTCTTCATACATAGAAAAAAATGCTGCATAAGTCATTTCACTTATACAGCATTTTTATTATATTACTTTGAAATTGTATTCTTAATTAACTCTACAACTTCTGCTTCTGTAGAAGAAGCTACTGCCTTTTCAGCTAGTTCCTTCATCTCAGCATAGCTTAATGAGTTGATGATCTTACGCGCTGGTAAGATAGATGTTGCGCTCATTGAGAACTCATCCAAACCTAAACCAAGTAAGATTGGTGCAGCTAACTCATCGCCAGCCATTTCACCACACATACCACACCACTTACCTTCTTTGTGTGCACCATCGATAGCCATCTTAATTAAGCGTAATACAGATGGGTTTAATGGCTGATAGAGGTAAGATACTGGTTGACTCATACGGTCTGCAGCCATGGAGTACTGAATTAAGTCATTTGTACCGATGGAGAAGAAGTCTGCTTCCTTCGCTAACTGATCAGCAAGTACTGCAGCTGCAGGAATTTCAATCATGATACCCACTTGTACATCACCAACAGTCACACCTTCAGCAATCAACTTCGCACGTTCTTCATCATAAACAGCTTTTGCTTCACGGAATTCTGCAACTGTCGCAATCATTGGGAACATGATGCATAACTTACCAAATGCGGAAGCACGTAATAATGCACGTAATTGAACACGGAAGATATCTTTACGTGATAAGCAGAAACGTACAGCACGTACACCTAGGAATGGGTTCATCTCTTCTTCAAATTGGAAGTAACTTAACTTCTTATCACCACCGATATCCAGTGTACGAATAACAACTTGCTTGCCATTCATACCTTCAAGAACTGATTTATATGCCGCAAACTGCATGTCTTCGTTAGGGAAATCATTTTCACTCTTCATGTAGAGGAATTCTGTACGGAATAGACCTACACCTTCACCACCGTTTGCATTTACTGCATCAACGTCAGCTGGAGAACCAATATTACCAACTAGTTCAACCTTATGACCATCAATAGATACGGATGGCTTATCCTTTAATGCCTTGAGAGCTTCCTTGTTTGCACAAAACTCTTCAGCACGCTTTGTATAATCTGCAATCTGTTCTTCTGTTGGTTCAGTAATTACTTCACCATTGATTGCATCTAAGATTACTAAATCACCAGATTTTAATGTACTTAGAATTTCATTTACACCAACGATAGCTGGAATCTCTAAGGATCGAGCCATGATTGCACTGTGGCTTGTACGTCCACCAATTTCAGTCGCAAAACCCTTTGCGAATTCCTTATTTAAAGAACCTGTGTCAGATGGTGTTAAGTCCTTAGCAACTACAACTACTGGTTCATTTAATGTGCTTAAGTTAGGAATTTCATTTCCTGTAATATTGCATAGTAAGCGGAATGATACGTCTTTAATATCTGCCGCTCTTGCACGCATGTATTCATCATCCATGCTTTCAAACATAGAAATCATCATCTTAGATACACAATCTGCTGCGTATTCAGCATTCACTGAATTTGATGTAATTTCATTTTCAATTGAAGCACGGAATTCTGGGTCACCTATCATCATAAGATGTGCATCAAAAATAGCTAACTCTTCTTCTGCTAATGTCTTTGATGCGACTTCTTTAATCTGTTCAATATCAGCGATTGTCTTTGTAAATGCACTATCCAACTTCTTTAATTCGTCCTCTGGATTTGCGCTTGTCTGTACAATCTTAAGAACTGGTTGTTCCAACTTATAAACTTTCGCAATTGCAATTCCCTGTGATGCCGCTATACCTTTCAACATGTTTTAGAACCTCCTGGTTGTATAGGATATATCTGTTTACAGTAATGGAAACGGTTACATTTTATTCAAAAATAAAAAGTAAGAATTTCCGCATCAATACAGCATTTTTAACATCTATATCTGTAGTTCATTTTAACATTTTTCAAATATCTAGGCAACGAACGAATTCTTCAACTGCTTCTTTTTTTAATCGATAATATGATGATTTTGCATAGTAGTTACAGTACCAATTTCTTGGTGATTGATCTAGAAAATCATGCTTGATAATGCATACGGTATCTGAAGAACAATTCTCCATCACATGCTCAATCATATGTCCTATCCCTTTTTGAACATAGGTGGCTGTTCTTTCGTGAACTTCATGACTATCACCAATTAACTCTCGCGTTTTTTCCCGGCGATAGATTCTTCCTAAACTCTCTAATAGTTTAACTTTCTCATCGTATGGTAAACGTTGTAATTTCATGTAACATAGATCCCCTTAAATCTATATACACAGTATGAATGACTTTCCTGCTACAGTGTTTAAATTTCCAGTATTACTATCCTTTTTATCTCTTTATTCCAGATTCTCTGTACTTTTCTTTCCTATAAAAAAATCGGGATTTCTCCCGATCAATGAATCATGTTATTTACTTACCTCTAGCAAGCCATATCCACCGCTAGAGCGACGATATACAACAGATACAGTTTCTGTTTCATCATCAGTATAGATGTAGAAGTTATGTCCACTCAATTCCATCTTCATGATAGCTGTATCAAGGTCCATTTCTTCAGCATTCACTGTCTTTGTCTTTACTGGAATAGAATTTTCTTCTTCCACAAGTTGTGAGTCGATAAACGCATTTGCAAGATGCTCACGATGCTTCTTATTTAGTCTAGTCTTCTGACGACGAATTTGGTCTTCTAACTTATCAATTGCTAAATCTACTGCTGCGTAGAAGTCATCATTTACAACTTCTGCTCTTAAAATACCTACACGTGATGGGATTGTAACTTCTACCTTCTGTGAGTTTGGATAAACTCTGGCAAGGACACGAGCAATCGTATTTTCATCGATGAGTAAGTACTTATCTAAAGCTGATAATTTTTCCTCAATCTTTGTGCGCATTGCTGGTGTAACTTCAATATTCTTACCTACAATTTCAAATCTCATACAATACCTCCTGTACGTGCTTGAGATACACTCAAAACAACTATAATTGTTTTCAATGATACTCTTCGCACTTCTTGTATTTATGTCTATATTATACAACATAAATCAGATTATTTTTGTATTCGATGTGAATATTCCGTGATAAAAACTTCACCTTTTACAGTGAAGTTTTTTGAACCAATTCAAATAGCCATTTAAGTACAACTGTCATTGCATAGGTATCCATACCACAATATGCCTTTAAGTCAGCGATACTCTTTTCAATGTCTTCATTATCAACATTCTTATCTAGATTACGCCATTCAAATACAGCGTCCATACCTTGTTGGATATCTAGATTGTGATAGCCTGGATCATCCATCATTGACATGATAGTCTTTAATGACCACTGCCCCTTCATACGTGTATCGTAAATGACACCTGTTGAAAATGGCAACTGTAGATCTTCCATGCGTGCATTGATATGTAACAAGTCTTCTGCATATTCAGGGTACATATCTGCTAACTCTTGAATACGAATCTTCTCTGCCCCTTCTGCATTATAGGCAAGAACAGTACCTTCTTTAGGAATTGCACGAATTAAATGCTCTGCCATATCTTTACGATTATCATGAATATTGAGATATACTTCATGTTCGATTCTACCATCTTCATGCATGATGTGTAGAGAGTATTCAAATGGTAAGACATCATATGGATGCATTCCCTCGTATGGTGGAATCGCAAAACGTTCCCATTCAAAGTCAATACAAGTAATTGGATAATGAATATAACCTAGCCAGTTTGCGAGAGCGTTGTAGTCAACGTATTGACCACCATTACGGTCTGCTTGGATTTGTGCAAACTGCTGTGCGGAGCCTTCGATTCTTTCTGGATCTGCATCCCTTAGATATATTCTGCCTTCTTCATACATCTCTCGCTTATATCGAGAAGCTATCAGTGTCAGGATAGAATTATCTGGCAACTCTTTTTCCTGTGGGAAACAATCATCATAATATAGACACTTTTGACGTGTCATACATTGCGGTTTTCTTACAGCTGCCCCAACTGTTTCTAGGTTGCACTTCTCCATCTGTTCTAAAAGATAATGCAAGTCATGCATATTATCATAGATGGCTTCCTTCACATCAACTGTAGGATTATTCTTATCATTATAGAAGGAAGAACTAACCACAAATAATTGATGTGGATCTAATTCTTTTCCTCTACGATAGTTTTTATTGAGATGGATCATATAAATATCTTTGATTCTAATATTTAATCCCTCTAATACCCATACCGTATCACAATAGAACTGCATATCATCCGCATGTGGAAATAAACCAACAAATAGAAAATATAGATCCCATCCATCTTGATTGCGATGTAAGAATGGTGCTTTAATACGTAGCTGTTCGTATTCAAAGCGCGCTTTAACAAGCCAGTCATATTCCTGTAAAGCACTCATGGCTAAGCTAGCATCATCACCCTGTTTACCAAGAAAATGGTTAGTTACACCTAGCTTAATACAAGCTAGCTCACTAACCTCTTCATCCAATCTTACAAATGGCTGAAACTTTCTTTTTTCCGCTTGCATTTCATTCGCAAACAAACGGGGACAGCGCGTATATTTCTTACAATCGGAAATATGAAACATAAAACTCCTTTATTAAATACCCTCACTCATCGGTAACATCGCCGCACCGATAATGCCAGGTTCATCTAGCATTGCAATCACAAATGGTGTGTTGTGTAAGGCTGTATGAGACATTGCTTTGTAATTCTCAATTACTGCAGGCAAGAACTTATCCGCAGATTTTGTCATACCACCACCAATTACAAAGACATCTGGATCACATACACATGCGATTGTCGCAAACATTTGACCTAAATCCTTTGTGGCTTCTTCAACAATCTTGATGGCTCTTTCATCTCCTGCATCAGCCAAATCAAATACATTACCTGCATGCAAGATTTCCTTATCTTGAATCACTTCTTTCGCCTTGCGTGTGATATGTGTACCACTGGCTTCATTTTCAACGGCACCAGCATTTAAGTTATTAAACTTTTCACGGTCACGGTCAATGATAATATTCGCAATTTCACCGCCAAAACCATGTTTACCAGATACTGTTTTGCCATCAACGATTAATGCACCACCAATACCAGTAGAAATTGTTACATAGTAAACAACACTCTTATCTTTACCAGCACCTACCAAAGCTTCTGCAAGTCCTGCTACGTTTGCGTCATTATCCACAAATGCAGGCATACCAAATTCCTTGGATAATTCATCCGCAAGTGGATATCCCGTAAATCCCTTTAAGTTTGTGCTTAATACCATACTTCCAGACTTCTTATCAACTGGTCCTGGTACACCTACACCAATTGCAGAACAATCTTTCCAACCCGGAATCTCTCTCACCATTTCCTTAAGGTTAGACATGACCTTTGTTGGTCCTTCCATACCAAATGATGGGCCCTTTACTTGGGATAGCACTTCACCAAATTCTGTCACCTTCGCAACGCGTACATTTGTACCACCTAAGTCAATTCCAATATATGTTTTCATACATCCTCCAAATCAAATAAAATTCATTATTTTTATTATACACTATGAATCGCCCAGTTCGGCATCACAATGAAAAAACCAGAAGATTTTCTTCTGGTCTAAATTAGTTTCTAAAAGCTAGTCAGCTAATGTTCCAAACGGATCCCATGGTAAGAGTTCCTTTGGCTCTTCTACTAATGCCTTTAAAGAAGCTTCAGATAAGTACTTCTTATGTACTGCGACAACATAGGTATACTCATCAAACCATGAATCAGAAGCGATAAAGTAACCCTTGTTACCAATCTTTTCACCCCATGAGTTTTCAATCTTCCAGCGAGTAGGCTTTTCATCTACAAGGTTTACACCTGTTAGTACCATCGCATGGTTCATTGCGGATTCCTTATAGTCTAGCATTTCAGCCTTTGTCATATCCAGCTGCATATCTAATGTATTGGCATAATCATACTGCGCATTATCCCAAAGACCAGTATCACGGTCAGCATCCTTACCACAATCACAGCCAAACCATACTGGATAACCATCCTTCATCTGCGCAATTGCTGCAGCTTTGAGCTCATTCATTGGTACATTGAGAAGTTTCACCTGTTCTCCATCAACGACATTACCTAAGTACTTAACCGTATACGTCTTATGGAATGGCTTATCCTCTGTAGGTCCATGAATCACACTGATATAATCAGATAAATCAATTCCTAGGTTTGCGTAAAAATCTAGTGGTTTTACATTGTATTCCGCATGGTAGTTACCATCTTTATCGTTGTATTCAAATGTAAATTCCTGTGGTGGTAAACCAAAACAAGACGCAATCAAACCATAGATTTCTTTGAGTGCTGTTTCCTTTAATGCTGGAATTTCATCTTTCTTACCAGCTTTAGCTAACTTACGACTATCTACCGCAAACTTACGTAGGCGACGATTCAGAATTGCATTCATCTTAGCTGTATGGGAGCCTTGGTAAGTATCAGGCATCGCACTCTTAGGCGCAATACCATACTTCTTTACAAGACTGACCAACATATTCCATTGGCCACCATCTCCTACAGCCCACTCTAATAAGAAACGCATATTATCACTTCCTACAGGACTATCAATTTCCTGTAGTGTGCATTCCATAAACCAGTTTGCTTTTTCTAGTTTGTCATAGAATGCGATGTAGTTTTGTGATAATTCAAACTCAGCCATATTGTATTTCTTTGCGATGAGTTCACGTAATACATTCATCGATGAGAAAATCCAACAACGACCAGACTGATATTGGTTTGTGACTGGCATTGTCTTTAAATCAATGGAGAAGATATTTGGGTTATTTCTCTCCGCATCAAAGTTACGGCTAATTGTACCGATATCATTCTTTACTAAGGCATTACGAACAACTCTTGCCTTTTCATCCTTTAAATAATTCTCACGTAGTGTATTAATTTTCTGTAATGTTACAGGATTCATATTCGACATATCAATTACCTTCTTTCTATGTAGTATGTTATAACTAACTCACCTATTTTTCAATCGATAAACACTGGTAAACTCTTAGCTTTTCGCAGAAAACTCATGTTTACAGTGTGGGCAATGAATGAAAATTTCTCCCTTACCCCTAGGAACACGTACAAGTTGATAGCAACGTTTACATACAAAGTACTTATACTCTTTATTTGTAACATTGTTTCGAATCGCTTTAAACTGTCTTGTGATATAGCGATTTATATCTTGATACTTGCGATTTTCAATACTGCGCTTGGTGATATTTCTTGATATAAAGCGATATACAAATATGCCAAAGATTACAAATGCAAGTAGTGCTGGAATACTATTTTTTACAAATAACCCCAGCACTAAAATAACTATCATCAATACAAGCAAATGTGTATTGAGACGATCCATGCCATAACTTCTTCTAAGACGATACTGTAGTTTTTCAATCAAACGATTTCTTCTTTTCATATATACTTCCTGTTCTAATGACAGGATTATAACACTTCCTACACACAATCGATACGATGACGAAATACTTCTTCTAATAAAGTACGATAGCTTTGAAAACGTCTTTGTAGTGTCCGTAAGGACATATGATATTGGTATGCAATATCTTTTTGTCGTATTCCATCAATGTAGTACGACACAAACATATCCATTGCCATCTTGCCATGTACTACTTTCATGTAATGCATGATTTTCTCAACTTGTTCAACCTGTTTTAAAACAGCTTGGTATTGTTTCTGAACTGTTTCATCTGCTGATGATCGTTTCATCTTCATTTCAAGTGCTTGTTGTAGTTGTTTTTGTAGTGGATATGCTTTACATAAATCCCTAAAATAATCTTTCCTTCTACACATAATACCCTCCACTTTTTCTATACACATTTATTGGAATCTTCCCATAGAAAAAGCTGAGTATTCCTCAGCTAGAAAGTAAGTTCTTTACCTGTTAATAGATGATACGCTTCCAAGTACTTTGCAATTGTCTTATCAATGACTTCTTGTGGTAAGCAGTAATCACTATTAGGGTTTTGTTTTAACCAGTCTCTAACAAACTGTTTATCGAAGGATGGTTGTCCCTTGCCTGGTGTGTAACCTTCGACTGGCCAGAAACGGCTAGAATCTGGTGTTAACATTTCATCAGCTAGTACAACTTCCCCATGTTCATCAAGACCAAACTCAAATTTTGTATCAGCGATGATAATACCCTTTGTACGTGCATATTCAGCACACTTCTTATAAAGCGCAATTGTATAATCTCTTAACTTTTGTGCATACTCTTCACCACGCTCTGGGTATGCTTTCTTTAAGATTTCTACAGACTTTTCATAACTGATATTTTCATCATGTTCGCCAATCTCAGCTTTTGTGGATGGAGTATAAATTGGCTCAGGAAGTTGATCACATTCTTTTAAACCATCTGGCAATTTGATATTACATACCGTTTGGTCCTTTTGATAACTTACCCAACCAGAACCTGTAATATATCCTCTTACAATACACTCAATCGGCAACATCTCTAACTTCTTACACAACATTGATCTACCTGCAAATTTCTCGTTACGGAAAAATTCTGGCATCTGTTGTACATCAGTAGTAATCATATGGTTTTTCACAATATCGTTTGTTAGATCAAACCAGAAACGTGACATCTGTGTTAAGACAATTCCTTTGTTTACTACCTGATTCTTTAAAATCACATCGAATGCAGAAATACGGTCGGTCGCTACCATAATCAAGGCATCATCAACGTCATAGATTTCACGTACTTTGCCTTCTTTGATTGGTGCATATTGTTTCATGATGTTCTCCTCCTTAATGAAACATGTTCATAAACACTTTAAATAGAAAAACGGCATTCAAAGAATACCGTCTTACATTTCGATACAGCCATTCTCATCAGCTGGCTTAGAAAGCGCAATAATGAACTTATAGATTCCATAAATTGCAGGGATACCTGTCCAGCAGAAAATAAGTGAAAGCATACCTGCACGCGTGTTACCTGCATAGAATTCTTGGGCGCCAAAAACACCTAAGAAGAATGCAAGAAGAGCGTAAGTAGTCTTATTTACTCCACGAGAATTAGAGCGGTTATCAAAAACACTCTCAGCCTTCGTGATGATAATACTATCGTCATTGCGATAGATATTAACATAATCACCAATTCTTGGTGGGAAGTTAAAATACGCAATATCAAATTCTTCTAAGCTTCCATCAGCCTTACCAACGGATACTATACGATTTTCAATACGAACAATTTTATCCATATGAATGTCCTCCAACGTTCCTATTATACATTATCATGACTTACTTGTCATAATTGTCATTGATTTTGGATGAATTTCGACAGTAACTGTACGATGTTTACCACCATCTTCTCCATCCAGTGTCCATGCTGTATTTTCTTCACAGATAAACTCAATCTTATCGGTCTTGAATGCATGTACATACTTTGGATCAATATTGCCTGTCGCTACGCCAGTTAATACGTTATGTAATACTTCAAGATTATCTAAAGCAGCGACTAACAATACTTCAAACTTTCCATCATCTAGTGTGGAATCTTCATAAAATGGTAGCTTAAATCCACCAACAGATGGTGAGTTAGAGATTGCGCCAAATACAAACGTACCTTCTTCCTCAACTCCGTCATGAATAAACTTCATCTTTGTACGATTGGTTAAACTAGCTGGAAGATTACTAAGTGCATTGAGTACATACGCTCCATATCCTAGTATCTTCTTTGACTCACGAGATGTTTCGTAGCTTGTTGCCGTAAATGCACCAAAAGCAGCTACGTAATTAAAGAATGTCCCATTAAAACAACCTACATCATAAGAGAATGGTTTACCAAAAGCTATCGTACGACAATAGGATTCAATTGTTCCATTTTCATCAATTGCTTTACTGAAGTCGTTGGTTGTGCCACCTGGAATATAACCAATTGGTAAGTGAATATCCTGATGCATCATAATATTCACAACACGGTTTAGGGTTCCATCTCCTCCATAAACTACAATCGTTTTAAATTCAGAGGCATGATTGATTAATATCTCCTCTGAACCTAAACCCTTATCTGGCATGATTGGAAACACAGTTACTTCGCAATCAAAGATGGTTAGATTCTTAATAATATCAAAGACAATCTTTTCGATTGCGTTATTGCCTGCTTCAGGATTAAACAAGAACATGACTTTTTTCTTCATAACACCACCTACTTCATCTTTATTCTATCACTTTCATACAATGAAAAAAGGAGATTTCTCTCCTTTATGTATTTGATTAAGCTTCTACCTTCCAAAGGCCGTGTAAGTTGCAGTATTCATAAGCTGCTACAACTTCATCACCTTCAGCTAATACAAAGTCAGCGATTGGCTGGTCTGTTGGTAATAAAGCCTTACGCTGTACGCCCTGCTTTGTTTCTAAAGCGATAAACTGAATTGAATGTTCTTCTGTCATTGGGTGAAGAACAGATCCAACAACTACATGAACCGTGTTGCCTTCAACTGTCATCACAGGTACGTGCTTTTCTCCTGCAGCATCTGTTGAATTAGCCTTTAATTCAACCATTTCTGATCCTTCAGATGTGAATGTTGTGTCGTTTCCTAATACTACTTCGATAATTTCTTTTGTTGTTCTGTTAATAAAAAATTTCATGTTCACTCTTTCCTCCTAATATTTATTGGGCTGATGATTTATAGGAACGTGATGCGAATTCATGATCCAATAAGTATAGGGCTTTAGGATCACTTCCAAATAATTCCATCTTTTGAATTAAGTCAGCAGCGTTCTTTTCTTCTTCTGCCTGTTCTGAGATAAACCAATCTAAGAACTGTGTTGTACGATAATCATTTACCTTGCTTGCTTCAGCATAGATTGCATTGATAGATGCTGTAATAGACTTCTCATGAGCATAAGCAGCCTTTAACACATCAAGATTTTCTTTTGACTTTGACTCTGGCTTAGCGATTGCTTCATAAGTAACCTTTTCATCATTGTCATGTAGATAAGCGATGAACTTTAATGCATGGTCCATTTCTTCTTTAGCCTGGATGTTATACCAGTTTGCGAAACCATCTAATCCCTTCTCAGTGAAATGATTTGCAAAATCTAGATATAAGTAAGCACTGTACATTTCTTTGTTAATCTGGTCGTTGATTAGTTTTGAAACTTTCTTCTCCATTATGAGTTCCTCCTATGACCGTAGTCACTTATAAGATAGTAGAATTACATTTTATTTTCAAGGAACATGCCCATTTTCTTAAAAAAGAGACTTAGAATTTCATCTAAATCTCATAATCGATACAAGAACGGGCTTGAATCTTATCTTTCAATAAAGCTTTTAGTTTTAAGTGTTCTGGGTGAACTTGATATGCATTTAATGCCTCAAAGGATACAAAATCAAACACTAAGGCAAAATCATAATTTGTTGGATCTGCATCTTTATGATTACATACCACTTCACCACTAGCCACTTCTTTTAAACTAGTAAGTGTTTTAGCAAGAGTCACTGCTTCTTTCAAACTCTCCTCGTGGTTAAGAGCTTGAAGTTTAAACATCACAACATGCCTTATCATATTTCATTACTCCAGATTGAGATGATAGTGCAAGATATATACGGTGGCCGCAAATAGCACTACATTCATAATCAATGTATACAGTAATGTAACTGTTTGATAATTCATGCCACAGTAGAATGCGTTCATAATCGATACAGCACCAAATGTATATACAAGGATAGATGGAAGATTTAGTAACGATGGAATCACAACACCTAGAATAACAAATGTAGCGATACCAACAAGTAAGCGGTGTTCTGGAAATAAGTTACCCATCGCATAACATAGATAAATGAGTAATAAGAAACGGGATGCACTAAATAGATATGTTAAGCAAACCTGTAAGAATCCTAGGTCTAATATTGCTCGAAGTACACGCTCAATCCAATAGAAATCAATACTACGAATCACATCAATAAATTGACCTGAGCCAATCAATACGCCAAACAAGCAGATAATCTGTGCAAGTACGAATAGTACAACATAAATCAAATACGCAATCACTTTACTTAATACAAGCTGCCAAGTTGTAACTGGTAATGTATGCATCAAATATCCCTGTCCAGATAAAAGATTCTTATGGAAACGCTGTACAGAAGATCCAAAGATTAGAATGAATGTCGAAAAGAATACACCGACTACCATTAAGACCAAAATAAACGAGAATGTAGATGAACTATTTGTGTAATATGGATTGTACATCATTCTCTCTGAGATAATCTGAATGTTTGAATTAATTGTCATACCTAGTACTAACGACAATAAGAATTCAGCACCAATCAATATCAAAAATAATTTATATGTTGATTTAAACTCAAAATGAATTAATTTACCTAGCATGCAAATACCTCTCTAAATAATGCGTCTACTGACTTACCTTCTTTTTCACGAATCTCATCGACACTGCGATGGAATACAATTTCTCCATCACGAATAAAGATAGCTTCATCTAATACAGGTTCAACATCAGCGATTAAGTGTGTAGAAATAACTACCAATGCATTCTCACTGTAGTTGCCAATAATTGTACGTAAGATGTAATCTCTCGCCGCTGGATCAACGCCACCAATTGGTTCATCTAAGAAATACACCTTCGCTTCGCGACTCATCGCAAGTACAAGCTGTACTTTTTCTTTATTACCCTTTGATAAATTTTTCAGTCTATCATTTAACTGAATATGTAATTCCTCTAACATCTTTAACGCACGATCATAGCGGAAATCATCATAGAAACTCTTGAACATATCTAAGAGTTCGCCAACATTCATCCAATCCAATAGATAATCTGCATCTGGTAGATAAGATACAACAGCCTTTGTTTCGATCCCTGGCTTTTTACCATCGATAAAGATTCCACCATCTGTTGGTGTCAATAAACCGTTAGCAAGCTTTAACATTGTTGTCTTACCACTACCGTTAGGTCCAAGTAAACCAACGATACGTCCAGACTCTAATGAAAGATCAACATGGTTTAAAGCTACTTTAGTACCGTATTTCTTTGTTAAACCTTTGCATTCAAACATTACACTCATCATTCTTCTCCTTGCGTATGAATAAAACCAATCATATCTTCTTTGGAATATCCTAGCTTTTTTAGTTTAGCGTAGTATCCCGCAGTGAGGCTTCTTGCCTCTTCATGCTTAATATTGTCAAGCATTGACTTATCTTCACTGACAAAACGTCCTGCTGTACGTTGTGTATATACCAGACCATCTTGTTCCAGTTCTGTAAGTGCTCTTTGCATTGTATTTGGATTCACTCCAGATTCTTCTGCTAATTCACGAACAGATGGTAACTTGGAACCGGCTGGATATACACCCGTCACAATTCTTCGTTTGATAATACTGACTAGTTGTGGATAAATCGCTTGATCATTTCTAAATTCCCAACTCATCGTTTCTCCTTCTGTATTACTGTCTTAATACACTATTATATTAATACAGTGGTATATTCATGTCAACTATAATTATTTATTGTTTTTCGATAAATAATTATTGAATTACAGAAATATCTGTATTATGATACTTTCGCAAGGAGGACTTGATTATGGAATCTAGTTCAAAACATATACGCAACAGCGTATTACTTACACGTATTTTGATATTACTCATTGCACTTGTTGCCATGTATATCATTATCAATAGCGTTTCAATCGCAACGGAGTTTATAGATAGTAGAAACATTACATCAATTTCCACACAGAATCAGATTATACTAGCCTGTGTTATTGGTTATGTAGGCTTTGTTGTATTACTTCGCCTGCTATACATCATCAATCAACTTCTCGTAAATATTTCTAAAGAGAATGTATTTATTACAGAGAATGTAAATCTATTAAGACATGCAAGTCTTTGTTGTTTGGCAGGAAGTGTTCTAGCCTTTGTTCTTGCGGCGATATGGTCAAAGCTATTCTACAGTATCGTATTTGCGGCAATCTTCTTCGCTTTGATAATTCGTATCATCCAAAATATATTCCAACAGGCAATTCGTATGAAAGACGAATTAGACCTGACGATATGAGGTGACATATGCCTATTAACGTAGATTTAAATGTCATTATGGCAAAACGTCATATCAGTGCTGGAGAACTCGCCGAAAAAATCGATATTACACCTGCAAACTTATCAATACTTAAAAATGGAAAAGCCAAGGCAATTCGCTTTTCTACACTAGAAGCGTTATGCAAGATTTTAGATTGCCAACCAGGAGACATACTGACTTATGAACCAGAATAAACAAACGATGATTGCACCTGATACACTCTTATTCTGTATCGCAATCGCAACCTACCTATTTGGATATTTTTATGCATCATTTTACGTTATTTACTTTGCCTTTGCAAAGCTAGCATTACTCTACATCATTATGATTGAAACCAGTGCACACTTCATACACAAAGAGCGCACGAAAGAATCAATACTTTGGGCAAGTTTCTTATTGTTTCAAGGAATACTTCTAGGATTTGACCGTTCTTTTGAATTTGAAAAATTAGTATTTTTGCACGCAACCGTTATCTACTATACACTATGCCGTTTCCAAAAATTATCCCTTCCAAACACAAGTGAGACTATCCTATTAGATTTCTTTCAAGGATGGATAATCCAACCATTCTCACATATATTTGCACGTATTATCCATGTCATCAAATACACACTTACACATATCCATTCTAGACAATTCAAAACAGCCTTGTTTAGCATTGTCATCTTAATTCCACTTGTACTATTCGTATTAGGACAGTTATCTGCTATCGATGAAAACTTTGCCGATCTTACAACACATCTTTGGCGATTCATATTCCAGATTTTTAATACGATGTATTTTTATCGAATCATTTGGAGTTTACCTGTCGGTGCATATTTATTTGGTCTTATCAGCAGTTGTATTCTTAGTGAAAAACCATTTATCTCCTATGATGGTTGTAGAGAGTTCTTCCTAAAGAAAAAAGTGATTCCACTTATCTCTATTCGTCTTACAACTGCTGTACTACTTGTTTTATACCTTGTATTCTTCATCTTCCAGTTATCTGATTTACCTACTGTATTAGCAGCACCTACAGCACAAAGTTCTTGCGAATATGCAGTAAGAGGTTTCTGGAACTTCTTTAGAATCATGGGATTAAATATCATTCTTATCTTAGCTCTAAACTTCCTAATTCAAAAAGAAAACACAAGCAATACTAAGATTGATACATATATCTTGTTATTTACAACTATCTGCTTCAACTTGCTTGCATGTTTAAAACTTGGACTATATTTCTTTACATACGGTTATACTGAGCGAAGAGTCATTGCCCTATGGTTACTTGTGGCGATCTTCATTTCTCTTATCTTAATGATGATTCGTATGCATAAGAAATTTAATCTAATCCAATTTATAACAGCAACATTTGTTACAAGTTACATTCTCTTCCTATACATACTTCCTCTCTTTTATCCAGCATCATTGATGTAAAAAAGTGGTCACTTCGTTATGAAGTAACCACTTTTCTATTTCATCCAATCAATACGTAATACTGTATATTCACCTAAGTCATTAACTGCTTTACGTAATACTGTCTCATCTACTTTAGACTTCATATGAACATGTGCTTTCTTTAAATCAGAGTCTACTACTGCGTATACACCTTCTATTGTGTTTAATGCATTTTCGACTTTTGAAGCGCAATGTCCACATGTCATACCATCCACAGTAAGTACTGCTTCAAATGGATAATGTGCAAGATTCTTATCTGTAACCTTCACATTTGCATGACAGCCACAGCCTCCTCCACACGATCCACCGGATGAACAACAACCAGAAGTTCCTCTCTTAATTGCAGAGCGAATCGCAAATCCAATGATGATGGCAACAATACCACCTACTACTAATGTACCCATACTTCCTTCTTTCTAAATTTAGTTTATTGAAAATAGTTAATGTAGTTCTACTGCACTATAGGTCTTCCCTATTTCTTTTCCTTTTTCGCAAAGGTATACAATGCCATAGTGCTCTTTATTGAGATATCCTTCATGTGCTAGCTTTGTTAACATCGCACAAACACTTGGTCTTGAAACATTAAGTTCCTTCGCAAGTGCTATGCTACGTACACCTCTACCATTTGGATCTAAGCGAAGTAATGTAACGAGATACTTAATCTTCGCTGCTGTTAATTCGTGTATAGACATAATCATACACCTTTCTAAATAAGGTACAGGTCATCCCTGCACCTTATGATTCATTATTTATCGTCTTTTGCTGCTGGACGAACAAGTCCCCAGATAATCGCTGCAATACATACAATCGCAACAACGAGTCCAATTGGGTGAATATTACCTGTAACTGCAGAACCTACCTGGTAGATAATAAGAGCAATTACGTAAGCTAAACTACACTGGTAAGCAATCGCAAACCATGTCCACTTACCATTATTCATCTCACGACGGATAGCACCAATTGCCGCAAAGCAAGGAGCGCATAGTAAGTTAAATGCTAGGAATGAGTAACCTGCAACTGGATTATTGTTGAAGGCATTTGCCATAGATTTGAAAATCTGCCATCCATTTTCTGCAACTTCACCTGCACCATAGAGAACACCCATTGTACCTACAACGTTCTCCTTAGCAACTAAACCAGTAATAGAAGCTACAGCAGCACGCCAATCTCCCCAACCTAAAGGTATGAAGATAAACTTGATTGCATTACCAATTGCCGCAAGCATAGATTCAGACTGTTCTACAGCACCAAATCCATTTTCAGTAAAGCCATAGCTTTGCATGAACCATACAAATACAGTCGCAAGTAAGATAATTGTTCCTGCCTTCTTAACGAAGGAAGAACCACGCTCCCACATAGAATGTAAGATATTAGATGGAGTTGGCCAGTGATATGCAGGTAATTCCATTACGAATGGTGCAGGATCACCAGCAAACATCTTTGTCTTCTTTAATGTAATACCTGAAATAACGATAGCCGCAATACCTAAGAAGTAAGCACTTGTCGCTACTAATCCAGACTTCTGGAAGAAAGCACCAGCGATTAAAGCGATAACTGGTAACTTCGCAGAACATGGAATAAATGTTGTAGTCATAACTGTCATACGACGGTCACGCTCATTCTCGATTGTACGTGAAGCCATGACACCAGGAACACCACAACCTGTACCAATTAACATTGGGATAAAACTCTTACCAGATAAGCCAAACTTACGGAATATACGGTCCATAACAAACGCAATACGTGCCATATAACCGCAACCTTCCAAGAATGCTAGGAAGAAGAATAATACTAACATCTGAGGTAAGAAACCAAGAACCGCACCTACACCAGCAACAATACCATTTAGGATAAGACTCTGTAACCAATCAGCTACTTCAATAGACTTCAAGAAGTTACCAATGACTGTTGGTAAGCCATCTTGCCATGGACCATATGTAGCTGCTTCAGGTTCTTCTTCAGCAGAATAGATTTCATAATCAGAGTAAGTTACTTCACGAGTTTCCTCAACATCACCTTCATCATTATGAATATCAGCAGAAACAACCAAGTTCTCTAACTGTTCTTGTTTTAGAACTGTAATTTCTGTTTCACCTTCATCGTTTTCACTAGAGGTAACATAACCCTTTTCAATCGCTTCATCGATGAATGATTGTTTCGCTTCTTGGTCCGCTTTATATGTGCCAGAATCTTCATCAAATTCTGCACGTCCTAGGCCAAACCAGAACCAACCATCACCGAATAAGCCATCGTTTACCCAGTCTGTAGCACCTGTACCGAATGTTTGAATCGATACAAAGTAAACGATAAACATAACTGCCGCAAAGATAGGTAAACCTAACCAACGGTTTGTAACGATGTTATCAATCTTATCAGAAACACTGAGCTTGCCAGCATTCTGCTTTGTATAGATACCGTTTAGTGTTTCTGTAATAAATGTGTAGCGAGCATTTGTAATGATAGATTCAGCATCATCATCCAAATCCTTCTCTACTGCAGAAACAATTGTCTCAACTTCAGCCATCTTACTTTCATTGAGATTTAATCTTGCAAGTACTTTTTCATCTCTTTCAAATACTTTGATTGCATACCAACGCTTTTGATCAGCAGGTACATCCGTTAATACAGAATCTGAAATCTTAGAAAGAGCTGCTTCAATCTTATCTTCATACTTATGGATAGCTGTAGCAGACTTTGTTTCAGCAGCCGCAATCGCAGCTTCTGCTGCTTCCATAATACCTGTTTCTTTTAATGCAGAAATTTCAACAATCTTACAACCTAACTTCTCACTTAAGACAGCGATATCAATCTTATCATCAGCCTTCTTTACAAGGTCCATCATATTTACAGCTACTACAACTGGAACTCCAATTTCAAGTAACTGTGTTGTTAGATATAAGTTACGCTCTAAGTTTGTACCATCTACGATATTTAAAATCGCATCAGGATGTTCACCAATCAAATAATTACGAGATACAACTTCCTCTAATGTATATGGTGAAAGAGAATAAATACCAGGCAAGTCCTCAATAATAACATCTGGATGCTTCTTGAGTTTACCCTCTTTCTTTTCAACTGTTACACCTGGCCAGTTACCTACATACTGATTAGAACCAGTCAAGGCATTAAATAAAGTTGTTTTACCACTATTTGGATTACCCGCTAAGGCAATCTTTAATCTTTCGTTTGCCATACTAATTTTCTCCCTTAATCTATGAATTACTCAACTTCAATCATTGCGGCATCATCCTTACGGATGGATAATTCATAGCCTCTTACAGTTACTTCAATTGGATCACCTAATGGAGCAACCTTACGAACGTAAACTTCAACTCCCTTTGTGATACCCATGTCCATAATTCTACGCTTCACAGCGCCTTCACCATGGAGTTTGACAACCTTTGCAGTACCGCCAATCGCAACTTCCTTTAATGTATTCATTCTGTCCTCCCTATACCATGACTTTCATAGCCATTTCTTTCCCAATTGCAATACGTGTTTCTTTCACATTTACAATTAGATTTCCACCGCCTTCTGAGACAACTGTAGCAGATCCACCAACAACAAAACCGAGGTCTGCTAAGTGTTGTTTCACTTCTGCACTTCCTCCGATTTTAACAATTTTATATTCTTGACCGATTACTCCTAAAGCTAATGGTATCATCGCTTGCCTCCTTATATAAATGAACAAAAGTTAGAGGGCTCTAACTAATGTTAGTTTAAACTCACTAACTAACATTGTCAATATTTTCTGTAATCTAAATGATAAATTTTCATTATTTTATATTGTGAAAATTTCACGACACTTTCTTTATTTTGTCTTAAATCAATAGACAAATGTCATTAATTCTTTATAATACTTTTATGATACTTGGAGGTTTTATGAACAAATATGTAATCGCAACATCCTCTACTGCGGATTTGCCAGCAGAGTACCTAAAAGAACACAATATCCCCTTTATCTCATATACATATACGATTGATGATAAAGTTTATATCGATGATTGCACAGAAGAAAGTCGTAATTTCTTAATGACTTCCATGCGTGCAGGTAAACAACCAAATACATCTCAAATCACTGAATATGCATACTACGAATTCTTAAAAGAACTTCTTGAAGCAGGTAATGATGTTCTATTCGTTGATATGACACGCGCATTATCAGCCTCTATCAATAACGCAGAGCGCGCAATTCAGACTTTAAGCGAAGAATACCCTGACCATAAGATTAGCCTATTAGATAGCTATTGCGTTACAGGAGGTCTTGCCCTCTTCTTAAAGCAATTAGTAAAACGTCATGAAGAAGGATGGGATTATGATCAAGTTGTGGAATGGGGAAATGAACATAAGCTTGAGTACATTCATCGTTTCATGGTAGAAGACCTACAGTGGTTAAGACGTGGCGGAAGATTATCCAACGCATCTGCCCTACTTGGAACAATTCTATCCATCAAGCCATTAATCTATATTCCAGATAGTGGAAAGCTTGTTTCCTTTAAGCAAGTACGCGGTAGAAAAAAAGCACTACGTTCATTAATTGAATCCTGTGCAGAAGACATGGCAGACTATACAAAGGATGAAGAAATCGCAATCATCCACGCAGATGCATACGACGATGCAGTTGCATTCCGTAACGATCTGATTGAAACATACCCACAGTTTAAGGATACAAAGATTTCTATCATGCAGTTAGGACCTGTTATTGGAAGCCATGTAGGTCCAGACTTCATGGCTATCACATACCACGGCAAACACAGACTAAATATAGAAAAATAAAAAACTCGGTTGATCCGAGTTTTTTAAACAGATATTTATCAAAGTATCTAAACTAGTAGTTAATTAAAAATATTATTATTAATACTATAATTGACGTTGCGAGTGTAGAGGCGGAAGAAATCGCTATGTGACCGTGAGACTTGAAAATCAAGCAGATACCTGGATTTGGCGTACCAGTTCATTCGTAATTATTTATATAAGGTGATGACTATAATGTTATCACCTTATAAAATTAGTAAATTATGGATGGATTATCTTTACCTGTAGAATCTCACTTTTCTTCAAACAAATAATATGATTTGTGTTGTTAGGAAATATATCAATCTCATCTTCCCCTGAACTGGTGCCAATACTTGGATAGAAATCAATAACTTCACCTGTTATTTTAATACCTGTACAGGCACTTACTTCAATAACTTTCCCATATAGTTCACGTAGATCCATTATTCTATACCTCCCTTCTTTATTTTTATTAGGATAGAATAGCTCTAACATATTTTTGTTCAATCTTTAGCATAAAGAAATTTTATGTTATAGATAGGATGATAAATAATTTCGGATAAATATCGAGTTATTGCCTAGCAAAAATTTTGATAGTAGCAGAAATACCTCCAGTTTATTAATGAAATTCTAAATCTAAGCATCTACCGCCTATATATCCTATTCATAATATAAACCGGTTATTACAGCTATTTAAGATCTATTATTCATCTTCTTCAAAATTAACTTTATGTCATCAATTAACCAAAATCCTTCCGGCACTTCTCCATGTTTATTCACATAGTCTAATAAACACATGCTATCTTTGAACCTATGTGCAATCATTTCTTGTTCCGTATTAAATTTTATTTCAATATCTTTGCGGTTGTTGGTAATTGTTAAACTTTCAAAGTCATATGTGTATATATTCCCCGCAACTTTACCAGCTTTAATATTACATTCTTTACAGTAAAATATAACAGAACTTAATCTCTTTAATTGTGAATGGATGTGTTTCAATATTTCATTATTTAAACTATTTTTTTCCATGATTTTTCCTCCTTTTAATAGCAAATTACTTTCTATTCATAATTCAAAGTTTATATTTATTGATATACAAAAAATACGCCAGGTTCAATAAAATAAAAAACTGATTAATAAAATCAGTTTTTCAGTACCACATTACCAATCTTTCTTCAACAATGTCATTTTCCTTGATCATTCTTATAATCGAATCTCTTGCATGGGCAAGATATATAAAATCAGTTTCCCATCCTGATGGCATAGAATATTCTTTGATATCCATTATATTAATATCTATTACGATATGACCACATTCACTTGTATCCTCAATATAGAATTCAGCTGTAACTTCATTATCTAATTTCTTAACTTTTTTTAATCTCAACATTTCTTTCACCCTTTTCAGATAATAATTTGCTTAGGATAATATTACTCTCATTCAAATAAATAAAAGTGATGACTATAAAATCATCACTTTTACTTTAAGTAAGCGCCTTGAGTTGAACAAGGTTCACCGCAGTGGTATTAACCATACATCACAGCATAGACCGAACTACCTCGACTTACTTAATTTAAAATCTAATATAGAGTTTTTATTAAATTTAGTCAACCTATTTAGACTTTTATGCAATGATATTACTTCCAGTTAATGACAATTTCGTATTCTGATTGTTCTGTGTTGCTTAACAACATCTTTACTTGACTCTTAACAACTTCTTCCATGCGTACTTTTGCCTTATCAAGTAATCCATTCTTGATTGCAAGTTCCTCAGCCTTAGCAGTTTCATTAGCTTGGAAGTTCTTTACATCATTTACAGTAATCTGATTGATTGGATTAAAGCTTTGATCATAAACTTCAATACTGTTTACATCGATATATGTATCTAACACTTCAACATTTGGCAAATCTACGATTACCTTTTTCTCTGTTTGATTAACTTCAATGTTGATTTCGGAGATATCCTTAATGCCTGCTTTACATACACCACTGTAAGTCATTAAGAATGACTTATCTGTAAACGGAATAGAGATTCCAAACGCAGACATGTTGTCTTGGCTAAACTTTCCAACATTTGTAAAATTATATTCCTCTACTGCTAATTGACCAATCTCTTTAAATGAATTTTTGATTTCTGTAGATGTCATTGTAATCTTTCCATCTCGTGGTGAAAGTACAATTTTGTAGCCTAATACAAGTACTAAGATCGTTAATACAGATACGATGATTTTTGTGATTAAACCCTTTGCCATAATTATTCCCCCTGTTTTATTTCCTGAAGTAATACCTCCAGGTTCTCTTTTTGTATCTTAATTTTCTCTTGTTCATTTGTCAATCTGACATTTGCTTTCTGTAAATATTTGTATGCATGCTCTTTTGAATCACTAAGAATTTCGCGAATTTCTCTTAATAATAGCCCAGCATTTTTATACATTTGAATCTGATGCAATTTATGGATTGCATTCTTATCATACATTTTTGTATGTTGCGAACCAATTCTTCTCTTTGGTAATAAAAGACCAATCTTATCGTAATAAAACAGTGTTTTACGACTGATATTCGCAATTTTACATACTTCATTTACAGATAACACTTTTTCTTGGCTTTCTACAATTTCAACTGTAGTTCTGTTCCCTAAGGGAACAGTCAATACCATTTCATCTATTTTGTTGTGCACAATTTTCTCCTCCTGCACACAACACCCTGTTTTTCTCGCGAGGGTAAATTACGATAATTTTTGGTATATATTCTACTAATGAAAGTTAGAAATCCTATAAACTTTAGAAACTTTTAATTACTGCAATTAAACCGAAACGTACAAGATAGTTGATAATTTATTTCTTCTCAACATATCTTCAACATTTCTCCGTGTTAATATCAAATAAAGTTCTCCTTTCTATATTTCATATTGTATGAATATTGCTATACAAAAAATACGGCACTCAAAAATCAGTCGGGGTCGGGGCGACCCTCCGAAATTTCTAGGGGTCAAATTTTGACCCCTTTTTTACAACTCGGGGATACCCTCCAAATTTACTCAGGGTCTCAGCTAATAAAAAACTCCTA
>JABZMB010000069.1 GCA_015256455.1 Solobacterium sp. | reverse complement strand
TAAGAATGGTATATGAAGTATATGAGGCAACAAATCTTCCAATCATTGGTATTGGTGGTATCTCAAGTGCAGAAGATGTCATTGAGATGATGATGGCAGGGGCTACTGCCGTACAGATTGGAGCCGCAAATCTCATCAATCCAATGGCATGTAAAGAAATCATTGAAGAATTACCACAGCTAATGGAAAAACTGGGAATTACTTCACTTGATGAAATCATTGGAATTGCACATAAAGACTAAGGGGAAAGGAGAATTGTTCAAAGATAAATCAGAATTAGAATTAAAGCGTTTGTTTGAAGATTTAGGAAACAACAGTAGTGATGAATCATTGATGAAAGGAAATCGTAATGGAAATTAGAAATTTAATCAGCATCACAGATTTTTCAGTAGAAGAAATCGATAAAATGATTGGGGTTGCAGGGGATATTATGACCAACCCTGACAAATACATCGATATTTGTAAGGGAAAGAAATTGGCAACACTATTCTTTGAACCAAGTACACGTACAAGACTTAGCTTTGAAGCAGCGATGTTAGAGCTTGGAGGTTCTGTATTGGGATTCTCTGAAGCTTCCTCAAGTTCTGCTTCGAAGGGGGAAAGCGTGAGTGATACGATTCGAACTGTAGGTTGTTATGCGGATATTATCGCCATGAGACATCCAAAGGAAGGCGCACCTATCGTAGCCGCAAGACGAACAACAGTACCTATCATCAATGGTGGTGATGGTGGACATCATCACCCAACCCAAACACTAACTGACCTTCTTACCATCACAAGAGAAAAGGGTAGACTCAATAACCTTACAGTAGGTTTATGTGGTGACTTAAAGTTTGGAAGAACCGTTCACTCTTTAATCGAAGCGATGTTACGATATGAAAATGTGAAGTTTGTGTTAATCGCTCCACCAGAATTACGAGTACCGCAATACATCATTGACATGCTTGAAAAAGCAGGAGCTGAGTATAAGCAGGTAGAAACCATGGAAGCAGTTATGCCTGAGTTAGATATCTTATACATGACAAGAGTACAGCGTGAAAGATTCTTCAACGAAGAAGATTATATCCGCTTAAAGGATACCTATATCTTGAATATGGACAAACTTGCTAACGCAAAGAAAGATATGGCTATCTTACACCCACTACCAAGAGTGAATGAAATTTCAGTTGAAGTTGATGATGACCCACGTGCTGCCTACTTTAGACAAGCACTCTGTGGTAAATATATTCGCATGGCTCTAATTTTAAATCTTCTCAACATCGTTAAGGAGGTCCAATAATGAATATCGATGGTGTAAAAACAGGTATTGTACTAGATCATATCAAGGCTGGTAAATCAATGGAAATCTACAGCTTATTACAATTAGAAAAGCTAGATTGTTCGGTTGCGATTATTCAAAATGTAGTATCTAGAAAATACGGTAAGAAGGATATTATCAAAATCGATTCTATGATTGATTTAGACTTAGATATTCTTGGCTTTATTGATCCAAACATCACAGTTAATAAAGTTGTCGATGGTGTGCTTTCTAGCAAGGACCATCTCCAACTACCAAAAGAGCTTGTCAATGTAATCAAGTGCCAAAACCCAAGATGTATTACATCCGTTGAACGTGAGATACCACATGTATTCTATCTAGCAGATGAAACAAGTGGTAAATACCTCTGCAAGTATTGTGATGTTGAAAGCAAGCATAACAAATAATTTTGTTATAAAATACAACGAGAGTTTACGTTAGAAGAGAGTAAATACTACTCTCTTTTTTGCGAATTGACGTATAATAGAAAAAAGGGGACATTTTATATGAAATATACTTCACGTAAAAAAACACCACTAAAGTGGTTAAATTTTCTAAAGTTTATTAGTTTACCAATACAGATTCTGTTTTATATTTATGTTTTCGTTAGTATCTTAATGGAATTATTTGGATCAGATATGTTACCGCATTTATTAGCACCTGTTCTAAATATCTATGGATACGCTGCCAATCACTTAGGCTCTGCTTTTTGGCCAATCCTCTCTATTTTATTGGCTTTAATTATCCTTGTTTATTGGGTATTTGAAATTGAAAGAGGACTCATTAAGTGGGAAGGTTTTTCCACAGTATTATGGAATCTATACTTAATTGTAATGTATATCATCTGTGGTGGTGTGATGGTTGCAGCACTGATGTACTTACCACCAAGTACTGTATCTACTATTGTGATGGGGTATTTAGTAAACTTTGGTATTAATGTACCAGCAAGTTTTGTATCCTACATTCCTTTGCTTGTATTTGTGGTAGTATGGCTCATTTCAGGTATTATCTATATTAGTTTAAATATCATCTACTTCGTACGTCGTAAGGCTCTCTTTGCGAAGAACTATAGTGAAGAAGTTGAAGTGGAAAAGGAACCATCTACAGTTGAAGAAGTAAAGACAGAAGAAACAACTCCTTCAGCAGTAGAAGACAATGTTGAAGAAGAATCTACTCCAACTGAAGCAGAAGAAAAGACAGTAGAAGAACAACCTGAACCAGAAGCAACTCTAACTAAAGCTGTTGAAGAAACACAAAACGATGAAAGTTCAGAAGAAAAGCCAGAAGAGGCTACGGAAGAAAAACCGGTTGAAACAGAAACTATTTTAGAAGAAACACCAAAGGTAGATCCTGCAGAAACAGAAGGATATACACAAGTGATCTCAACTGCAATTGAGAATGATACTGCAGAAGTAAAAGAACCTACTCATAAAGTTTGTAAGGAGTGTGGTTCTGAAGTCTTAGAACCCGACGCGATCTTCTGTACAAATTGTGGTAAAAAATTAGATGAATAAAAAATATCTGTATGCATGACGATACATATGCATACAGATATTTTATTTCTTTAGTGATGCGAAGTATCTTTCAAGATACATCTTATGTGCAACAGCAGTAATGATGTTATTTAACATTGGATGCTTATCATCATGAAGGGAAGGTATTTCACTTTGTTCATGATGATAGAAAGAGGATAGCGTATTCATAAGGGATTCACTGCAATATTGATGTAGTTCTTGAGTTGTATCATTTCCTTGTTGGAATTCATGCAGTGCTAAACGAATATTTTCAATCGATAATACGGTTTTTGCACAAACAATAAATAATAAGATGGAGATTTGATCACGTGTATAGGTTTTCTTATTTACGCGGTCAAAAAGCTTCTGTTTTGCGTAGTTTGAAATCATCGAAGGAGTAACCTGCATCTCAGGAAACTCAGTGAAATAGCCATTAATAAACTTTGCAACCTGTTCAAGATAGAGACCAACATCAGGAATTTCGTTATATGCAGGTAAACGGAATTCGTGAAGGGTACTTTCAATTTTTGTGTTTGTTTTCATAATTTAAGTGTATACATAAGTGAAGAACTCGTCAACGATATACTATAACTCTTGACGAGTTTTTGAATAACCGATAAGATGTATATAGGTTAATAAAAAACCGATTATCAGTTTTTGAGAATGGAGGTGCTGATATATGACATATAAAGATATGACAATCAGCCATGAAAAAGAAATATTTGTGTTTCGCATCAAGGATTTCTGGAGTGCGGTAACACACTTTATAGGAATGGTCGCTGCAATCATTGGTATGCCAATTCTACTGATTAAAGCGTCGGCGTATCAGGCATCATTTCTTACGATGATTAGCTTTATGATATTTATGTTAAGTATGATTTTATTGTATGGTGCATCGGCTAGTTATCATAGTTTCCATGTATCGAATCAGGTAGATTTAAATCTAAAGAAAATTGATCATTCTTCCATCTTCATCCTAATTGCTGGAAGCTATACACCAATCTGTTTAACTGCTCTTAAGGATACGGTAGGGCCAATCTTATTAACGATGATTTGGATCATCGCAATTGCAGGTATTGTATTTAAGTTATTCTGGGTAACTTGTCCAAAGTGGGTATCCTCGGTGATGTATTCGCTTATGGGTTGGCTTTGTATTATGTTTTTACCACAGATATTAAACGCAGTATCAGTACATGGATTTATGTGGTTATTAGCAGGTGGGATTTCCTATACGATAGGTGCAGTAATCTACGCCTTGAAACCAAAGCTTTTAGCTAGTAAGTCTTTTGGCAATCATGAGATTTTCCATTGTTTTGTGTTGCTGGGTAGTCTTTGTCACTATATCTTTGTTTTAAACTATCTAACAATGTTTCATTAAAGTGTATTTATGTGCACAACAATAATCCTCCTGACAGTTACGATAATGCCAGGAGGATTTCTTTATGAAACAGAAAACATTACATACTGCATTACGTGAGTTTGCCTATGAACAATATCACAGCGAGAAAAATAACTTAAGTCCAGAACAATGGGTTGCCTTACTAAATGGATACTACTACAACAAGGAGGCCGCAATGCTTGCAGAACAGATAGGTTTAAATGAAGTAGATGTACAGATTTGGTACTGTCGTTTTGCCCTGGCGGTAACTGCGTATGCACTTAAACTTTGTAACAAAGCGAAACAAAAAGCATACTTCCGTCTAACACCACAGAAGCATGTCACAACATCTATTCCAGTATTTCTTGTAAATTGAGTATAATAGAACAAGAATAGGAGAAATTTATGGAAATTCGTTTTGAAGAAAATGGCGCAAAAGCCTATAACGATGAAGGCAAAGAAGTAGGTCTTTGTGAGTATTATGAAAAGGATGGAAAGTGGGTATTAAACCATACGGTTGTTGATCCATCTATGAAGGGACAGGGTATTGCTGGTAAGCTTTTAGATTGTGTATTAGAACATGCAAGAGAAAAGAAGGTAAAGATTGTACCTGAATGTTCATATGTAGCACATGCATTTGAAAAGAACCCTGCATTAAAAGAAGAATTTGAATAGAAAATAAGGTCCTAATACTAGGACCTTATCGCATTTTTGCGGCTAACTTTCTGGCTTCTTTTTCACCAAGCCAAGTTAATGAACCATCTTCTAAACGCTTCATGATAATCGCAACACCATGTGGATCATCTTCCAGATGACCAAGAATTGTAATAAAATCGTCATGTCGTTGAGATGGAATTTCAGCTTCATTGTAAATGACACAATAGCCTGGGCCAAGCTGTGGCATTGGCACTTCAACGAGTTCACGCTTACCGTTATATGGATCGTCTAAAGACTCTCGAATGACTTTGTTTGTTTCGTAAAATACCGCATCCATTACGTACTCAGAAGTGTGATCAATATCAACATTTTTCTTCGTATCATCTGTATAATAAGTACGTAGAACTAGGTTGCCGACAACGACCAATGGGTTGTTGGTGCCATATAAGGCAACTGTCGCTACGCGATGATGTAGGTAATCAAATGGGTAAATGAGCTTTTGTTCGTTCATTTTGCCATCTCCTTTATTCAATATAATATCCTTGATAACTATATTTCGCAAGCACCAGCTAAAAGGATTGGAGGAAATTAAATATATGAAAATTCAAATCTTACCACTTGTGGCAGGCGCACAGAAAGCAACAGGCTTAACTGTCATTATTGATGTCTTTCGTGCATTTAGTTTAGAAGCATACATGTACGCAAGTGGCGCAAAGAAAGTCATACCTGTTAAGACAGTGGAAGACGCATTAGCGCTGAAAGAAAAGAATCCATCTTATATCCTTGTTGGCGAAAGAAAAGGTATTAAAGTTGAAGGTTTTGACTATGGTAATTCTCCAAGTGAGTTTGTAGGAGTAGACCTGAGTGGAAAGACCTTAATACATACAAC
>JABZMB010000068.1 GCA_015256455.1 Solobacterium sp. | reverse complement strand
ACGAATGGATTACCATCACGGTCACCACCAATCCACATACCCATTGTAATAGGAGTAGCAGTACTTACATCGATACCGTGTTTTGCGGCTTGTTTACGATATTGAGCAGTCAGAGATGTAATTGCTGGAATCAAAGAAGTATTGTAATAGTCAGTCACATTACGAATTTCATTCTTAACTTTTAACTTCTTTTCACGGATCATATCTGTTTCCATGATTAATTCAATTAAACGGTGGAGGTTATCGTTCCACTTACGCTTATTGATAGAACCTTCTTTACAGTCACGATCTTTACGTAATAGATGATGGATTTTATTTGTTAAATCCAGCATAGACTTACGCTGTACTTGTGTAGGGTGTGCAGTAAGTACTGGTACTACATTCAAGTTCTCTAGGATTTCCTTTGCATTTTCACTCTTAGAGATAATATTCATTTGCGTAGAAATCTTACCTAGGTAATCTTGGTCAATATTATTTTGTAAATTAACTTGGTATGCTAGGTCTACATCTTCTGTAATATTGATTAATAAAGGTAAAACAGAGAAATATCTAGAGATGATATCTAAGTCTTCATTTGATAATGAAGTAATTAAATCTGTTAACTTATCAAACTTATGATTTGCGGATAAAGTTGAGAGCTCATCAATAAGATGAAATTTATCAGAAGGAATCATATTTTGCGTTGCGGTATTTAAAAGATTCTTGAGTATTTGAATTTCTTCTTCAATGGCAGCGATATTATTACTGTTTTCTAACTTCGGTAACATGATGATACCTCCTTTATAACGATAGAATTATAGCATTATTCCTATAGAATGGTGATATGACTTGACGAAAGCAGTGATTTCCAATACCATTTGTTATGCATAAAACCACATCAAGGTGGCTAAAATACAGTCAAAATTGATACATTAGCGATAGAGCTAATGTATTTTGTTTCTGTAGATATTAATTGAAGATTTATTCAACTATGCAAAGGAATTTACAATGAAATATTTTATAAAACGTTTATTACGTACAATTCCTATTGTCATAGGAGTTACGTTAATTACATTCAGTTTAATTTATCTTTCGCCAATTGATCCAGCACACATGCATTTCCATCAAGCAGGAGCTCCGGCAACGCAAGAGATGGTGGAACAGTTTCGCCATGAACATCACTTGGATGAGCCTTTCTTTACGCAATATACAAACTGGTGGATATCTTTCTTAAAAGGAGACCTAGGAACTTCTTACCAGGATAGTCGTCCTGTATCAGAAAAGATTATAAAAGCTGCTCCATATACAATTTCGATTGCAGTTAATAGTATGATCTTAACTCTGATTGTTTCAATTCCACTTGGTATCTATTGTGCATATCGTAAGAAATCCTTCCTTACAAAATTAGTGGATGCGATTACGCAAGTAGGAATATCTATTCCAACATTTATGATTGGTTTATTACTATTGTATTTATTTACTTCTGTATTCCATATCTTTAGCGTTCTACCAAAAGATGGTACAGGTGTTATCATGCCTAGTTTAACCATCATGCTTGGTATGTCATTTCGATATATTAAACAGATTCAAAAGATTGCAAGTCGTGAACTAGAGAAAGATTATATTAAAGGTTTACGTGCAAGAGGGATTGGTACATTTTCAATTCTATTCCACACTGTTTTACGAAATGCGATGGTTGAAGTCATTACGTTAACGGCAGTTTCTTTTGGAAGTCTTTTGAGTGGTGTTGCCTTAATTGAAACAATCTTCAACTGGCCAGGTCTTGGAAAGCTCTTGGTGGATGCAGTTATTAGTAAAGATATCCCAGTAATTCAAGGTGTTGTAGTTTGGCTTGTATTAGCGTATGTTGTTATCAATTTAGTGGCAGATTTATTCTATGGAATCTTTGATGCACGGATACGCTTAGGTGGTGATAGTCATGAAGCTTAATCGTAAACAATGGTTGATTATTATCATGCTTGCAGGATTACTACTATGTAGTGTTTTAATAGAAATAAGCTTATCGAAGGTAATTTCGGAATCAAATCTAGCAATTCGTTTACAAGCACCTAGTATTCATCACATCTTTGGAACAGATGCTTTCGGTAGAGATGTATTTGTACGTACAATCGCAGCTGCCAATATTAGTATTCTTTCTACAATCGTGATAGTGCTTGTGGCTGGAGGATTTGGTATCTTTGTCGGTATGGTAAGTGGTTATATGGGTGGTCTTTTGGATGAAGTACTGATGGCTATCTGTGATCTTTTCTTAGCATTTCCACAGATGTTAATTGCTATCGCAATTGCAGGAATATTAGGCGGTGGGCTGCACAATGCGATGATTGCCTTAGCAATTAGTGATTGGATGTTATTTGCCCGTTTGGCAAGATCGGCAACTTTAAAAGAGAAATCAGAATTATATGTTACTGCTGCAAGGTTTGCGGGATTAAGTGATATTGAAATTCTATTGAAACACATCCTACCAAACATTCGAAACTTATTGATAGTGACACTCACATTAAATTTCGCGAATATGTTATTGTCACTAGCAGGACTTAGTTTTTTAGGAATTGGTGTAAAAGTACCAACTCCAGAATGGGGTTCTATGATCAGTGAAGGAAGACAATATTTAACATCCGCACCATGGATTTCATTATTTCCGTGTTTGTTTATCTTCATCACTGTGTTTTTAATAAACCAATTTGCAAAAACGTTTAGTTATCAGAAGGGGAAACAAAATGAAACGATTGATTAAAACAATATTTATAGCAGCATCATTATTAATATCTGCATGTACACCAACACAAAAAACAGATGAGGCTGTAAATCATACCATCCGCATTGGTACAGAACAGTTTACTGCATCTTTAGATTCTGCTTTAGAGTGGAATGGATGGTTTACCGTCCGTTATGGAATTGGTGAAACCTTATTTAAAGTAGAAGATGATATGCAGATCAAACCATGGCTTGTATCAAATGCTGAAAATATTGATCCTAAAACATGGAAGTTAACACTACGTGAGAACATTAAATTCTCTGATGGCACAACAATGGATGCCAAAAGCGTTGTTGATAATCTACATCATATTGCACAAGAAAATGCAAGAGCTGCTTTTTTGCAAGGAGCAGAATATGAAATTGATGGTTATACAATCACAATTAAGACGATAGAACCACGTTCAACTTTACTCTCTGATTTAAGTGATCCAATGTTTGCAATATTAAATCTAGCTTCTAAGGAAGACAAGGCTACAATGCCGATTGGTACAGGTCCTTATAAAGTAAAGACATTTACAGCAGACCAAGAAATTGTATTAGAACCAAATACAAACTATTGGAATGGAACACCTAAGCTAAATGAGATTACAGTTACGAAGATGCTCGAAAAAGAAACTGCAATTCTAGCTCTTAAGAATCATGAATTAGACGCATATACAGAAATGAATCCAGAAGGAATCAAGCAACTACAGGATAGTGATGATTTTGATATTCATACAATTCCATCTAGTCGTGTATATTCTCTGTATATGAATACCGAAAAACTTTCTGATATATCACTTCGTAAAGCAATTGCAAAAGCAATTGATAAAGAATCTATCGCAAAATACTTATTAGATGGCACAATGACTGCGACAGATGGTCCATTTACCAGTGATTCTGAGTATGCATTACCAAGTTCTAACGTAACCTCTTATAACGAAGCAGAAGCGAAACAAATCCTAGAGTCTGCTGGTTATGTAGATACAGATGGTGATGGCTATGTAGAAAAAGATGGTCAAAATATTTCTATTACAATCGCATATTACAAACGTCTATCCCAAGAGGCGATTGCGACAGAATTGCAGTCTGCACTGAAAAAGATTGGTATTCAATCTGAATTACAACTACATGAAGGCACCAAGTATCTATTCAATAAAGAATATGACTTAGGATTCTACTCTATGGTTACAATGCCTACAGGAGATCCTGCATATTATCTCAATGCGTTGCTATCAGAAGGTGGTGCTGTTAACTATTCTGGATATGATAACCATGCAATACAGGTATTATTAAAACAGTTGAATGATACTTATGACACAAAGCAGCGTAAAGAAATCGTAAAGCAGATTGAAGAGATGTTACTAGCAAGTTACAGCATTACTTATATTGGATTTAATAATTTGATTTTCGCAACAAGAAAAGAATTAAAGAACTTCGTTCCTCACGTTACAGACTACTACCAAATCACAGTCGATCTAGAACTTCAATCATGAGCCAAGCGATTTTAGAAGTAAATCATGTGACTGCTGGATATGGTGATACAGAAGTGTTGCATGATGTTTCACTTGCAGTTTATCCAGCTGAAGTCATCGGTATTGTCGGACAAAGTGGTAGTGGAAAGACAAGTTTATTAAATTGTGTTCTGCAATTAGAACCAAATCTAGAAATTTCATCAGGAGAAATTTTGTATTCACATCAAAATCTTCTCACTTTAAACAAAAAAGAGTATCGTAGGTTATTTCAAGATGAAATTGCGGTTATATTTCAAAACAGTAACTTTACGCTTGTACCTACAAGAAAGATATCTAGTCAATTCTATGAAACTACAAGGGGTAGATTGACGCAAGGAGAGACACGTCAAAAGGCATATCGCTTATTTGAACAACTTGAATTAAAGAATCCTGAACGTATATTTCATGGTTATCCGTTTGAATTATCTATAGGTATGGCACAGCGTGTAGCAGTATCACTTGCGTTAATGAATGATCCATCTTTATTACTTTGCGATGAGCCAACCAGTGCATTGGATGTAAAGAGTGCATTCGAAATGGTTCGACAACTAAAGCAACTGAAAAAAGAGAAGGGCATGACCATGGTGGTGGTTACACATAACATTGCTCTAGCGGCACAGTTATGTGATCGTATTGCGGTAATGCATCAGGGACATATTGTAGAAGTACAAGACACAAAGAATTTAATTGAAAGTCCTATGCATGCATATACAAAACAACTACTAGCTGCTCTACCTAAGACGGAGGATTTATGGAACGGTTAATACAAGTAGAGAATATCGTGAAAAGCTTCCGTGATAAAAAACAGCAGGTAGTGGCAGTTGATCATGTTTCCCTTCATCTTGATGAAGGGGAGATTCTCGGTATCATTGGAGAAAGTGGCAGTGGAAAAAGTACAGTCTTGCGACTACTATCTGGAATTATGAAAACGGATGAGGGAGCGGTGATGTTATTTGATAAACCACTGGATACAAATGACCGTAGTCGCTTCCGTGATTTACAGATGATATTTCAAGATGCAAGAGCTTCTTTTGATAAGCAGTATACAATTGAACAAAGTTTAAATGAAGTGCGAAAACATTTAAATCCAACTGCGTTAGAAAATCGTTTTTTATTACAGGAAGTTGGATTAGATATATCTTTTGCAAATAAGTATCCACATGAAATGTCTGGTGGGGAATGTCAACGTGCAGCGATAGCACGTGCACTTGCATGTGATCCAAAAGTATTGTTGTGTGATGAAATTACAAGTGCATTAGATGTCATCACACAAGAGAAAATATGTGGCTTATTAAGACATTTATGTCATCAGCATCATATCTCTGCCATCTTTGTATCTCATGATTTACCTTTAGTTAGTAACCTTTGTGATCGTGTGATAATTATGAAGGATGGTAAAGTTGTAGAAGAGGGTAAAACGAAGGATGTGATGCAAAAACCTCAACATCCTTATACAAAAGAACTATTAAGACATATACTAAAGTTAGAAACAGCAGAATAGG
>JABZMB010000067.1 GCA_015256455.1 Solobacterium sp. | reverse complement strand
AGATTCATATTTAGTTTGTAATAATTGCCATGCATGCTGAGAAGATTCCTTCACCTTACATCCTGCATCAGACAAGAAGGATTTTAGTTTTCCACTTGCTTGAGTCAGTGCAACTTTTGCCTTATCTAGATTTTCATCTAGTTTGATATTTTCAACAAACTTTTGTGGAATAAATTGATTGATTACAGTTTCTACTTTTGATACCTGCTTTTGTGTTTTATATATTGCATGTTGTTTCAATGGTCTATGACGATACTTTACAACACGCTGACGGTAGCTAATAGGAGTATTTGTTCTTCTTTTACTGCCAATAAATCTTACTTTCTCCATGAAACTCGCCTCCAGTAGTTTCATTATAAACAAAAAGAGTATCTTATTACACTCTTAATTATGAAGAATCTCTAAAAACGTTCATCTATCGTATTACTTCATAATCTAATATGACTTTTTTCTCTGAATCATATTCTACGATTAAAATCTCATTTGATAACTGTATATGAATGAATCGATCTTTAACTTGATACTTCTCTTTTAAATCTATGTCCGTACATAGTTCTTTTTTCAATCTAGCAATGGCAGTTAACTCTTCTTGTTCATAGGCATAGATTGCTTGTAAGTTCTCTACTGTCTTTGCTTGATAATTCAAATTGGCAGAAAGTACCGTAATCATTGTAATTACATATAAAAATATCACAAGAAAGTAAGCACTGATAAATCCTTTATTGTTTACACAAGAAAACTTCATATTCTTGATTATCTCTAACATATCGTAACATCACACTATCTCCTTCTAAGTAAAATATCGCAGTTTCAATATCCATCAAAAAAATCTGTGTACCTGGTTGTACAATGAGGTTTTGATTCACAACACTTAATCTCATTTCTTCATGTTGTCTTTGAAATGTTAAAGAAGATGGTAGTAGTTCAATCTCATACGCAACAGCCAAATATCGACGTAGTTGTATTAAGGCTATCTGATCTTGTAGAAATGCTCTATCCTTTAAGGATGTACGCATTAAAGATATAACACTTACAATAATTGGAATACAGATACAGACCGTTAATATAGCAACTAAGACTTCAACGAGGGCGAATCCTTTTCTATTTGACATGCTTGTAAACATCCTTCTACATCTTTCATTTTTTCGATGAGTGACTCTTCCATCTTTCGTATCGTTCTATCAAATACTGTATGCTGCGCATATTTAGCCTGTACAATACTGGTAATCATAGTCACCAATAACAAAGTAATACTTAAACATACAAATGCCTCTGCAGTAAGTAATCCCTTTTTATTGAGTCGCAAGTCTACCACCACCTAGTTCCACGACTATGGAGCGATTATTTTGAAAATAGATTGTCTTTGCTTGATTCACATTTCCCTTTTGATTAAAGCGCACATTATATATGTCAAATGATACAGGTTGCGCTTGTTTCATTGCGGTACTTTGTAAGTATAGATATTCATCTACAAAGGCGTAATATTCAGTATCAGGAATATGAATATTTGTTGGTAATAACATCATAAATACCGATATCACAAATAACACAATACACATTTCAATCAAACTAAAACCCTTATTCGATATATGCATGTCCATCACTAATTACAAGACTCTTTTCACCATCACAGGTTATTTGTTGTTCAGTTAATAAACCTGCGTTAATTAAATCACTGACACTGCTTGGATAACTGTCATATTCCAATTTATATTGAATAATTGCAGAATCCGCAATCTTCTCTAAAGCCTTACATCCCTTATCACTTACAATATTCAGTGTCTTTTTTATATTTGGTATAACTAATAGAAACAAAATCGAAATGATTAAGATTACAATTGTCATCTCTAGTAATGTAAATCCCTTTTTATTCATTACTCACCTCCTATATGTTCTGTAACATCTGCATCGGTAACATCAATATCTGATAGATAACAAGTAAGATTAAGCCTATCGTCCCATAACAGGATAGTTGTACGCTGCGCGTAAAGATACGCACTTGTTTGATATGACGTTGTTGGTTCATCACAAGATAGCCTTCCAACATCTTTTCACAATTTGACCCATGCAAGGCAATCTGAAAGAACTGTTGTAAGGCATGTTCTACAAAGGGTGTATGCAAGGTTTCTTCAAAGGATTCTCCTTTGGATAAAGAATCATTTAACTCCTTTGCAATCAAACGTACTAAAGGTTTCTCTTTGATATCCAAGAGAATCTTCATAGTCTGTATTGTGGAAATACGTACCCTTACACATTCAAGAAAGTATCTTGCAAACTCTGCAGATGCCTTTTGAACCATAAGGGAATCTGGTACATACTTTACAAGCACACAATATAACCAGCACTTTCTTTTAGGTTCTTGAAACACAACCCATAACAATAACCCTACTACTAATAAAATTGTAACTAGCCATGATAATAGCTGAATAAAACTTCTTAAGAAGTAATAACTTGTCACATTGATTTCAAAGCTTGTCATTAGTGTCATCATCTGTGGAAAGACAAATCCATTAAACAAATACATTCCAATAAACATCACAAACAACATGACTACTGGATATACGATATCCTTCATCATCTTTTGTTTCATCTTCTCTTCATGCGTTGCTAGTTCAACTGAAATACGCATACTCTCAAGTACAGGTAAATAACGGATGAAGTTATCAAAGTATCTTCGATAACCCTTCGGCAACAACATTGAGAACGCCTCTTTAAATGTTTGACCCTGTTCTAATTTTTCTAATACATGTATTATGCGATGCTCATTTCTTTTTGTCTTTAAAATCTGTAAGGTATCGGTAAAACTAAATCCATTTTCCATTAAACTGACAATTCCTTGGCACTCTAGTTTATCAAAGTGTGTATTCTTCCAAACAATCTGACGCAATATATCCCTTAGCGACTGCAGCTTGCAGTTGTTTTTGTAGTGAAACGAACGTTTCAGAAACACGTCGATGTTCCAAGGCATAAGCCACCTCCTTTCGATTCATATATTCGTACACACCTGAGCGTTTTCCATCACCTAGATTAAATAAACGCTGATTGGAAATACCGATAAGTACATCTTTTAGTTGATACATATCCACACCTAAATCTAATAGACGATCAATCGCAGACATGCAATTTTGACTATGTAAACTTGTCACGACCAAATGCCCTGTTAATGCACTACGTACAGCCATTAAGGCTGCTTGGCTATCTCTGATTTCACCAATCATGATGATGTCTGGATCATGTCTCATAAGTTGTTTAATCCCTTCATCATAAGATAAGTGTTGATGATCATTAATTTGTATTTGTACATAGTTTTCGTGATATACCTCAACAGGGTCTTCTAACGTAAAAATCTTCTTACCTTTTGTTTCATTGAGAATGGTATAAAGTGTTGTAGTCTTTCCAGAACCTGTGGGTCCAGAAAATACGAAAAGCCCAGAAGTATGTTTTGTAATATTCCTTAGCCACAATGAAGTGTCGTAATCTACCGTTAAATCCTCAATGTGTAGTGAAGCGTGTTGATTGAGAATGCGTAATACACCTGATGTATTATGATAGCTAGACACAAGCGCGAAGCGTAATGAAACTGGTTGTCCTTCGATAATCATCTCAAACCTTCCTGTTTGAGGATGATGAATATCAGATAAGTCTAGATTTGCTTTGTACATCAGATAACGAAATAAACGAATGTCATCATCCTTTGGAACCATTTGTCGTACGTCCTGCTCAATCTTCATCTCAATACTTAAACTCTCTTTTGGATATGTCTTTAGATGAAAATGAATATCCGTTACATGAAATTCCATCGCTATTTTTAAGCACTCAATCAGTCTTTCTTCCATAACAACCCTCGCACTTTTATATTCAATAGAAATGCGAAAACTCCATAAAAAAATGTCCGATTTCTCGAACATTAGTATTCATAACTTAAATCAAATTTTCCATCTGACTTCTGCACAATCAGATAATAGTAACCTGGAGGAGTTTGTACTGTTTGATCATACTCTCCATATCCTTCAATATTAACCATATCCGCAATCAGATTCTGTTCTAGGTCATATAGTTTTGCCACAAAAGTACCATCTCCTGTGTGCTTACCATAGATTCTTAGACTACCTGCATTGAGATAGAAACGTACAATATAGAGTCCACCAGAATTTTGAATCTCAGTTGCCTGTTTACTTGTGGCAGAATCTGGATCATCAACCGTTGTTGGTAAATCAAATTCCTTTTCTTTTTCATCCTGTGGTTTTTCAACTGTATTATCAGTCGGGATTGTCTTCTCCTCAATCATCTGTGTGACATGACGATCAACTGCACCAAAAGAGCTCTGCAAGTAAATAATATCATTCCTATCATTTTTATTCACAGAAACCGTTAGTAGTGAGACTTGCTGTGTCATTGTACGTCCATTTTTCTGGTATGTATAAATTCCGTAAACATTGTTACCCTTGATGATTGTCTGTGTAACCGTACATTCATATTGTGGAAAGTGTTTCTTTAGGACAGACTCAACCAATTTTAATGCATCTTCATCTTTAAAGTCAGTTGTAGAAATCGCAATCTTATCTTCTTTCGCTACGTAGGTTGACTTTTCTTTTTGACAACCTGCCAGTAATACCGAACTCAAACATAAACCAATCATAAATTTCTTCATATTACTACCTCGCTTCTATTCTACACGAAATAACAATAAAACAACTTTGATAAATTCTTAAAAGTAAGAAATCATATAAGGATTGTTACGAACTTCTATTCCTATCGTACTAGCTGGTCCATGTCCTGGATAAATCTGTAAATCATGCGGAAGTGTCTTGAGATACTCTAATGTTTGACGCATCTTTTCATCGCTACCCGAATATAAATCCGTTCTACCACAACTAGACGCAAATAACGTATCCCCTGTAAACAGAATATTCTTATAGCGAACACAGA
Source organism: Solobacterium sp. (assembly GCA_015256455.1). Classification (GTDB taxonomy): domain Bacteria; phylum Bacillota_I; class Bacilli_A; order Erysipelotrichales; family Erysipelotrichaceae; genus Bulleidia. Next base: position 1,012 of record JABZMB010000067.1, on the reverse strand, counting down.
TACTACCATCCGTATGGCCAGGTGTATGATGAATTTCTAAAGAAAACGCTCCAATCTTAACCTCTTTCACATTTAAATCATGAATAGGCGCATACACAGGTGCACTATAACCATACTTCCCTGCATTGCTTGGTAATACAAGTGCTAAATCATGATGGTCCATATAAACTGGACAATTGTACACATCACATAAATCATCCACTGCCCCCGTATGATCAGAATGTCCATGTGTCAAAACAATACCATCAATAACTTCATCCTTACCAACACATTCCATAATCTTTTTATAATATCTTCCTGGATCAACAAAGAGCACATGACCATTATCATGTAATACATACGAATTCTCTTCAAATTGACCGATTGGTAATATATCTAGTTTCATAATAAATATAAAAAAATAACCAACAAAGGTTATTTCTTCTCCTTATGCAATGTCATTTTGCGTAAACGTGGACAGTACTTCTTAACTTCCAACTTTTCTGGGTGCTTACGCTTATTTCTTGTAGTGATATAGTTTTCTTCACCACTTTCTGTGCATACCAAGATTACATTCTCTCTTGCCATTGTTAATAATCCTCCTAAGATTTTGCATGATGAGTATATCATATTCATAAATCAATTCCAAGTGATTTATGATTTTAACAGTCGAAAAACTCGATAAAATTTTATAATCGTGGGATAATAATACTCATAAAGGAGACAAAATAATGAAACGTACTGAAACACGTGCTTTATTTGTAGGAAATGTCCAGATTGGTGGCCAAAACAAATGTGTCTTACAATCTATGACAAACGTTCCTGCAAAGGATGTAGAGCGCTCAGTCGCGCAAATCAACGAACTAGCCGCAAATGGCTGTGAACTTGTCAGAACAGCAGTATTAGATGAAGAAGATGCTCGTGCTATCCCTGCAATCAAAGCCCGTATTAACATTCCTCTAATCGCAGATATACACTTTAATTACCTACTTGCCCTCATCTGTTTAGATGGAGGTATTGATGCGATTCGTAT
>JABZMB010000015.1 GCA_015256455.1 Solobacterium sp. | reverse complement strand
AACATGTCTGTATTCCAGAAAACGAGAACACAAAAAGCGTGGTACATATACCAAACAAATTGTCGATACATTAAACAAATAAAATCAAACTATACTTCAATCTTTTCTAAAAAAGGATACCTTAGTCACCAGCCATGATGACATAGATATCCTTATTTTGTATATGATTAGCCCACAACTGATTTCGTTGCGCATTTTAGTCAAACCCACGACTGATTTCGCTTAAGCAAAAATACGCCAGTAACTACAAATAAAAACCGATCATACGATCGGCTTCTTTGATACGAACTATACTTTTTTATGTAAATGTACTGTCATAACTAACTAATGAACAATGCGATAATATGCTCTTGATGTAAGACGGAATATGACAAAATAAACAATGAAGAAGATTCCTATTACTGCAATTAACATCTGTGCATACTCCATATAGGAATTTACCGCAAATAAACCAAGTAATTGAGAAACTATCTTTGATGCTACTAAGCTATGTAAAGTAGCTACTGCTAATGGTGCTAAAAACAACCATAACACTTGTGAATTACTTGTTTGGTGAATTAATTGATCTGGTAATCCAACTTTTTTCATGATTTGGAATTTTTCACGATCTTCATATCCTTCATTTATTTGTTTATAATATGTAATCAACACAGTACCAACAATAAAGATAATACCAATTAACACACCCAAGAATAAGAATCCACCATTTAATTCATACGCTTTTTTGATAGTTTCCTCTCTCGTTTCAAAATCGAATGAGTGTTCTTTTGCGTATGTTGACTGTGTTGCAAAATATGTTACTTTATCAACTACATTTGACTTAAGATTCCAATTTAAGTTCGCTGTAATATCTGGGGTATAATATTCGCCTGTGTCAATATTCTTCATCTGAAGAACTTCCCCAATTTTTTTCATAACTGTGAAATCTTTTGCGATAATCCCATAACTTTCTACAGCATATGTTGAAGGAATAAAATTCGGAACTTTATGAATCCTATATGTAATATCACCAATCTTCACCTCATCTAAATCAAGTAGATTTTTTTGATTTGCACACATTAATATTTCATTGTCTTTTAACGCAATTTGTTGATGTGTACGTTTGTTATAACTTGCAAGGTCACTAACAATCATAAAATATGGTTTTTGTGCTTGATCCGATTTTAAAGCTTTCAATTCATTTCCTACACGAGTTGCAGATGTCATGTATCCATAAGAAACGTAATCATCCTCAATGCCATTAGAAACTTCTAGGCCTTGATTGGCTGCAGTATATAAAATATGTTCAATTTCATTTTTATTTTCTGTAGTAACGATTTCATCAGAGGATAACAAATATTCACGTGGCATAACATTATCCACTGTTTTTTGAACTGTAGAGTAAATCGCTGCTGTTGCAGATAATGTAATCAATACACCAGTGCTAAGAATAGACACACTCGCAAGTGATACCGCATTTGCCTTCATACGATACAATAGTCCACTAACACTCAGAAAATGTGTTGGCTTATAATAATATTTTTCATTACTTCTTTGTAGTTTTAGGATAAAAATCGAGAATGATATATATAAAAGATATGTTCCTAATAGCACTAATAACGCAGCTGAGAAGAAATAGATCAATGAACTTAATATGCCTTGAATTGTTAAGGCAATTGCATATCCTGCACCAAGTAAAATAAAGCCTAATAATAAGAATAGATATCTATTTTTTGGTTCACCCTCACCTCTATGCTGATTTCCTAGAAGTTGTACAGGAGTTGCAAGATAGATCTTAATATTGTTTCTGATAAGTATAATTACAAATAATATGAAAGATAAAATAGCTGTCGATATACATGCCATCATATTAAATGGAAAATCCATTAAGCTACCCGCCGTATCCTTCATTAGATAATTCAATGCAATAAAAGTGACTTTACCAAAAATATATCCACCGATAACGCCAATCATAAGTGTACAAATGAACAATGCAAAATATTCAATGAATAGGATTTTACGAATATGTTTCTTTTCTAAACCAAGAATTCCATATAATGCAAATTCCTTGTTTCTACGCTTGATTAAAAAACCATTTGCATACATGACAAAGATAAACGTAAAGATAGCAATTATAACAACACCAAATTGAATAACAGATGGTAAATCTGCATGTCGCGTCAATACATATTGATTTGATAAGAGTGATACCATGATATTAAACAATAGAAACATGATCCCAATTGATAATACAAATGGTATTTCAAGCAATCTATTTGCATGCAGGTTACGCTTTGCAAACCCAAATGCCATTCCCCACTTCATTAGTCTTCACCTCTTTTTGAAAGAACTAACTGTGCTTGATGAATGCGTTCCATGAAGTCTGCTTGGTTCTCATTTGTACCTCGATACAATTCATGATAAACAATACCATCTTTAATAAATAAGACTCTCTTAGCGTAAGAAGCTGCGCGAAGTGAATGTGTAACCATCAGAATTGTTTGCCCATTTCGATTAATACTATCAAATAGATTTAGAATCATTTCGGATGAAGCAGAATCTAAAGCACCTGTCGGTTCATCCGCCAATAATAATGATGGTTTTGTAATCACTGCTCTTGCGATGGCTACCCTTTGTTTTTGACCACCAGAAATTTCGTAAGGATATTTGTTTAACAATTCCTTGATTCCAAGACGATCCTGCATATTGGATAGTCTACTCTTCATCTCTTTTACCGGAAACTCAGAAAGGACAAGTGGAAGAAAGATATTATCCTGATTGGTGAATTGATCTAGTAGATTAAAATCTTGAAATACAAATCCAAGTTCATTTCTTCTAAAACTTGCAATTTCTGAGTCTTTTAAATTACTAATATTTTTTCCATTCAATAAGATGTTTCCTGATGTTGGTTTATCTAGTGTCGCAATTAAGTTTAAAAGTGTTGTTTTTCCTGCACCAGATTCTCCCATAATTGATATAAATTCTCCCTGTTGTACAGAGAAGTGAATACCACTTAAGGCTTCTGTTTTAATATTTTTTGTTTGATATATTTTCTTTATATCTGTAAGTTCCAATACTGTTGCCATATTTGAATTCTCCTTTTGTATAGTCTTATTCTATAGTCACAAAAGACTACTAAGCATTTATCAAACATGACAAATCATGCCTGTATTCTTACATTTTTGTAAGGTTAGTAGGAAATACCAATCGAAAGATACTACCTTTAGATAGTTTTGATTCTACCTCGATTTGAATATTCAATCTTTCTGAAATCTTTTTAGCAAGGTATAATCCTAACCCACTGGACTTCTCATTCATTCGGCCATTAAAACCTGAATATCCGCGATCAAATATCTTAGGAATGTCTTCACTGCGTATACCAATCCCTGTATCCTTGATTTCTAATGCATGTTTATCCTCAAGATATTGAATCGATATCTTTCCATTCTCTGTGTACTTCAGTGCATTCGATAAAATTTGTTCGATAAGAATCGTAAGCCACTGACTATCACTAACTACATATTTTGCATTACTTTGATATTCTAAAGAAATATGATTATGAATAAACAATAATGAATACTTCTTTAATAAATCCTTGATAATATCATCAAGATTCACCTCTGTAATATCCATATCAGTAGAATGATCAATCATCTTTAGATAGTTCATTGCCATATTAATATATTGTTCTATATACATTAACTGCATTTTTAATTTCGAAGTAGTATTTTCATCAGGTTTATCTAACAGAAGTTTACTAACAGTCATAGGTGTTTTAATTTGATGTAGCCACATTAAAAAATATGCATTCAAATCATCCTTCTGGTTTAACATTTCACTTTTCAAATTTTTATTTTCATTTAATAGTCTTTCATTGTCATCTTTTACATCACTTAATTTTTGATACTGAAACCAATGTACAATCAAATAAATGAATAATATAAATCCCAATATCTCTATTCCTAGAAATACATATTCTATCTCTAATGTCGCTAGTACAGAAATAGTGATAAATACAATACAGACAAGAAGATATCCAAATAGGATGACACTTTGATTTTTCATATAATCCAAGAACAATTTCATCGTATTATTTGCCTTCTTTCAGATAGTATCCAATTCCTTTTTTTGTCTGAATCAAATCATCAAACCCAATTTCTGATAATTTTTTTCTTAGACGAGTCATATTCACTGCCAAAGTATTGTCATCGATAAAATTATCACTCTGCCAACAATGATCCATGATACTATCACGCTTTGCGATATCCCCTTTTGCTTTAAATAAAGTCTCTAAGATCAACAGTTCTGTATGTGTTAAATCAATCGATTTCTCACTACTTTCTAATTTGGCAGCTGATAAATTCAACTTCAAATCACCAAAGATTAAATTATCTATCGATAATGCATAATCATATGTTCTACGAAGCAATGCTTGAATCTTCACACGTACTAAGTGAATATTAATTGGTTTTGTAATATAATCATCTGCCCCACACTGCATTGCCATAACCATATCCATGTCATCACTATGTGAAGATATAAAAATAATCGGTACGCTAGACTCTTCACGAATCTTTTGAGTCCAATAATATCCATTGAAATATGGTAATGTAATATCCATTAAAATCAATTGAGGTGTATGTTCTCTAAACTCTTCTAATACTGCATTAAAGTCATGGATAGAACATGTTTCATATCCCCACTGTTTCAATTCATCACTGATGACTGCAACTATATCTTTATCATCTTCTACTAATAATATCTTCATCGTCATTACCCTAACTAATTCGTGTATAAAATACATAAAACTATCATAACACACAAAAAACCAGTGAGCTTCTAGCTTATCATGCTAGATATTCATATAGTGATGTTATTATAATATCAATGAGGATGAGGATTCTATGGTTGATAGTAAAGCTGCTAAAGAACTAGCAATAAAACTTAGAAAATTGTGGGATAATGACGACTATGTCAAAGGAGTTATTACATTTGCGAAAACAGAAAAAAATATTCTTACGATATCTCAATTTATCGATATGTCATATCAATTGGAAAAAGATATCACTGCAGATGACATTTCATTCCTACTGGAAGTTCTAGAGAACAAGTCATAATATTTAAATACCATTCTTATCAACACTAGCATTTTTATAATTCATGTTGTATAGTCTGAAAGCAAGCATTCTGTGGCAACCTTTTATCGCTTAATTGCGTGTCAGCCAGAGTCTGCTTGCGTTTTTATATGCTTTTATATTCGTACGATAAATATAAATTAGTTTATCTATTCATCCTAAATAAAAGTGAGCCTTTTGACGATAGGCTCACTTTTTCATATACACTACTTTATAGACACATCTGGTAAATCTTCTTTACATCTTCTACTGTTAATGGAACATATGCATGCTTTAATCGATCATGCGAACATGCAGACTCTGCCATTGCTTGGAAGTGTTCTTCATTAATATTGACTTCTGTTAGTGTCATTGGAATTCCATTGGACTTGAAGAAATCATGTAATGCTTGAATACCTTGTTTTGCTAGAAGTGTTTCATCATCACCTTCTAGACCCCATACATTTCTAGCAAACTTTGCTAGACGTGGTGTAATCGTTGAATCTTTTGCAAGGATATACTCTAACCATCTAGGGGTAAGAATTGCTAGACCTACTCCGTGTGTGATGTCATAGTATGCACTCAATTCATGTTCCATCGCATGACATGGCCAGTATGTATCTAGCTTGCCATATTCTGGAATACCAGAACATGCAATCGATGAATCCCACATCAGATTTGCACGTGCAGAATAGTTTGTAGGTTCCTGTAATGCGATTGGAAGATTCTGAATCACTGATTTTAATACACCCTCTTGGATTGCTTCAGAGAGGTCTGAATCATCTGTTCTTGAGAAGTATCCTTCCATGATATGACTCATAATATCTGCAGAACCTGCTGCTGTCTGGTATGCAGATACAGAGTATGTATATGTTGGATCACAGAAGGATACCTGTGGGAATGTAAAGGATCTACCAATCTTTTTATTCAATGCCATGTTGGAGATAACACCTCCACCATCAAATTCAGAACCTGTTGCGGCGAGTGTCAAAATATCAACGAGTGGTAATGCTTTGGAAGTGCCACGTGAACCAAGTACCATCTGCCAATAATCATCACCTTCGTAATATGCGCCTACCGCGATTGCCTTTGAACAGTCTAGTGTGCTACCACCACCAACGGATAAAATTACATCGATGTTGTGTTCTTTACATAATTTAGAACCGCGCTCAACTGTTTCAATACGTGGATTTGGTTCCACACCTGCACATTCTACAACCGTAAATCCACCTTCGTTTAAAATCTTCATCACTTCATCGTATAATCCGATTTTCTTAATAGAACCTCCACCATAGGTAAGAAGTACGCGTTTGCCGTATTCGTTTAAGCTTTCTGCTAGGTATGAAATTGATCCTTTGCCAAAATAGAGTTTGGTCGGAATGTGATGTTCAAAGTTTTCCATTGTATATTCTCCTTGTTTATAGCGATACAAATCAATTATTCAAAGTTTACTTTGTTATTGTCGAAACTTTTAATTTTTGCAAGGCTTTCGACACGATAGCCTTGTTTACGTAGCTTCTCGCCACCACCTTGGAAGAGTTTTTCTATACAGATGCCAAGTCCTACAATTTTTGCGCCGCTTTGATTAGCAATATCGATTAGTCCATCTGCTGCTAGCCCATTTGCTAAAAAGTCATCGACAATCAAGATATGATCATCCTCATTCAAGTAGTCTTTGGATACTGTTACTGTAAAATCCTTGTTATAAGTGTAGGAATGTACATGAGAAGTATATACACCCTCTCCAATATTCTTCGATTTTGCTTTCTTTGCAAAAACAACAGGTACGTGGAAACGTTGCGCAATTGGTACTGCAACCGCAATACCAGAAGCCTCAATTGTGAGGATACGTGTAATCTTGTCATCCTTATATAAACGGTAAAATTCATCTGCCATCTTATCGAGCATCTCCACATCAATTTGATGATTCAGGAAACTATCTACCTTTAAAATGTTTCCTGGAAAAACCTTACCATCTTGTAATATCTTTTCTTCTAGCTCTCTCATAGGTTATATAGTTTTGTATACTTCTCCTCAAGATAATCTAGGTAGTAATTCACGTTGAATTCTTCCCCGGATACCATCTTCATTAGCTCTGGCGCTTCATATCTAAAGCCATACTTATGGATATGTTCCTTGAGCCAGTTCATGATGACATCATATTGGTTATTGCTTAGTAATGTATCTACATCTAAGTCCTTATGCATTGCATGCATGTATTGTGCCGCAAATGCAGTTCCTAATGCGTAAGTTGGGAAGTAACCAAAACTACCGTCTGACCAGTGTACATCTTGTAAGATACCTACTTTATCATTTGGTACGTCAACCCCTAAGTATTCCTTATACATCTTATTCCAAGTTTCATTTAGGCCTTCTGTAGAGATTGTTCCATTGAAGAGTCCCTTTTCAATTTCATAGCGAACTAAGACATGTAATGGATATGTTAATTCATCTGCCTCTGTACGAACGAAGGATGGTTTTGCGACGTTAATGGCTTCATAGAATTCATCAAAGGATACATTACCTAACTGAGTTGGGAATGTTTCTTGAAGTTTTGGATAGTGATATTGCCAGAAAGCCGTTGTACGCGCTAGGTAGTTTTCGCACAATCTAGATTGTGATTCATGCATACCTGATGAAATTCCTTCGGATAGAATCATACCATCATACTTAGGATCTACATTATGTTCATAGTATGCATGTCCTACTTCATGAACTGTTGATAGTACTGCTGAGATAACATCATTTTTAACGTACTTCGTAGTCGTGCGGCAATCATTTTCGCATGTCCATGATGTAAATGGGTGTTCCGATTCATTCTGATATCCCCATGATGAATCAAAGTGCAGATATTCAAGTAATTGTGTCATGAATTTCTTTTGGTCTTCAATTGGGAATTCTTGATGCAGGAATTCTACGTTCTTTTGTTTGGCTTGTGTAACCTTTTGAATCAGTGGTACAAGTCTTTCCTTTAATGCCATAAAGAATGCATCATACTTTTCTTGTGTCATACCTGGTTCATAGTCATCGAGCATCTGATCGTATAGGTTCTTATCGCTATTACGATAGCTATACATCTTCTTACTAACTTCGATAATTTTCTTTAAGTATGGTTCAAAGATAGAATAGTCAGATTGTGACTTTGCGTTGATCCATGCATCAAAGGATTCATCGCGTAGCTTTTGATATGCGACAAACTCTTCCTTTGGAATGCACATCGTATCCATTGCTTGTTTGTAGTAGAGCTCTACTGCGCGCTTGTTATCACCATCAATCTTTGGATCATCCTTTAATTCCTTTAAAAGTTGAACCATTGCTGGATCTGTTTCAATCGAGAATAATTCTCCAGCAAGATACGCAGAGCGCTCATCACGATAAGCAGCTCCTGCGGATGGTGCGACTGTCTGTTTGTCTATGCCAATGATTGCTAATGCCATCTGATATGCAGAACGGCGAAATATCCAATCTTTATATTGTTGTAATTTCTCTTCGTATGTCATGATATTTCCTCCTATTTCATTGCGTTTATCATACACCTAGCAACTATCTTAAGGCACTTATAACGCAATGTTTGTTACATACAGTATAGCCTAATCCTGTGATAAGTCTGTATTATTTTTTCATTCCTAACAGAAAAGAAAAACAGGAGTTATCAAACTCCTGTTAGATTACTTTTGGAAGTATTGTTTTAATTTAGCGATGATTTCATCCAGCGCTACACCTGTACGCTCGGACATCTTTTCCACTGTAGCCTTTGGTAACATGATTCGTGCTAGTGGCGTATCAAGTGCTCTAAACTTATCACTGATTGTAAAGAGATACTGCTTTAGATTTGGATCAGCATCCAATAAATCCTTTAGTTTTGTCTCAGGTGTAATGCTTTCCGGATCAATTTTAGAAGAACTTGTAGCCACTGGCTTTTCTTCTACTGGTGCAGGTTGTTCTTCTTCTACGTTGCCATGTTCTTGATTAGACCATGTTAATAGTGTTTGGGAACCTGTTAATGCACGGATGTGTGTGCAATCCTGCATCATCTCTAGAATACCTCTAAACTTGCCGTCTTCATCTCTTACCGCAACATACTTGATGTAGATGAAGATTTCTGGCTTGTTAATCCAGAATTCAGCTTCATTTTGTTCACCGTTTCTAAACTTTTCGATAATTTCTTCAACGATATGAACACTCTTTTTTGGATGGCAGTTCTTTACATCACGACCGATAACGTTCTTAGAACGTGGGAATACACGGTGCTTTGTGTCTGTGTAGAAACGAACGATTTCGTTTTCATCAACGTATGATAAGTCAACTGGCATGTGTTGATATACCAAGTTGATTTGTTCAAGTGTCATCTTACCAGTCTTTACATCAAACTCTTGGTCGTTTCCAATGTGATAGCCATACTTACCAAGAAGACTAGCAAGTTCATTTGTAAATCCTTCTGCTGGTTTTGAAGATGCTGGTGTTTCTGTCTTTGTTGGTTCAACTGTGATATTAGCAAAACCAATTTCTTGATCACCCAACTTCATATGCTCAAATTCCTCTGCAGAGATTAACGCTAAAGATGTTGGATAGAGTACTGTTTCTTCCTTTTGCATTAGATCTCTAACATCTGCTACAACTGTACTTTGTAGTTCGATAAATTCATTTTCCTTGCCCTCTTTAATTAAGTTATAGGCTTGTGTGATTTCATCACGGATAAAGTCATCTAATGTCCACATTGTCGTTGTAGGACGTGTAAAGCCCTTCTTTTCAAGTACTGGATATAACTGATTCTGCTTGCGAGAAAGATGCTTACGCCATTGGATCATCTGGTCATATAATTCAAACCATTGATTCTTGATAACTGGGTACTGCACAAGGTCCTCTACGGATATTAAAAGTTCCTTCATCTTTTCGTTTTCACGATAGTAACATGCAATAGGATGTTCCTCAGGTAAATTTGGTTTACTTGTATTTAAGATGCCATCAAATAAGTCTAACATCGCTTGGATGTCTTCCTTACGGCATTGATCATCGACTTCTTCTTTTAATTCTTGTTCGATTAACGCTACTTCATATGGTTCTAAAGACTGCACCTTCTCTTTGAGAATTGCACGTGCTTCATCCATTGTAAGCTTTCCTTCATCATATGCATTACGTACTTCAAAAACTGTTTTTAGTTTTTCATCATTTACATTATTTAAATATTCTTTCATATCAGACACCTCCTGTTAGTATCAACAAACTAACTGTATCAAGTATCACAGATTTTGTCATTTAAGATTATCATTTTTTTATTAGTGTAAAAAAGACCATAACTTTCGTTATGATCTTACATGAATCATTTTGTTTATTCAGCACCTGTAACTGTCATGCCTTCTAAGCGTGTTACGGATGGTACAACTAGGTTATTGTACTGTACTGTTTCTTTCGACATGTATAGTTCTTTTACGTAGTCGTTCATACTTCCGGATAAAGATCCTCCAGAAACAACCGTTACCTTATCCTCGTCATGTAAGTATCCTAGACGGATTTCACCAAAGACATTCCCTGTGACTGGATCGACTTGGAAATCGGAGAATTCTACAACTTCTAAATACTTACCTGTGCGAAGTGTAGCCTCATCCTTTTGACCACCTGAGACAACGACGTTAGAAATCTTGAAGCTATCCTTGAGGTTCATATAGCTAGCAAACATACAGCCACCCCAGTATTGCGTTGGAACGTTTGCATCTAAGAGTGTTACTTCACGGATTGGTGCACCTTCATCATCGTAATTGAAGTTTTCAGAAGAATTTGGTAATTCCTTCACTGTCTTTAGTGTTACTGTATCGCCCTTTATATCTTGTGCGATAGCTTCACCAATCTTCCAATCACTAAGCTTACGATAAACACTAGCTGCAGCTAACTTTTGAATAAAGTATTGATAGATGCTTGTAGAATCGCTTGTACTAAAGATAACAGCCATCTTTGGTAATTTAGGTGTAGGTACTGCACTCAGACGGTCTTTACCATACTGTAAAGTCTTAGTGACGTCACGTGTTAAGCCTTCTTTATCACAACCTCCTGAGTTGTACATACGATAGAGTTCAATTTCATGTCCATCTTTACGAGCATTGACAACTGCTTCTACCATGGAGTTTGGATATGTCTCACAAAGGTCAACGCCTTCGGAGTTTACATAACGACGTTCTACTTCGTTAACGAAAATTTCATAGCTGTTGATATCTTCTGTTTCTGTTTCATGAATCGAACGCATTGTTGTAATAAAGTCTTCTGCAACCTTTGCAATATCAACTGTCTTTTGATTAGATACTACTTCCTGACTTGGCTTTACAAGGGAATATGCCTTATTTTTGACAAAGCCTGCAGTGTAGATAAGCTGATCTACTTTACGCTTGATATCTTCAATGGAATCTGTTGGATTAATTTCATCGCTTGCGCTACCAAGTACTTCGCCATTATCTAAAGAACGGTGTACTGTAAGTCTAATATGCTCTACATCTTTTGCGCGGTTTTGATCTAAATCATGACGAATGAAGTAGAATTCCCAGCCACGTGTTTTTGTGTCTGTGATTTCCCAAGCATCAGCTTTAGATTCTTTTAGAATTTCAATGATCTTCTCTAACATTAGCCTAATCTTCCTTTCGTCTTTAAGTATGGTCCGCCATCACTGACTTTAACCCATTCCTTGTGGCCCTTACCACACGCACCACAACCATAGACACCACGGTCTCCAGATACCATTGAGACATTACCTAATACCTCTGTAACGTATCCTGTCATAATGACTGGTCCAACAATCTTACCTGTTAACTTGCCGTCCTTAATTTCACGACCAAGCTTGAGAATACATTGAATACCCCAGTGCTTTGGATCTTCCATACCAGAGGACATACCTTCTAGTAAGTATCCATGTTTCACGGACGCAATCATATCTTCAACTTTATCTGTACCAGAGTCAAAGAGCGTATTTGTCATACGTGTATAAACTTTATGTTCATAGTTTTGACGCTTACCGTTACCAGTTGGCTTTACACCTAAACGAAGTGCGCTTAACGCATCACAGATACCACTGCGTAAGATACCGTTTTCGATTTCCACAACATCCCCTGCAAGTGTTCCTTCATCGTCAAACGCAAAGGATGTTACGTTCTCTGCACAGAGTGCACCTTCATGCATGGTTACTAATTCACTACCTACACGCTTATTGATAAAATCTTTCCCAAGTGCACGGTTTTTTACAAACATATCCATCTCTACACCATGGCCAAACGCTTCGTGTGCGATAAGACCAGATACTTCTGGTGTAGTGATAATTTCATATTCACCTGGTTCGATTGGATCAGCAGTTAGTACTTCTTTTGCGAATGTGACTGCATAATCAATCTTATCCTTTAACTGTGTAAATACTTCAGGTCCACCTAGCGCAGATAGTCCTTGATAGCCAATTTCATTTTTGCCATCCATCACGATAATTGGTGCGACTACACCTTCGCAATATACATAGCTTTGTCTTAAATCACGGTTGGCTGTTAAGAATAATTTTGAAACATGTGTGGATTGTGCAATGACCATGCAGTCAACAACATTCTCATCCTTACGAATCGCCTCAAGTGAATAAGAATTCAAGTCATTTACTAACTTTTCAATATCTGTATTCTCAGGTAACTGTTCACATTCCTTTTCCACAAAAAGTGTAAGTGGTTCATCCTCTAACTTCTCTGTGTTGAATACAGCTGTCTTTGTGAGTTTTAATACTGCTAGTTGTGCATCGAGTTCTTTCTTAATCTTGTGGTAAGTTTCCTCGATAGATTCCGCATCAAAATGATTAAATGCATATTCGCTATATAAACCATCTTTATAGACACGTACAACACTACCGCGTTCTGTCGTTAGATTGGAAGAACTGATGACTTTTACCTGTTGAGAGATACGAATCGCAAAGCCCTTGGAATCTGTCGAAAGAACACTGACATAATCATAATCTTCGCCTAGTTTAGACACTAATTGTTTTAAACTTGGTGCAAGTGTATTTAAATATTCTGAAAATGGTGCTTTCATATTTTTTTCATCCTTTCATTTTGCTTTATTGTACATCAATTTATCTTGCTTGGATATTTGATTTTTGTAACTTCTCATAGCATTTTCATTGTTTTTTTTAACAGAAATTATTAAAATTGATGACAAATGACAATTATAAGGCGTGGACATACACGGCTTTTTGCATTTTTAGACTTAGAGGAGGATCTACTATGCGTATTGGTATGGATATCGGATCAACAACCATCAAGTGCGTTGTACTGGATGAGAATGATCAAATCATCTATTCCGCATATGAAAGACATTACAGTCACATTCTTGAAAAGACACGTGAGCTGTTAACGTCTTTAAATGATACATATTTAAAAGGTAAGAAAGCATACTTTGCGATTTCCGGTTCTGCCGGAATGGGATTAGCCGATAGTTGTGGTGTTAGTTTCGTACAGGAAGTATTTGCGGACCGCGTTGCGGCGAACCGCCTAAATCCTGGTACTGACTGTATCATCGAGCTTGGTGGTGAAGATGCCAAAATCTTATTCTTAACAAATGGTACAGAAGTTCGTATGAATGGTTCTTGTGCTGGTGGTACTGGTGCCTTTATTGACCAGATGGCTACCCTATTAAAGATGAGCGCTGACGAGATGGATAAGGCTGCTCAACAAGCAACACGTAAGTATACGATTGCGGCTCGTTGTGGTGTATTCGCAAAGAGTGACGTACAGCCTTTAATTAACCAAGGTGCTTTAGCTAGTGATATTGCGGCTTCTATTTACCAAGCAGTTGTTAACCAGACCATTGCCGGCCTTGCCCAAGGACGTCCTATCTCTGGTAACATTTTATACTTAGGTGGACCACTTACATTCTCCAAGTGTTTACGTGATAGTTTTAACGAAACACTCAAGATTGAAGGTATCTGTCCTGAAAACAGTCTTTTATATGTTGCCCTAGGTGCTGCTTATTACGCAGATAAGGAAGTTGTCTTTGATGATGTTGTCAAAGGCTTAGCCAACTATGGTAAAACTGCAACATATGCAAGTTTACCAGCCCTATTTAATAGCGTAGAAGAATACAACGAATTTAAGAAACGTCATGCAAAGGCTAGCGTTCCACGCGTAGACTTTGATGAAAATACTGGCCCTGTCCATATTGGTATCGACTCTGGTTCGACAACTATCAAAGTAGCAGTCATTGATGATAACGCAAACCTGCTTTATACAGACTATCAATCTAACAGTGGTAACCCATTACCTATCGTAATTGAAGTCTTGAAGGGTTTATATGAAGCACATCCAAATCTAAAGATTCAATCTGTAACGACAACTGGTTATGGTGAAGCTTTAATGACACATGCATTACATACTGACTTTGGTCTTGTAGAAACTGTTGCACACTTTACAGCTGCCAAACACTTTATGCCAGATGTAGACTTCATCATCGATATCGGTGGTCAGGATATGAAGTGCTTTAAGATTGAAAATGGCGCAATCTCTGACATCTTCTTAAATGAAGCTTGTTCATCTGGTTGTGGATCATTCTTACAAACATTCTCTGAAGCACTTGGCTATAGCGTTAAGAACTTTGCACAAGAAGCACTCTTCGCAAAGCAACCAGTAGACCTTGGTAGCCGTTGTACTGTATTTATGAACTCCAGCGTTAAGCAGGCACAGAAAGATGGTGCAGGCTTTGACTGTATCTCTGCTGGTCTTTCCATTTCTGTCGTTAAGAATGCACTATATAAAGTTATTCGTACTTCAAGCCCTGAACAACTTGGTAAGAAGATTGTTGTACAAGGTGGTACATTCTATAACGAAGCCGTATTACGTGCCTTTGAAAAAGAGATGGGTGTCGATGTTGTACGTCCTGATATTGCTGGTTTAATGGGTGCGTATGGTGCCGCACTACATGGTAAAGAACACAGTAAGCCAGGTACCATTTCTTCCATCCTAACACTAGAAGAACTCAACAACTTTACACAGAAGGTTCAAAACGTTCAGTGTGGTCTTTGTGGTAACCACTGTCAGATGACGGTCAGTGTCTTCCAGGATGGCAAACGCTTTATCACAGGTAACCGTTGTGATCGACCTATTACTGGTAAGTCCAACGATGATAGTCTTAACTTGTATGCATACAAGCAACAACAACTCAGCCAGTTAATGAAAAACCCTGGCACTGGTACACGTGGTAAGATCGGTATTCCGATGGTTCTTAACATGTATGAACTATTACCATTCTGGCATGCTTTCTTTACAAACCTAGGTTTCCAGGTAATTGTCAGCCCATTTAGTAACCGTAAGTTATACCAAGCAGGTCAAGGCTCTATTCCTAGTGATACAGTATGTTTCCCTGCCAAGTTAACGCATGGTCATATCATGGCTTTACTCAAGAAAGATGTAGACGCTATCTTCTATCCATGTATGAGTTATAACATCGATGAAGGCTTAGGTGATAATCACTATAACTGCCCTGTCGTTGCCTACTATCCTGAAGTTTTAGCTGGTAATATTCGTGAGCTTGAAAATACTAAGTTCATCTATGAATATCTCAACCTCGAACAACGCAAAGACTTTGTTCGATTAATGCCTAAGATTATGCAGAAGTACTATCCAGATTTAAAGACTGCAGATATCCAAAACGCTATTGAATCTGCATATACCGCATATCGTAAGCATATGGAAGATACACGTAAAGAAGCAGAGCGTATGATTACAGAAGCTCGCAATGAAGGTAAGCGTATTATCGTTCTTGCTGGCCGTCCATATCATGTCGACCCAGAAGTAAACCATGGTATAGATAAGTTAATTGTTCAACACGGTGCTTGTGTTATTACAGAAGATAGTATCTCTAACTTAGTTCAAAAGTTTGATACTTCTGTCTTAAACCAATGGTCCTACCACAGTCGTCTTTACGCTGCTGCCAAATACTGTGTTAACCACGCAGATATGGACTTAATCCAACTTGTATCCTTCGGATGCGGTCTTGACGCCGTAACATCTGATGAAACAAAGGAAATCTTACAAGAAGGAAATAAACTCTATACACAGTTAAAGATTGATGAAATCACCAACCTTGGTGCCGTCAATATCCGTATACGTTCATTATTCGCCGCTCTAGACGAAAGAAAGGAACAAGCCTAATGGAATACATGACACCCAACTTTACAAAAGATATGTTAAAAACGCATACGATTCTTGCGCCTAACATGGCCCCTATGCAGTTTGCTGCGATTAAGGCTGCCATGGAGAGTGAAGGCTATCGTATTGTCATGCTAGAAAACTCTGGTGCAGAAGTTGCCCAGCTTGGTTTGAAGTATGTACACAATGATACATGTTATCCAGCATTATTAATTATCGGTCAGTTCTTAGATGCCCTAAACAGTGGTAAATATGACCTACAGCACACTGCCCTATTGATTTCTCAATCAGGTGGTGGATGTCGTGCTTCTAACTACATTAAATTATTACGTAAAGCACTTGTAAAAGCAGGATATGATTATATCCCTGTCGCATCACTGAATGCATCAGGTCTTGAAAAAGGATCCTCTATGCCACTGAGTTTCCGTCTTCTGCTCAAAGTTTTAGCTGCAGCAGAATACGGCGACTTAATTGCGGCATTACACAACCAAGTGAAACCTTATGAAATCAATAAGGGTGATGCGGCTGCTTGTGTTGCCAAATGGACAGCACAAGTACAGGATTGGCTAAACCACAATAAGAACTACACCATCTTTTCTATGAAGCGTCGCTTCAAAGATATCGCAAATGACTTTGCGAAGATTCCAGTGAATCGTACACCAAAAGTAAAAGTTGGTGTTGTCGGAGAAATCTATGTTAAGTTCTCTCCAATGGGAAACAATGACCTAGTTGCCTTCCTAGAATCACAGGATTGTGAAGTGAATATGCCTGGTCTTATGGGATATATCGAATACTGCGTCGCTAACGCTACATTAGACGTACAGATTTATGGTGGTCCTTTTGTAAAACGTAAAGTTGCAGATCTTATCTTAGCTTTCTTAGATAACATCGGTATCGCCATGGCTAAAGCCATGGAAAGTGCAGGCTTCCACGGTCCTATGTCCTTTAAGGAATTAATGAAAAAACCGGATGGCATCCTATCCCTAGGTGTTAAGATGGGTGAAGGATGGCTACTAACTTCTGAGATGATTGAATTAATTGAAACAGGATATGAAAATATTGTCTGTGCACAGCCATTTGGTTGTTTACCAAACCACATTGCTGGTAAAGGTGTAGTCAATCGTATCCGTGCAAAGTATCCAAATGCAAATATCACTGCTGTTGACTATGACCCTAGTGCTACAAAGGTTAACCAAGAAAACCGTATTAAGTTAATGTTGTCGGTTGCGAAAGAACGTCTCAATCAGAAAAATAAATCAACAGAATTATAAAAAATGGATTGGCCAATTTTGGTCAATCCATTTTTATATCAATCACACTTTTTTTATTAGTGCCTTCACTCGTTGTACATCTGCAGAATCATCCTGATGCCATTCCTCTTTTAATAACTGTAATTCACGTTTATAGCTTTGTTTCGCAGCAGACTTTTTATGCATGCGAAGATATAACTGTGCGATAGATTCTAACTGATCGATATAACGAGGTACTGGTTGTACTGCAAATGATTTTTCAAATAGAGCGATTGCTTCTTCATACTCTCCATAACTAGCATATCTATTTGCCACCGAGAAATAGGCTTTCCAATCACTTTCATATTGCTTTAAATACTCGTTGTATTCTTCACGTGTATTTTCAAATCCTTTTCTCTTTTCATCTATCAATATCTGATAAAAATCATTCAGACAATCTGTAGTGACTATAGAGCGTCTTTTCAGTATGTTTCTTGCCTCATCCAATCTTCCATCATCAATCAAATTATCTAAGAGATATAAATATGCACGTGTAACGGTTGGATGTTCTTGAATGAAATTCTGGTAAAACTGTATCAGCTCGCTGTGGTTTGCGACATTCCAGTCAAGATTACCACCATGCATTGCATTATGAAATGTATTATGTAAATCCTTATTATCTGGATTGATCATAATTGCTTGTTTGGTATATGTGGCTGCCTTTTCATCTAATCGTTTTGCATATTCATGATACAAATCACCAAGTACTGTTAATGCATGTAAATCATTTGGGTTTGTGGATAGTTGTTCTAATAAGAAATTTTCTGATTTTGTAAATTCTGTGTTTGTAAAGTAACGCTCTTTCTCTAGCATACTTTCAATCTGTTGATAGGCACTTTCTGCTTGATAGTCAAATAGTTCATCAATCTTAACACCAAATATCGCAGCGATTTTTGGTAAGAATAAAATATCTGGATAAGATTCTTCATTCTCCCATTTTGAGACTGCTTGTGCAGTGATGTTAAGTTTTGCGGCAAGTTGTTCTTGGGATAAGAATGCTTCTTTCCGCAATTGTTTCATTATTTTTCCTAGTGTCATACTACACCTCCTAGAAATATCTTATAGATTAATAGTACAACTGTTCATTGATGATTCATTGATATTTTTCAACCATTCATTGAAAAAAGCAGGTTCCCCTGCTTTTATTGATTTTCTGTGAAGAATACTGGTGCGTCATCTACAGATGGCTCTGTACTCCAAATCGATAGATTTAGATTCTTACCACCCATACGAATCATGTGTTCTTCCTTGGTTGGGAAGATACGTGCTGATAATACGTATTCACCTTCATTCACGAAGATTTCTACTGTACTATGATCTACGAAGATATCCATTGAAGTTAAACCATTCTCTAAAATGATTTGACGGTCTGTACCATATTCTACATTTAACTGATTTGTTAAATCAGAACGGTCGATACGTAAACGTTTCGTGTACTTTTCATAGGAAATCGCAAATCCTCTTGCGATAACATAGTTACGTGAGAATAAGTTTAAATCGAGTGATTCCGCATCAGGATTTTCAATACGAATGATTGCACTATTTGGCATTTGCCCATGTAGTCTATCACTGATGATTTCACCATTCTTGGCACAGAAGAGTTCATCTTTCTTTAAAGCTTCAAATCCTCTTACTGGAGTTTGATAGAGCTTGCCTTTGCGTATCGTTAACTCACGTGCAAAGGTTTGTAATCCTGACCAACCCTCTTCATCTGTTGGTGGATAGGTATAATCTGGAACACCAAACCATGCGGACATGATTGAACAATCAGAATAAATATTCTGTGAAGCACATTGTGGTGCATAGAAATCAAAACCACGGTCAAGTTCTTGCATAGGTCCATCTGGTGTAAATGTTAGAGTTTCTAAATCTAAATCACCAATCAAATAGACGCTATTGAACTTATTGCGGAATTCATCTTTACTTGGTTCAATTCCCTGCGGGCTAAAGATTAATACATCATGTAATCCAATCTTTTGTACATCAGGGCATTCAACCATGTAGCCAAAGCCATTCTCATAGCCTTTTACTTTTAGTTCTCCAAGGAATTCCCAATCTGTCAAAATCGAATCAGAACGATAGACTAGAATAACGCCTTGTTCTTGTTTGTTCTGGGCACCTAAAAAGATATAGTACATATCATCAATGCGTACAATCTTTGGATCACGTTGATGTTCAGTATAGTTTTCATTTGGTGTAATCAATGGACGCATTGCCTTTGTGTATTGTTCATCACCTTCTAGAGTTGCTAGAAGTTGGTGAGGTCTACGTACACGGTTTTCATCGCGATAGTTTCCTGTATAAGCAAAGTAGATTGTATCTCCTTCGCTGATTGCAGAACCGCTATAACAGCCACTATTTTCATATTTTCCTGTTGGTAACAGTGCTACACCACGATTTTCCCAATGAATTAAATCTGGACTTGTAACATGGTACCAGTGCTTTAAGCCATGAACTGGACCAAACGGGAACCATTGATAGAATAGATGCCACTTCTTGTTACAATATGTAAATCCATTTGGATCATTCATTAAACCAGTCACTGGTTGTACATGATATGTCGCACGCCATGAAGATTCTGCTATCTTTTCATGTACACGTACTAGCTCATCTGTATCTCTCTTCATTAACATCCGCTTTTTATCTAATTCATTGACTGTTGCCATGTTGTGCCTCCTATTACTACATATTTATTATAAGTCATTTTTCTCTCTATTTCACATGTCGGAGTAAAAAGTCGATGCGATGTGTTTGTGTTTGGCCTGCATGAATGATAGGCTTTGGTTCAATACTAGGATAGTTAATACCATTTGGTAGATATTCTGCCTCTAAACATACAGAACTTCTTTCTGGATAGTGATGTCCATACTTACCACTTGCACCATTTAGCCAGTTGGCAGTGTATAAATGGAAACCAGGATAATCAGATACCATTTCCAGTTCTAGTTTTCCATCGGAAAGAATTGCCATTGTACGTAATCCCTCATTTGGAATTGGGAAGTGATGATCGTAACCTTTGCCATATGTAAGTTGTATCTCATCAAGGTTTATATCTTGACCAATCTTCTTTGCCTGACGGAAATCAAAGGCAGTATTCTCTACTGCATGAAATTCTGGCTTTGTTAAGCATGTTTCATCTAATAATGCATAGTAATCTGTAGGAATTACAAGCGTATGATCTAAAATAGAATCACTTTCACTTAGATTAAAGTATGCATGATTGGTATATGCAAATAAGGTATCTTGATCAGTAGTGGCGGTTGTTTCAATATGTAATCCTTGATTTGATAAACGATATGTAATTGCATAGTCTAGATTACCAGGATATCCTTCTTCACCATCTGGGGATACACGAGAGAATGTAATAGAGTCCTCTGTCGAACTGACTGCGTACATCTTTTTATCAAAACCCTCTTTACCACCATGATTGCAGTTGCCATTATTATTGATAAATAACGTGTATTCTTTACCATTTAGGGTGAACTTACCCTTTCCAATACGGTTAGCAGTTCTACCTACAGAAGCACCTAAGAATGTATCCTCCTCCTGATATTGTTCGGCTGTTGGATATCCTTGCACAATATCCTTACCACTTTCTTTATCAATTAAGGCAACAAGTGTAGCACCATAATCACTTAGCTGTACCTTAAATTTCTCGTTTTCCAAGGTATAGAGATAGATATCTTCCCCACTTAATTTCTTTCCAAATAGTGTCTTTTCCATGATAATGTGTCCTCCTTATGATGATGTTTATTTTTGAAATCGCTTAATATCAGTATAGCCTTTTCACTTTGAAAATTCGATACTGTGACTCTTATTTTTCGTTTACTTGCGACTTTTCTTTAAAAAAGTTATTCTTATTCATATCAAGGAGCATATTATGTTTTTTAAAAAGAAACTTTCACCAGAAACGGAAGAAATCGATACACGTTCTGGTAAAGATGCGATATGGATGATTACTGCTATACTGTTTACATTTCTATTAGGCGGATTTATCTTTTGGAAATCGATGAACGCTGGCATTCAATATCTAACAACTTTAGTACCTTTATTGTTGGTTATTGCTTTCTCTGGTACGTATTTCTATAACAAAGCTGCGGATATGCGTTTATTTGCGGCATTTACAGGACTTGCGGCTATCGGGATTGCTTTACAAGTTATTATCGATGCTCAATACCAGGTCATTTCACAGTTTAGTATCATTAAGTATTTTGCAGGTCTTGCGATAGCGATTGTTCTCATTCTCATGTATCGCTTGATACGGAAAGCATTGAACTTTAACTATACAACCTATTTCTTATTGATAGTATCTGCCAGTCTTTACATAGCCCTTCTATTCTTTGGGCAGGATACAAATGGCTATGGCACAACTGCATGGTTAAAGATTGGTTCTATATCATTACAGTTAACTGACTTTGCAAAGATTACTGCCATTCTTTTTTATAGTTCATTATTTTCTGCTAGAAAGACTTATTCAAATCGCTCGATTTTAATTCTTTCTAGTGTATTCTTTATCATCAACTTTATTGGATCTGTTCTGATTCATGAACTTGGTTCATTCTATATTCTCTACTTCTTACACCTTTCCATGTTGTATATCTTTATGGAGAAAGGCAGAAAAAAGAGAATCTGTCTTTTAACCATAGCGATTGCGACAATATCTGCAATTGTAATCTTATTTATGCTCTATAAGATTATTGCGCCTAGTGCTGCTGCAGGAAACCTAAATGCGATTACTAGAATCCTTTGGCCTATTGTTCGTAAAATTTATTTACGGTTTTCGATTACTGCAAATATTAACTCTGATCCATATGGTGCAGGTTATCAATTATTCCAAGGAAAACGTGCATTATGGATGTCTGGATTATTTGGTAATACCGTTAACTTTACAGCGATTCCAGTTCCTGAAAGTGATATGGCTTTTGTGACATTAGTCAATTCATTTGGTATGCCATTAGGCTTTATCGCTGTATTCCTATTACTACAAGTAGCTATTCGTGGTAGTGAATTAAGTAGACGTTTAATTGAAACAGATAAGCAGGATGCGGTTGTCGCGTATGGCGCAACAGTCCTATTATTTATGCAAGCGATGCTTGTGATACTAGGCTCTTGTAATATCATTCCACTTGCAGGTTTACCGATTCCATTTTTATCACGTGGT
This sequence comes from Solobacterium sp., assembly GCA_015256455.1. Lineage (GTDB taxonomy): Bacteria > Bacillota_I > Bacilli_A > Erysipelotrichales > Erysipelotrichaceae > Bulleidia. The sequence continues at coordinate 3,641 of JABZMB010000015.1, read as the reverse complement.
GGAACCTACCAAGCAATCGTCTTCTTCTTTGCGGGGTTATTACTACAGATGTCACAGCGTGAAGAAGAATTTGAAGATGATGATTTCAAACAAGGAGGTGACGATAACGATGACGAACAAGCGTTCTCCAGAATCAATCTCGATGACTAGAATACGGTTCGTAGAAGTTGGGTGTATCATTGTCAGTTTGATGTTTACCTCATTTTTTGCCTATAAGTATTTAATCAATCCACATACTAATGCAAACGCAAATAAAACAAAATATCAGATTATTTATGATGCGATAAAATCCTATGCGATTGAAGGTACTATCATTGACCGTGATGGCACTACCATCCTTGGTAATGCGGCGGCAGGAACAAGAGCCACGGCAGACTATCCACAAAATTTAAGTTATGCATGGCTACTTGGATATTACTCTGTCAATGAGCATCGTCAAAATAGTTATGGTTTACGCGGAAATTTGAAAGACTATCTTCTCTTTCACCTTGATCAAAACAATCAAGGTACACTTGTAAAATTGACTACAAATACAGACTTACAAAACTATGCATATCAATTATTAGACGGTATGGAAGGAAGTATTACCGTATTAGATAATCAAACTGGAGAAATTCTCTGTTTGAGTTCACAGAGTACAGTAGACTTTAATGTGAATGATCCAGATAGTATGCTTGCAAGTAATATTGCGGAATCACAATTCCGTCGTGGTACTTTCGAAAAAGATCCACCAGGCAGTACTTTTAAAGTCGTAACTGCAGCCGCTGCCTTAACCATGCAGGAAGATGAAAACTTAGACGATAGTTTCTTACAGTTTAACGATACTGGCAGCTACATCCCTGCAGGTAGTGACTTTGTGATTACCAATTTCCAAAATCAGGTATTTGGTACCATCGATATGAATACAGCCCTTGCCAAATCCTGCAACTGTTACTTTGCGGATTTAGGAATCCGTGTAGGTGCTGAGAAACTCAGTAAGATGATGAATGCATTTATGGTAGGAAAGGATATTACAATTCCTTACCTAGATACCATTCATTCCAGTTACAACATCGGCAACAACGATAATGCCGAACTTGCACAAACAGCGTTTGGACAAGGCAATACAACCATTACTCCCCTTCATATTGCGATGATGGCACAAGCCATCGCAAATGATGGTGTTATGTTGCAGCCACATATCGTTAAGTCGATTCAATCGGATGGAAGAACACTATATCGTTCCTCTAAGACTTCCTTAAGTACAACCACAACCCACAGTGTAAATGAAAAACTAAAGGAATATATGCATAGTGCTGCCTTAGAATATGGTTTAACCGAAAGTGGTTATGGCATGGTGTATGCTAAAACTGGCACTGCAGAATGTGCAAATGATCGTATTCATAGTTACATGATGGGATTTACAGATCGTTATTCCTTCTGTATCAGTGCAAACAACAATAACGGTAGCGCTGAATTATATGGTATTGGTCAAAGACTAGTAAGATATTTAAATAGCCTATATTAAAGGAAATCTTGCGATTTCCTTTTTACTTTGAATAAGTTGTATGAATCACTTTTGCATAACCAATTGCCTGCAAGAATGCATGCATGATTGAATTATTTGTTGGTACTTCAAATTGAAGTGGATGTACTTCTGCTTTTTGAATCTCTTGCACTAATTGTCGAGCAACACCACTTCTTCGTTTGTCTTTGACAACGCATAAGTCTGTAATAGTCGTTACACTACCATTCATTCTACAGATCGTCATGGCAATAAATCGACCATGGTCACTGAGTACATAGATATCCTTTTCTTCCAGTGCTTCTTCTAGATAATCCTGTGCACGATCATAATCACTTGAAGAGGATACTCCTGCGCAGTGATCAAGCTCTTGTAGGTAGGTATCACAGAGTGATAATGCACTCATATAGTTATCTTCATCAATACGTACAAAACGAAGTGGTATCTGTACCTGTTTGATTGGTTCTTTCTCTGCAACGACATCCTCTTCAATCCAATTATCATCTACTTCTTCACATCGTGCTGTCATATCATAGACAATCCCGTGTTGTTCACACCACTCGATTGCAAGTTCTCGATGACAGGCTTCTAGATAGTCATACCATTCTGTTTCCATGCCAAAGCGCTCTAGGGTTGCACGAAAGCGTCTAAAAGCACCTTTACCATGGATTGCATTCTCGAACCAATCACGTTTTTTATCATCTTCGATAGTCTCTGTGAAGTTGACCATATTCTGGTAATCATTTACTTCTTGTTTTGTAGGAAGTGGAATAAAGAATTCCTCATCTTCACCATCATCTAGTGCATATACAATTTCTTCATCCTGAATACTGTAAAAATACGTCTCATCTTCATTGATTGTATCGATTGCATCGATGACATCTAGTAAATTAACCTTCATAGTTGCCTTCTTTCAGCTTTTGATTCAGTTTTTTATAGATACGTTCTACCATCCATGGTTCATCAACAACATCCAACACCTGATCAATTGGAAACCAACTCACCGCACTATTTTCATCTTGTTTGATATGTAAACTCTCTGTATCATCAGCTTCTAATAGATAGGTTACATTTAAGTGCAGATGACTTGGGACATACTTACCCTTTTTCTCATGTCCATTTACTTCAATCGTCTCAAGCGAATAGATACCTTCTGTGATTGGTTTAACAGTTTGAATTCCACTTTCTTCTTTTACTTCTCTTAGAGCAACAGAAAGAAGATCTTCTTCTCCATCTGCGTGACCACCAAGCCATGCGTAGGTTTGATAGATATTATGAAATGCCATAAGCACATGTGTATGTGCTTTATTTACAACCCACGCAGATGCAGTAAAGTGTGCGAGTAAATTGGTACGATAAAAGATATTATCCGATGTTTGAAGTAACTCTAACATCACCTGACGATCAGCTTCTTCTTGTTCATTAAATGATTGATATGACTGTAACTGGTTGATTAAATCTTGTCGATTCATGTCTTTATCCTTCTACTCTATATGTAAACTATTGATATCAATGTTGTAGATAACATCTTTTCTTTCTACAACAACACGCATACGCTTGCATAACTCTTCATCTTCTTGGATACGGTGTAATAATTCTCGTGTTGGATTGATAGCACATGGATGACCTGTATTCTTAAACATTGTAAAGTCACCATTGGTATCTCCATAGGAATAACATGCTTGCAAGTCTAAGTCATACTTCTTCTGTAATGTTAGAATTGCCTTCTCTTTAGAGACACTATCCCACATAGGAACAACTTCTCCTGTATAAATTCCCTGTGCATCCTTTAAATATTGTGTACCACGGAAGTCATCAAACTTATACTTCTCAGCCATCTCTTTGACGAGTGGTTCTGGCGAACCAGAAATCGCAATTAACAGATGCCCTTGTCTACGATGGCGTTCTATCTCTTTTCTCGTGAACTGATAAACACGTTCACCCTTTTGTTCAATAACCTTTTGTGCAATGTGTTCAATATGTACTGCAGAGATTCCTTTTGTGGTCTCTTTAAAGATTTCTACCATCTTTTGTAAGTAATTATCATAATCACCCATACGACGATCCCACGCCATATAAGCAGGTTTTACTTCATCTGTCCAACGGGATGCGGAAACAATCTCATGCGTTACCATCT
>JABZMB010000014.1 GCA_015256455.1 Solobacterium sp. | reverse complement strand
TTAGCCAAGAAGTAGAAGAACAGATTCAAGCCTATGAAAAAGGTGCGATGAAGGTTATCCGTACCGCAAAAGGTAGTTTAGATCCATCGATAGCTGGTATTTTAACAGATAAGATTTCTGTATTAACTGGTCAAAGTGGTGCTGGTAAGAGTACGTTATTAAACCAATTAGAGCCATCATTCCATCTTGCGACTCAAGAGATTTCAAAGGCACTTGGAAGAGGTAAACATACCACAAGACATAATGAATTACATGAGGTTGCAGGGGGACTGGTGGCAGATACACCTGGCTTTAGTTCCTTGGACTTTTCGCATATTCAAGCACACGAACTAGCTGAATATGTACCAGACTTCGTGCCATATTTACATGATTGCCGCTTCAATGACTGTGTTCATCAAAACGAACCTGGATGTAAAATTAAAGAAGCGGTAGAAGCAGGTAAAATACCTAGAGAACGCTATGAGAACTATCTTGGCGTTTTACAGATTATTCAAGAGAGAAGGGAGAAATACTTATGATTGTTGCTCCATCCGTATTATCTTTAGATTACAGTCATATGACTGAACAATGCGAATTACTAAATTCCTCCAAGGCAGAGTGGATGCACTTTGATGTCATGGATGGACACTTTGTAAAGAACTTAACATTTGGACCAGACATCCTAAAAGGTTTTGTAAAACTATCACCTTTATTTAAAGATGTTCATTTGATGGTAACTGACCCTAAGATGTTCGCCGATGTATTTATGAATGCTGGTGCAGACCAGATTACCTTCCATGTTGAAACAATTTACGATAAAGAAGAAATTAAAGCACTTGCAAAACATATCCATGACCAAGGAAAAAAAGTAGGATTAACATTAAAGCCACAGACTCCAATTGAAGTATTAAAGCCATTCTTGCATGATTTTGACTTGTTCTTAATTATGAGTGTAGAACCAGGTTTTGGTGGTCAGAAGTTTATGCCAGAGGCACTAGAACGTATTCGTACACTTCGTACATGGTTAAATGAAGAGGGCCTTGATACACATATCGAAGTTGATGGTGGTATCAACGAAGAAACAGGTGCATTATGTGCTTCAGCAGGGGCAGATGTGCTTGTGGCAGGTTCTTATGTATTTAAGAATGATATCCACGAAGTATGTGAGAAGTTATGGAAACTTCAGTAGCTATTATATTAAAACGTTGTGAATCGATTCCGACTGCTGAAAACTACATTGGTGTAGATAAAGGTGCATTAACGCTTGCAAGAAATGGCAAAAGGATGTTACTGGCAATTGGCGATTTTGATTCTGTTGAAGAAAGTGATTTAGCGTATATCAAGGAATATAGTGATACGTTACTTCAACTAAATCCAATTAAGGATGATACAGATAGTGAAGCTGCAGTCATGTATGCCATCGAGAAGGGATATCAAAAAATCCACCTCTATGGTGGACTAGGTGGAAGATTAGACCATGCGATGATTAATTTGCGTCTGGTATCACGTTTTCCTGAAACAGTATATCTCCATGATCAAAATAACTTTATCTATTCACTAGCTGAAGGTGTTCATTCCATTGATAAGCATGAGTATACATATATCTCATTCTTTACAGAGGATGAGGCAATCATTAGCTTGGAAGGACTAAAATATCCTTTAGATAAACAACAACTTACAAACAAAGATACCTATACAACTTCTAATGAAATTCTAGAAGATAGAGGTATTGTTACTGTGCATGCAGGTAAGGTAACAGTGATACAATCAAAAGATGCATAAAAAAATTCCCTTCGGGGAATTCTTTTTCATATAACCGGCGATTACTCAGCAGCTTTAGCCTTAGCTCCTGCCTTTAATGTCTTTAATGCGCGAGCTGAGATCTTAACTGTCTGTGGCTTGCCATCAACGATCATGTGAACCTTTTGTAAGTTCACATTCCACTTACGACGAGTAGCACGTAGGGAGTGGGAACGTCTGTTTCCTGACATTGCTTTCTTACCGGATACAGCACATACTCTGGACATACCATAACCTCCTTTACTTATAATTTGCTTACAAAAGATATCATAGATTACTTGTAAATGCAACCAAAAAGTAGCATATGGAATCTGTTTTTCAAAGAATCATGTAGAAGATGCAGAAATGAATTATGTAAATTCTATGAAAATAGGCTTTTTAAAGGTAGTAATCGACTACATTTTGAAATGTAAATGTGATAAAATACGAATATAACTGAAAGGAGACTTCACGGTGACAGATAAACAGATTTATGCGGCAATTGAGGCCGCTGACCATGAGGTTCGATTAGTAATTGGTGAGTTTTTCAACACCAGATTTAATATTATAAAGGTTGAAAGAGTACCATGTAGCGGACTCTCTTATAATGGCATTACAGACCAACATGCTTTAATTGGTTCCATTAAGCAGGCAGCAGCGTCTGCTAAGAAGATGGTAGGTGCTAGTGTACAGCAAGTAATTCTTGCAATCCCTGCATTTAATCTAAAACGTATATCTTTGAAATCAACGGTTGATATTGAAGGTATCGATGGAACAGTAACAATTCAAGACGTACGCAATGCAATTAAGAAAGCAGAAGAAGTAAATATCGGTAATGATAGTGCTTTGATTCAGACGGTATGCGTGAAGTATACAGTGAATGGTATGACTACACGTCGTATTCCTCTTGGGGAAAAGTGCTCTCAATTAATTGTGGATATTGACTTATTGTGTGCCGACCGTAAGTTTGCGTATGACTTAGTAACTTGCGTAGAGAACGCTGGTCTTAAGGTAATGGATATCTTTGCGGATATCTATGCTGTTGGTAAAGAAGCTGCTTTATTTGAACAGTCCGTTGATCGTCAAGTAATTGTCTTAAAGGTAGAACGTGATGCGACAACATTAGGTCTTCTTTATAAGGGAAGATTTGCGGCATCTACAATTTTACCAATGGGACTTGGTAATATCGCAAACGCAGCTGTTGAAAAATATGGCATTAATATGAAGAATGCAATTGAGTTAATCAAGTATAGTGCAAGACTTGATCAGACGGTTTGTTCTTCAAATATCATCCACATTTGGAATGATAATGGTGAAAATAGAACTATCAGTGAACAGGAGTTAGTTGACTGCATTAGACCTAATATTGAAACATGGCTGAATGCAATTACAGAAACTTGCGAAGGAATCTTGCAAGCAGGTGAAACAACTGTTATTATTACTGGTGAAGGTGGCGAAACTGAAGGCTTAGAAAACCTTTTAAGCAAGCGCCTAAATGTAGAAGTTAGAGATTATATTCCGGAAACATTAGGGGGAAGAAACGCAGCATTAACCGCATGTCTCGGATTGTTCTATGCCTACCAAGATAGATTACCTATTATCGGTCAGACTGAAAACAGCTTAGATCTTGATGCTTTTATCAAAAACGTATCCTACCGCGATAGAAAGGTAGAGACTACGAAAGAAGATACCTTGACAAATAAACTCAAGGGATTGTTTCTCGATGGAAAGAAATAAATTGGAGAGGTAAACGTTATGGCAGAATTAACTTACAACCAGGTAGCAAAAATCAAGGTATTTGGTGTCGGCGGAGCAGGTAGCAACGCTGTAAACCGCATGGTACAGGAAGGCGTGCAGGGTGTTGAATTCTATATCGCTAATACTGATCTTCAGGCAATGGATATTTCTCCAGTTGCAAATAAGATTCAGTTAGGTAAAGAAGGTCTTGGCGCTGGTGGTAACCCAGACAATGGACGCAAGGCAGCTGTAGAAAGCGAAGATGCAATCCGTAAATCTATGGAAGGTGCCGACATGGTATTCCTTACAGCAGGTATGGGTGGTGGAACTGGTACAGGTGCAGCCCCATTATTCGCAAAGATTGCTAAGGAACTTGGATGCTTAACAGTAGGTATCGTTACTAAGCCATTCAATTTCGAAGGTAAGAGAAGAGAAAGAAATGCTGAACAGGGTCTTGAACAGCTCAAGGAGTATGTAGACTCATTAATCATCATTTCTAATAATAAAGTATTAGAAGTAATTGGACATATTCCATTCCAGGATGCGTTCAAGGAAGCAGATAATATCTTACGTCAAGGCGTACAGACAATTACTGATTTGATTGCTGTTCCAGCAATGATTAACTTGGACTTTGCAGATATTAAGAGTGTTATGGAAGGTCAAGGTTCCGCATTATTCGGTATCGGTATGGCTGATGGCGATGACAAGGCTAGAGAAGCTGCAGCACGCGCTATTCAATCTCCATTACTAGAAGCACAGATTGCTGGTGCAAAGAGTGCAATTATCAACGTTACTGGTGGTACAAGTATGTCCGCATTCGATGCATCTGAAGCTGTTGACTTCATTCGTGAAGCAGCTGGTAATGATATCGATATCATCTTCGGTGTAGCTATTAACGACAAGATTGGCGATGCAATTATCGTTTCTGTTATCGCTACAGGTTTCGAATTGTCTGAACCTAAGAAGGAAGAAGAAAAGAAGGCTGCTCCTTCTACAAAGCCAGCAAGTGGTGTTTCATTACAGAATGATGACTCTGCTGTATTTGGTTCTTCATCTTCTGACGCTAGCGACAGTATTCCTGGTTTCTTTAGAAGAGGTTAATTTAAGAGGGCATTTATGTCCTCTTTTTTCATATCTACAATAAGGGGAGGTAACCTATGCAGTACAATCATCACGTATCCGTAAGTGGCTTAGTAGTAAATGAAAATGACGAGGTATTACTTGTCAAAAATGCTTTCCGTGGATGGGAATGTCCGACTGGATTTGTGGCAGAACATGAATCTCTACAAAATGCAATGGAACGTATCATACTAGATGAAACAGGTGCGACTGTTATGATTCTTGATCTAGTTGGAATTAATAAAGATCTAACATTTAATAATGTAAATGTAGACTTTATCTGTAAGTACGAAAGTGGAGAACTAATCGCAAATGGAAGTAGTCAAGAAGTAAAGTGGGTTAATAAGATGGATGCCAAGCTCATGGTTAAGGATGCGCTTGTACATGAAATGCTTCAAAACATGCTTTACTATCGTGGTAAAGTTGGCTGCTGGAACTTTAAAAAGAATCCATTTGAAATGATAGAAAAAGATGTTTATCCAAAGTTTTAAAAATTGATGAAAGATTAGATTTTACAGTCGCATATTCGCTATGCGACTTTTCATATACTTTTCAAAAAGGTAGGAAATGTTATTCGATATAATGATAATGAAAGGTGGGTTTCGATATGGCATCAGGTGTAAAAGTGAATAAAAATGAATCGACGATGGCATCTTTACAGAAACGATTACCGCATTGGATCCATCATACACGTGTTGATGAAAGTAATGTGAACGGAATAGTTTATTTACCGAAGTGTGACTGTTCGGAATGTGGATATACTGTTAGTTTTGAAAAGCCTGTTTGTCCTCATTGTCATGTAAAGATGAATGTTTTTAAAAAGAAGTGATCACGAATGTAAATCCATGCTTTATTGCATGATTTTTCACTATTGTGGTATAATTCCAACATTAGTAAGAAAGGTGAGTGTTTATTTTGGAGGGTTCATCAGTTCCGCCGGAAGGCAATATATGTATTAATATGACAAATGAAAGCGAGATCCGCATATGAATCAAGCAGGACAGTATATTTTAGCGATTATTGTGCTTGTTTTCTTTTCGGGTCTTTTTTCGGCTATAGAAACAGCATATTCCGTAGCGAGTAAGATTCGCTTAAAAAATATGTATAGTGATGGTGAAGAGAAGGCAGGAGAAGTATTAAAAGTTCTTGAAAACTTTGATCGTTTTTTAGTCACAGCTTTAATTGGTAATAATGTTGTCAACATTATTACAGCGACTGTAGGTACATTGTTATTTACAATGTGGGTTGGTACAAATGGTCCAACTGTATCAACGGCAGTTATTACAATCCTAGTATTGGTCTTTGGTGAAATCACACCGAAGTCACTTGCAAAGCAATTTCCAGAAAAGGTTGCGATGTATACAGTTGGATTTGTAAAGTTTGTACAAGTATTATTAACACCAATTACATGGTTGATGTTAGGTTGGCAATGGATTGTAAGTAAGGTTATTCATATTGAAGAAGATGATTCTGATATCGCTGATGAATTAATTACGATGGTAGATGAGGCAGAAAAGGATGGAGACCTTGAAGAACATGAGTCTGACTTGATTTCTGCAGCGATTGAGTTTAATGATCTTGAAGTTATGGATGTATTTACACCGCGTGTAGATATTATTGCGGTAGATATAAATGATCCAATTGAGAAGATTGAAGAAGTTTATCGTTTGAATTCTTATTCACGTTTACCTGTGTATGAGTCATCAATTGACCATATCATTGGTGTGATTCATGAAAAGGATTTCTATGAATTGATTTATCGCAACCAAACATCTTTACGCAAGATTGTAAAGCCGATTGTTTATACAAGTCCAAATACAAAGATTTCTCAATTATTAAAGAAACTACAAACAAATAAGACACATATGGCGGTTGTCCTAGATGAGTTTGGAGGTACAGACGGTATTATTACTGTTGAAGATATCATCGAAGAACTCGTTGGTGAAATTTGGGATGAACACGATATTGTCGAAGAGTTCTATACAAAAATCAATGATACAACCTACCTCATTAAAGGTGATGCTGAAGTGGATGATATGTTTGATCGTTTTGACATCGAAGATGATGATGAAGATGAAGGATATATCTCTATCTCTGGTTGGGTGATTTATCGTCTTGGTCATATCCCTGAGGTTGGAGAGTCATTTGATTATAAGAATCTGCATGTGACTGTTACAGAAGCAGACCAAAGAACTGTGTTACAAGTTAAAGTAACAATTCAAGAAACAGAAACAGATAAAGAAGACGAGTAATTCGTTTTCTTTTCGATTATGGAGGGACTATGCAACAATACTTCAGTGATACACCACTTGTGGTAGGTCAAGAATATATCTTTAATAAAGACCAAGCACATCATGCTAAGAATGTTGTTCGTTTACATCATGAAAAGATACGATTAGTTTATGATGGAATTGGGTATTTTGCGGATGCCTACAACAAGGGAAAAGACTTTGTGGCAATGGTCCTAGAGAAGGATGAACGGATTAACGAGATTGGTGTTGAAGTTACACTTGCGATCGGACTTATCCGCAAGGAAAAGTTTGAACTTGTGTTACAGAAGGCATGCGAACTTGGTGTAACACGTATTGTGCCATTTGAGTCAATGCGTTGTGTCGTACGTGCGAAAAAAGACAAAGAAGATAAACAACAAGCACGTCGGATTGATATCCTACAAGAAGCTGCAGAGCAGTGTAAACGTAATCGTATACCTGAAATTACACCAATTGTGCAACTAAAAGATCTTGCGAAGTATCGTTCTGATATTAACGTTCTTCCATACGAAAATGCCTACTCTAATTCTAGGTTTATGACAGAAGTGTTGTTACCAGGACAATCCATTACATTTGTAATTGGACCAGAAGGTGGTTTTGCGCCTGAGGAAGTAGAGTTTTTAAAGCAGAATGGATATGAAACGATCACACTTGGAAGACGTATTCTAAGAGCAGAAACAGCAGCGATGTATGCATGTGCTGTCATTAGTGAATTCAATGAAGCACATGATAATACTTTGTAATAAAGGATAAGACAAATGAAATTAACAGATTTTTTTGAAAATGTACCAGATATTGAAATTAAGAGTTTGATGGATGATAGTCGCAAGAAGAGACCAGACTCTATCTTTTTCTGCGTCAAGGGACTTGTGAGTGATGGACACGAACATATTGATGAAGCGATTGAAAATGGTGCAATTGTTATCGTACATAGTGAAGTATTAGAAAAGTATCATTCTGATGTAACATACATCAAGGTAAAAGATGTTGTGCATGTCTTTAACCAAGTCGCAGATAGTTTCTATGACTATCCTAGCCATCACATGACGATGTATGGTGTTACAGGTACAAATGGTAAGTCATCTGTTGCGTGGATTATTCGGAATATCTTAAATCAAATTGAACCAACAGCGTATGTAGGTACAATTTCAATTGAGTATAACAACGTAAAACTACCACCACTTGTCGCATCACCAAACATTGATGAAGTTCATGGTATTTTAAGAGATATGCTTGATGCAGGTATTAAAAACTGTGCATATGAAGCTTCATCTATCGCAATTGATCAAGGAAGATTGGATGCGATAGACTTCGATGTTGCAATCTTTACAAACTTAACCCATGATCACTTAGATTATCATGGTACGATGACAAACTACTTTAATGCGAAAAAGAAGTTTTTTGATCAACTAAAAGAAGACGCCATTGCGATTGTAAATGTGGATGATCCTAGTGGTATGAAGATTGTACAAGATACACAAGCGAAGGTATTTACCTATGGCATTGATCATGAAGCTGATTATCGTGTAACGGATTATCATTTACTTAAGGACAGCACACGCTTTACCCTACGTGTAAATGAGCAAGATTATCGTTTAGAGACAAATCTGATTGCACGATTTAATATCTATAACCTTGTGGCTGCGATTGCGGCAATACATCAAAAGGGTGTATCCATGGATGATATTGCAGGTTATATTCAGCACTTAAACCAAGTGGAAGGTAGAATGGAGCGTATCCAAGATGGCCAGCCATTTAGTTTAATTGTAGACTTTGCGCATACTGCGGATGGTATAGAGAAGGTATGCCAATACGCATCTTCTATCACACCTAAGGATTGCCGTATCATCGCAATTACTGGTAGTGCCGGCAAACGTGATACTGCTAAGCGTCCAATATTCGGTGAGATATTAGACCGTTATTGTGATATGATAATTCTAACGGAAGATGACTCACGTGGTGAAAATGTACGTGAAATCGCAGAAGATATTGCGAAGGGAATACATCATAAAAATTATGTGATTATCGAAGATCGCTATGATGCGATTCGACAGTCAGTAGAACTATGTTCTGAAGGAGATACCATTTTGGTATTAGGAAAAGGCAATGAAAAGTTTATTGCGCGTGAATTCGGACGTGAACCCTATGAAGGTGATGATGTCATCTGCCATGAAGTATTGAAGAAATATTATTTTGGTGATGAAGGAGGATTAGATGAAACCGAGTAAGTATATCGACCATACAATTTTAAAACCTAACGCAACAAGTGATCAGATTATAAAGTTGTGTGAAGAAGCAGTCGCAAATGATTTTGCGTCAGTATGTATCAACCCATGTTGGATTCCGACAGCCAAAGCAGCATTAGCAGGTTCTGATGTAAAACTTTGTGTTGTAGTAGGCTTCCCATTAGGTGCAATGACTACAGAAGCAAAAGTCTTTGAGACAAAGGACGCAATTGAAAAAGGTGCCCAAGAAGTAGATATGGTAATCAATATTGGTAAGCTAAAAGACCATGATGATATCTACGTAACTAACGAAATTCGTCAAATTAAGAACGCTTGTGGAAATATAACACTCAAAGTAATTATTGAAACATGTCTTTTAACGGATGAAGAAAAAGTACGCGCATGTAAGAATGCGGAAGCAGCTGGTGCTGACTTCGTTAAGACATCTACTGGTTTTTCAACAGGTGGCGCAACAGTCGAAGATGTAAAACTAATGAAGGAAACAGTTGGTGATCGTCTAAAGGTAAAGGCTTCTGGTGGTGTTCGTACGAAGGAAGACTTTAAGGCGATGGTAGAAGCAGGTGCTGATCGTATCGGAGCATCCGCAGGCGTTGAATTAATTAAAGAATAATTGATATTCACAAAGTAAATAAACATAAAAGCAGATATTTTTCTAAATGAATATATATCTGCTTTTTGATAGGATATTTGATATTGTAATTACGTAAAAAACCTGTGTAATAATCGTATAAATATCTTGCAATGGTGTAAGGGATTTGGTATGATACTAATGCTTTATTAAAGAGAAAGGGGGGTTAGGAATGTCTAGAGTCGTCCTCAAGGAAAATGAGAATTTGGATGATGCGCTACGCCGTTTCAAGCGTCAGGTATCCCGCAATGGAACCCTCGCCGAAGCTCGTAAGAGAGAGTACTACGTTAAGCCTGGTGTTAAGAGAAAGCTTAAGATCGAAGCTGCTCGTAAAGCGAGAAGAAGAGGAAAATAAGGAGTGCGTAAGCATTTCTTTTTTTATATTTTTGCGTCATCTTGTTTTGAGTTTGTTATAATTAACTTGCGACTAGTTTCTAACTACAAAATATAATTAGAGTTTATTTAGAAAAAAGGTGAATAAGCATGTCTAAGAATGACTCAAAGTTTCAGGTGAAGTTTATGTCTTTTATGTTTAAAGGCAAGGAAATCTTCAAACCTTTAAACACAGGTTTTATTGACGATAGAGTAAGTTGTATCAGAGAGTATGTAGCGAATATTTATTTCTACACAAAGGATGGTCAAACTATCATGATTGATGCAGGGTATAACTATGGTCGACTTGCAGAGAAGATGCAGTGGCTTCATATCAATCCAAAAGAGATAAAAGAGATTCTTGTTACGCATCAAGATACCGATCATGTAGGTGCAATTGAACAAGGTAGTGACGAACTTTTTAGCGATGCGACAATATACATTGGAAAAGTAGAAAATGAATATCTAGAAGGTCATAAGCATCGCAAAGTGTTTTGGGGCTTAACGACATTACCACAGGTTGTCATTGATAATCAAAAAGTATTGATTGAAGATGGACAGGTTTTCTACATTGGAAATATAAAAGTAGAAGCAATTCTTGTGCCTGGCCATACATGGGGTCATCTTGTGTATCTGATTGATGATTCGTATCTTTTTACAGGAGATACAATCTGGTTTGGTGCAGATGGTGGTTATGCATTTTTAAATACACTTGCGGAAGATCGTAAGCTGCAATGTCAATCATTACAAAGACTCAAAGAGATACTTGAAAAACGTAATCTACAACTAAAGATTATTACAGGACATACAGGATGGACAGATGACTTTACCTTTACATTTGCACATATTGATGAAATCTGTAATTCACTCCGAAGAAAACCAAAAGTACATGATCCAAAAGCACCGTATGATGGTTTTGATGAAAGTGAGGACACAGAAGAAAACGCAAGAAGTGGATTTCTTGCACAATGTTATAAGGCTATATAAAACAAAACTCCGGATATCCGGAGTTTATTTGTCTAATAATTCATTTAGAAGTTTCTTATATTCTTCAATCTGTTCTTCTGTAATCTGAACGGTATGTGCATCATAGTCAAAGCTCAACATGAAATCTACAACTTTACCATCACGAATCACACCTACATAAGGAACATAGATTTTATTTGTACCATCACCAGACACATCGCCAAGTAACTCTTGGAGCTTTACGTATGTTGGATTATTTTCATTACGTAGGTCACTTTCTTTTGTGTTTTCTGGACGTACATTAACATACTTAATCTTAACGTTTTTTTGAATCGCGATATCGTTTAAGATAGGCATTAAATCTTGGCACCAAGGACAATCACGGAAGCCTAAGAATACAATGTGACTTTCTTTGTTCTCAAAGTAGGAAACAACATCTTCCATTGTGACTTTTTCAAATGGAGTATTTTGTGCAGTTAGTAAATCTTCGTAGAGTTTTGCTTCATCTTCACTGGATTCACATTCCGCAAATGCGGCACATCCACCAGAATTCTCATTTGTGCTTGATGTACTTGTATTTGTAGCACTAGATGAATTTGCTGTCTGTTTTGTGCATCCAGCCAATAACATTATACTTAATAGAAATGCTAGTCGTCTTTTCATTTAGATAACTCCTTTTTGTATTACAGTAGTTTAGCACAAAATCAATCTGAGCGTAAAACATTTATAAATATGAATATACCTGTTAAAATATTGTTACTAAGGAGATATTAATTTGGAAAATATAAAATCAATTCACTTAGATGGAATGAAAGAACAGATTGCAATGAATATTATAGGCAATCATGATAGAAACCTGATTGTTTTAAGTTCTCAATTTGAAAAAGATATTTCGTATCGAGATAATACATTCTTTGTTAGAAACTGTAGTGATGAAGAACTAGAGCTTATCAAGCGTATTTTAGCAGCGCTAATGACGCTTGCAGAGCAGAATAAAGTGATTAGTGAACAAGATGTGATCTATGCTAGTCGCTTGCTAGCGAAGGAACAGAATATTGACTTTACGTCAATGAGTTCTGAAATTATCGGAAGAACGATGAGTGGGAAAGCAATTGTGCCAAAGACATTAGGACAATATGCTTTTGCCAAAGCGATGGATAGTGCAGCAGTAGTATTTGCGATTGGACCTGCTGGTACTGGTAAAACATTCTTAGCAGTCACAAAGGCGGTTAGTGCACTCAAAAAGGGTGATGTAAAGCGTATCGTTCTGACACGTCCTGCAGTAGAAGCGGGAGAAAGTTTAGGTTTTTTACCAGGTGATTTAAAGGAGAAGGTAGATCCATACTTAACACCTCTCTATGACGCACTACATAATATGCTTGGTAATGAACAAACGGAGAAGTTAATCGAAAAGGGTACAATTGAGATTGCACCACTTGCGTATATGCGTGGACGTACTCTTGATGATGCATACGTTATCTTGGATGAAGCACAGAATACAACAGCATCACAGATGAAGATGTTTCTAACAAGACTTGGCTTTGGCTCTTCTATGATCATTACGGGTGACGTTACACAGATTGACTTAAATCATAATCAAACTAGTGGTCTGATTGAAGCTACCCGCATTCTAGAGGGTTTAAGTGAAATTAAAATTATGGAATTAAGTGCGGATGATGTCGTACGTCATCCTATCGTACAGAAGATTATTGAACGCTACAGCAAAGAAGATGAACAAAGACGTGAGCTGTCTTTGAAGAAGCGAGGATAATATGGAAATTACATATATCAATAAAACGAACCAAGATATGCATGCATATGAGGAATTCTTCCAGACTATCGCAAAGCGTACAGAGAAGGAATTAAAACTAGCAAAGGATTTAGAAATCAGCGTTACGTTTGTTCGCTCTCGTACCATTCATATCATCAATCGAGACTATCGTGGGATAGATCGACCAACGGATGTCATTAGTTTTGCGATTCGTGATGGTTTAGAAGACTTCATCCCAGATGAAGAAAAAGATCTTGGTGATCTTTTCATCAACATTGATTATGCTAGAAAACAAGCAAGAGAATATGGCCACTCTGAAAAGCGTGAAATGGGATTCTTATTCACGCATGGACTCCTTCATTGTTTGGGATATGATCATATGAATCCAAATGATGAAAAGAAGATGTTTGCCTTACAGGATAGGATCTTAGATCCGATTATTAGTCGCGATGATAAATAAGTTTATTGTAGCGTTTCAGGGTTTAGTATCTTCATTTCAAGATAAGAGTGTGCAGATTCAGTATATTCTTGCGATATTAGCATGTATTGCGGCATGGATACTTGGTTGTAATTATTATGAATGGTTAGCAATCCTTCTTTGTATAGGACTTGTGATAGTAGCAGAAATCTTAAATACATGTATCGAAAAACTTTGTGATTTATATACGACAGAAAGAAATGAAAAGATTAAGTTTATCAAAGACTTAGGCGCTGGTGGTGTATTATTTGCGTCAATGATTGCGCTTAGTGTAGGTATCTTGATATTCATTCATCATCTGTTTTAAGGGAGGTCGTCATGACACGAGAAGAATTAATTGAAGAAGCTTTTAAAGCAATGGAAAATAGTTATGCACCATACTCCAACTTCCATGTTGGAGCAGCAGTACTGACTAAGGATGGAAAAGTATTCTGGGGTGCAAATATAGAGAATGCGTCTTTTGGAGCAACCAACTGTGGTGAGCGTTCCGCAATCTTTGCGGCATATTCCAATGGTTATCGCAAGGATATGATTGAAGCACTTGCAATTGTAAGTGATGGAGACCGTATTGCGGCACCATGTGGAATTTGCCGTCAGGTTTTAAGTGAACTAATTACAGGGGATACACCAATCTATTTATCCAATCGTAAAGATGAAATGGACACATGCATGAATGATTTATTACCATTCCAGTTTACGACAGAGGATGTATGTCGATGAGAAGCGGTTTTGTTGCGTTAGCGGGAAGACCAAACGCAGGTAAGAGTACTTTAATCAATTCTTTGATTGGAGAAAAGGTAGCTATCGTATCTAGTAAGCCTCAAACAACGCGCTCTGAGATTCGTGGTATTTATACAGATGAAGAATGCCAGATTATATTTACTGATACTCCTGGTATTCATAAACCAAAGTTTCGTCTTGAATCACGAATGAACAAGGAAGCTGCAGATGTTATCCAAGGTGTAGATTTAATCTATCTCGTAGTGGATGCCAGTGTTCCATACGCAAAAGGTGATGAGTTTGTTTTAAACATGGTTAAAAATACAGGATTACCTGTATTCTTGATCTTAAATAAGATGGACAAGATGCAGCCTGAAAAGATTGTAAAAGTAATTCAACAGTGGCAAGAACGCTATGAATTTGCGGAATACTTCCCATTATCTGCAAAATTTGGACGTTCTTTTGAAGACTTGATCAAGACGACTAGAAAGTACCTTCCAGAAGGAGGTTTACTGTATCCAGCAGAGATGACAAGTGACGGTGCTGAAAACTTCCGTATTGCAGAATTAATTCGTGAAAAGATTCTGACGCAAACGGAAGATGAAGTTCCTCATGCATCAGCAGTTCTAATTGAAAATAAAGAATTCAAAAAGGACAAGGTATATATCCAAGCAATGATACTTGTAGAACGTGATAGCCAAAAGGGTATCATGATTGGCAAGCAAGGACAGATGTTAAAAAAGATTGGTTCTTTAGCACGTGAAGATATCGAAAAGTTACTTGGTAAGAAGGTCTTCTTAGAGTTATTTGTTCGTGTAGAAAATGAATGGCGTTCACGAGATGCTCGTATTACAGAATACGGCTATGGTGGAGCAAGTAGAGATGAATGATCGTATTACTGGGTTTGTATTAAAGCAAAGCGACTATCGTGAAGCAGATGTGATACTCAGTGTACTTACAAAAGAGTATGGAAAGTTATCCTTTGTGGCGCAGGGTGTACGCAAGATGACTAGCAAGAATGCTGGCTCGATTATGCCTTATACAAAAACAGAAATCTTATTCGATTATAACGAGACTAAGACTATCTTTCACTTGAAGAATGCACGTTGTAAAGACTACTATCGCTCTATGCATGAGAATATTACAGCATCTAGTGCAGCTGCAGTTGCGGCTGAACTCATTAACGTATTAACACTACAAGCAAGTAGTGATATGACAAATAGCGATGAGTATACATTCTTAGAGATTGTTTTTTCAAAGTTAGATCAGGGATATGATCCAACCCTTGTACTATCATTACTATTTGTAGATATGCTAGATGTTGCAGGGTTACTACCAGATGTAGATGCATGCGTTACTTGTGGTAATACGCATGTTGTTACGGTAAGTCCAAAGGATGGAGGTTTCCTGTGTCAAAAACACGCAGAAGAACATCACATTCCTTTTATGAAGACAGAAGACTTACGACGTTTCCGATTATTATGTAAAGCAGGTCTAAACAAAATCGATATCGTTAACCAGTATATCGAAGGGGATATGAAGGATTTACAATACCTCGTAGATATTCTGTATCTTCATGCGGATATACAGTTAAAATCAATGAATTTTTATATGCATCTACATACGATTGTATAGTCAAAAGATGAAACAAAAATACTTTCTTTTCTACTGAGAAAGTACTGGATTAATGATGAGGAGAGATTTGACTGAATCTCTTTTTCTTTTTGGGTTAAACATCGTATGAGATAGTATTACAGCACTTTTTTAAAGTTGTGACGTATACTAAAAAAGTGAGGTGAAAATGATGGAAAAGAAAACGATAGATTTATCAAAGAGTGTATTCGAAATTGCAAGTGCATATCCTGAAGTGAAAGATATTATGTCTGAGTTGGGTTTTACTGAAATTGTAAAACCATCCATGTTAAATACAATGGGTAAGATGATGACTATCCCAAAAGGCGCAAGAGTGAAAGAAATTCCTCTTTCTACAATTATTGATGCTTTTACATTAAGTGGCTTTGAAGTAATCAATACTCCTGAACAGCTACAAAAACAACAGGAAGAAAAAATGAAAGCTTTATCAGCAGATTTAGGAAAGAGTAGTGACTTAAATTCTAGTGATCGCGAAGCATTACTAAAATCATATGTACAGCGTTTAAGTAGTGGCGAGGATATCGAATCAGTTAGAAAAGATTTTGCGGCTAATTTCTCGGATGTTTCAGCTGTTGAAATTGCACGTGCTGAACAAACCCTTCTTTCAGAAGGTACAAAGCTCAGTGATGTACAACGCTTATGCGATGTCCATTCCGCATTATTCCATGGTGCTACACGAAGTGAAAGAATTGCGAATGCAGAGAAGGAAGTGGAACGTTCAGCAGAAGAGGAGCGTGTTTTAGATACAATTGCCAGCTTTGATGAACAAACAGCAGATGCGACAACTGTATTAATGCGTACACCAGGTCATCCTTTGCATATTCTGGAATTAGAAAATGCACAAATTGAAAAGCGTGTTACAGCACTAGAGGAGAAACTCAAGGAAGATGTGAAGCCTGAGGATGTTCTAGCAGATGTAATTGAACTACGTGCTATCGAATCGCATTACAAGAAAAAAGAAGAAACTATATTCCCACTTTTAAAGGATAAATACAATTTCCCTGGTCCAAGTGATGTTATGTGGGGTGTAGAAGATGAAATAAAACAAGAATTAAAGAAGTTTGTAGTTGAAGATTCAAAAGATATGGATTCACTACGACGTGTTGTTAAGCGTATGAATGAAATGATTTTTAAAGAAAAGAATATTTTATTCCCGCTAGCAACAAATTACTTTACTGAAGATGAATGGATCGCAATCTCAAGAGATTTTCCAATGTATGGTTATTGCTATTTAGCTTTAGAAGATATACCAGTATGGGATAAGGTAAAAGAAATTAAATATCCAACGATTATCCACGATGAAAGTATTGAGATTTCAGGTGGACATATGAGTTTCAAACAGTTGAAGGCAATGTTAAATGCACTACCTGTTGAAATTACGCTTGTTGATGAAGAAGATATAAACATTTATTTTAATGAAGGTGAGAAGGTGTTTACACGTCCACAAGTAGCCCTTGGAAGACCGGTGTATTCTTGTCATCCAAAGCGCGTTGAACCAATTGTGCGTATGCTAATTAGTGATTTTAAGAATGGTAAACGTGATAGTCTTACCATCTTGTCTGAACGTTCAGGACATCCAGTTGTTATTAGTTACTTTGCTTTACGTGAAGGTGGTAAATATCTTGGTACACTGGAAGCTGTACAGATTATCGATGGTCTAGTAGATGCTATTAAAAATGATAAAAAAGGACCGATTGATTTAAAATAATTTCAATATTCGTTTTGAAGTATAAATATTTCATTCCTCTAGAGAATACTGCTAGGGGAATTTTATTTTTGGCAGTGATATGACATATCGTAAGATTGTAAAAATAGGTTGAAAATGCTATACTTTACAGGATATTATGGGAATATTTTGGAGGCTCAATTTCAATGGATAGACAGAAGACATTTGACTTAATTGTTTCGCATGCAAAGAATACAGGATTTGTATTTCAAGGCTCAGAAATTTATGGTGGTTTAAGTAATACTTGGGACTTTGGTCCTTTAGGTGTTAACCTCAAAGATAACATCAAGCGTGCGTGGCAAAAGAAGTTTATACAAGAAGACCCAAACAATGAAGAGATTCAAGCAGCAATCTTAATGAATCCTAAGGTTTGGGAAGCATCAGGACACTTAAAGGGGTTCTCTGATCCTTTAATGGACTGCAAGCAGTGTCATACAAGACACCGTGCGGACCAATTAATTGAATCCTTCTCCAATGGAACAGTAAATCCAGAGGGTTGGAGCAATGAACAGATGGAACAGTACATCAAAGATAATAACGTTCCATGTCCTGACTGTGGTGGACATAACTTTACATCCATTCGCCAGTTCAACTTGATGTTTAAGACATTCCAAGGAACATTGGAAGATTCTAAGAATACAATTTACCTAAGACCTGAAACAGCACAGGGCATGTTTGTAGACTTCAAACAAGTGGCACGTGCATACCGTAAGAAGTTACCATTTGGTATCTGCCAGATTGGTAAGTCCTTCCGTAATGAAATTACTCCAGGTAACTTTATCTTCCGTACACGTGAATTTGAACAGATGGAAATGGAATTCTTCTGCAAGCCAGGTACAGATGATGAGTGGTTCCCATATTGGCGTAACTTCTGCATGGATTGGATTGTGAAGTTAGGTGGTAATCCAGAAAACTTACGTTTCAGAGACCATGAGAAGGAAGAGCTATCATTCTACTCCAAGGGCACAACAGACATTGAATACAAGTTCCCATGGGGTTGGGGTGAAGTTTGGGGTATTGCAGACCGTACAGACTACGACTTAACACAACACCAGAATACATCTGGTAAGGATTTAACTTACTTAGATCCAATTACAAATGAGAAGTATCTTCCATATGTAGTAGAACCAGCTGTAGGTGTTGAACGTCTATTCTTCATGTTCTTTACAGACGCATATGATGAAGAAACACTTGAGAATGGTGAGACACGTGTAGTCATGCGCTTTAACCCAGTGCTAGCACCTGTAAAGGCCGCAATCTTACCACTACGTAAGAAGTACGCTGAAAAGGCAGAAGAGATTCGCCATGAGCTATCTTATGACTTTACAGTGACATATGATGAAGCAGGTTCTATTGGTAAGCGTTACCGTCGTCAAGATGAAGTTGGTACACCATTCTGTATCACAATTGACGAACAGACGATGGAAGATGGTACAGTTACAATCCGTTACCGTGATTCCATGGAACAGGAACGTATGACTGTAGAAGAAGTTCGTAACAAGATTTGTAAGGAAATTCGTTTCTAAGAAGGAGGGAATATGGCAAAGATTAGTGATCATGATATAAATGCCATTCGTGAAAAAGCGGATATTGTCGATGTCATCGGTCACTACATTCAGGTTCATCGCAAAGGAAATTCCTATGTAGCGATTTGTCCTTTCCATGATGATCATGATCCATCGATGTCTATTTCACCAGAAAAGAAAATCTATAAATGCTTTGTTTGCGGTAATGGTGGTAATGTGTATACATTCGTACAAAACTACGAAAATATCACATTCCCCGAAGCCGTTGGTAGAGTTGCGTCTTTGATTAACTATCCTTTACAGGTTGATGTTGATATAGAGCAAAGAGCTAGTAAGGATCCTCATAAAGAAGCACTGTACAATGTGATGAATGCGGCGATTCAGTATATGATGTATCAACTCGATACACCTGAAGCCGTGAATGAAAAGAAGTATCTTGAAAAGCGTGGGATGACTGCAGATTTGATTCGTGAGTTTCAGATAGGCTATAACCCAAATCAGACAGCGTTATATCACTTTTTACATGCTAAAGGTTTTAGTGATGCGGACATGAATCGTGCAAATTTAATACGTATCAATGAGTCTGGTATCCATGATACCTTTGCTGGTCGTATTACCTTCCCAATTCATGACCAATACGGTAATCCGATAGGATTTAGTGCACGTATTCTAGATCCAAATAATCCTTCCAAATATATCAATACAAACGAAACAGATATCTTTACCAAGGGTGATATTGTATATAACTATCACCGTGCAAAGGCTGTTGCCCGTAAAGAAGGAAAGATTTACGTATGTGAAGGTGTAACAGACGTGATTGCCTTTGCTAAAGCTGGTATCTTTAATGCAGTATGTACATTAGGTACATCCTGTACGGAAAGACAGATTCATCTGTTAAAGAATATCGCTGCGAAGATTGTATTCTGTTATGATGGCGACCGTGCTGGACAGGCTGCTACCTTACGTGCAGTACATATGGCTAGAAAAGCAGGTTGCGATGTATCAGTGATTCGCAATCTAACAGGCAAAGACCCAGATGAACTGGTACGTCAACAAGGAGCGGAAGGTTTAAAAAGTGTTCTCAAAGATGAGGTAACTTGGATAGAGTTTGTGATTGAGTATCAAGTTTCACAGACAAATCTAAATAACTACTCTGATAAAAAAGAATTGGTTCGTAAGGTACAGGCAGATATTGCAACATTACCTGACGAAGTAGATCGCCGCTACTTTACACAACAATTAGCGGAAATGACACATATGCCAGTTGACTATGTGCCACAAAAAATCAATCGACCAATCAATCAAACCGTACAGAAGAAGCTATCGATTCCAGATGGTTCCCTAGATGCGGAAGATTTAATACTAATGATGATGTTAAAGTCAGCAAGTCATGCACATACATTTGAAGTAGAGTTAGGCTATCTAAATGACAAAACACATAAGTTATTGGCGATGTTAATTATTGATAGTTTACATACATTCCAAGATGTTGATCCAAGTCATCTGATTGATCGTACTGATAAGCAAGAAGTAAAAGACTTACTAACAAGACTGGTATCCATGCCTGCATATGATATCGACTATGACGAAGCGGTCCTAAAAGGAGCCATTCGCAAGGTAAAAATTACAACATTGCAGAAGGAGAGAGATGCGTATTACGAACAACTCTCACAAGCTGGTCTAAATGATATGAGTCAAAAGGTACTTATGGAAAAGTATCAAAAGTGCATTCTAGAACTGCGGAGGTATCTCGATGAAGAAGGAAACAAGTAAAACTACGAAGGCTTCAAAGAAAGTAAAAGAGGAAGTTGTAGTAGAAAAAGCAACTTCCAAAAAGAAAAAGGCAGAAGTAGCAGAAGAAAAAGCTCCTAAGAAAACAAAAGAAGTGAAAGAGAAAAAAACAAAAGTGAAAGACAACAAGAAAGACACAAAAGAAATTGAAACATATAAGCGTTCAGGAAAGGTGAAAGAATTAAAGAACCTTGATGAACTCAAAGACGATTATAAGGAAATTGCTAAGAAGAATGGTTCCATCGCACAGAAAGATGTCATGGCATCCTTAGAGCACTTAGATATGTCTGATGATGATATGGACGAACTCTGGGATTGGTTCAATACAGAGAATATTCAGATTGTTGAAGATGAGGATATCGAAGAACTCACTGCAACCGAAGATGATGACTTAGACTTACTAGATGATGACGTGGATGATGTAGAAGATGAAGACGTTGTAGGTAAAGACCCTGATCTTGATGACGATGATGAAGAAAAGCCATTAGCTAGTCTTTTGGATTTAACATCCTTCTCTACAGGTGGCAATGTCCAGTTAAATGACCCTGTTAAGATGTACTTAAAGGAAATTGGACGTGTACCACTCTTAAAGCCAGAAGATGAACCTGAAATCGCAAAGCGTATTGAAGAAGGCGATGAAGAAGCTAGAAATATCTTAATCTCCAGTAACTTACGTTTAGTTGTATCTATCGCTAAGAAATATGTTGGTAGAGGTATGTTATTCCTAGATTTAATCCAGGAAGGTAACATGGGTCTTGTAAAGGCAGTTGAAAAGTTTGACTATACTAAGGGATTCAAGTTCTCTACATACGCAACATGGTGGATTCGTCAGGCTATTACACGTGCCATTGCAGACCAAGCAAGAACAATTCGTATTCCAGTACACATGGTAGAAACAATCAATAAGTTAACACGTGTACAGCGTCAATTGGTGCAGGAATTAGGACGTGATCCTTCGGCAGAAGAAATCAGCCAGCGCATGGAAGGTATTTCTCCAGAAAAGGTAAGAGAAATCCAAAAGATTGCCCTAGAACCTGTATCACTAGAAACACCAATTGGTGAAGAAGATGATTCTCACTTAGGTGACTTTATTGAGGATAAGGAAGCACTCAGTCCTGATCAATACGCAAGTAATCAGTTATTGAAGGATGAAATCAATAGCGTTCTCAGCGGTCTAACAGAACGTGAAGAAAAAGTATTACGCTTACGTTTTGGTTTATATGATGGACGTA
The DNA here is from genome assembly GCA_015256455.1 of Solobacterium sp. Classification (GTDB taxonomy): domain Bacteria; phylum Bacillota_I; class Bacilli_A; order Erysipelotrichales; family Erysipelotrichaceae; genus Bulleidia. Next base: position 4,669 of record JABZMB010000014.1, on the reverse strand, counting down.
CACGTACTCTTGAAGAAGTAGGACGTGAATTCAACGTCACACGTGAACGTATTCGTCAGATTGAAGCAAAAGCACTACGTAAATTGAAACATCCATCACGCTCAAAGAGATTAAAGGATTTCTTTGACAAATAAGATGAATTTACGTATCCAGAAAATTGCGGATATGATAAACAAAGGCGTGGTCTTGGCAGATATTGGTACAGACCATGCCTTTCTTCCTATCCTAGCAATCAAACATAAAAAGGTACAAAAAGCCTACGCTTGTGATATTGCAAATGGACCATTAGAGATTGCTAAACGCAATATCCAAGCGGAAAACCTTGATGGTCAAATCGAGACAATTTTATCCAATGGCTTCGAACATGTACCACAAGACGTCGATGTTGTAGTGATTGCAGGTATGGGCTACTATACCGCAAAAGATATACTTGAAGCTGCAGGGGAAAAACGTTTACGTACATGTAAACAGTTGATTGTCGAAGTCAATCGTAAACCAGAGCTTCTACGGAAATGGATTAGTGATCATCACTATACGATTGATCAAGAAGAGTTAATTACAGAGCGTGATTTCGACTATATCGCAATCAGTTTTACAACAGATTATCATGAGTCATATCGTGATGATGAGATACTCTGTGGAGTTTATCTCCAACAAAAAAAGGAAAAAGAATATCTTTCCTATTGTGACCGACAGATAGCCTTTATTGATGGGGTTTTATCGAAGTATCCTCATGATGATGACTATCGCAAAGAATTATTACAACAAAAGAAGTATTGGTTAGAGGCAAAATAAAAACGCGGTTCTTAGAGCCACGTTTTTTATTTCTGAATGGAATTGACAGCCTTAGCGAGTCTTGACTTCTGACGAGCAGCATAGTTGTTATTCTTGATATGAGATACAACTGCCTTGTCTAAGCACTTATTTGCTGTGTTGTAAGCAGCAGTAGCAGCTTCAACGTCCTTAGCTTCTACAGCTAAAAGAACCTTCTTGATTGCTGTCTTTAGTTCGCTCTTCTGTCCAGCCTTCGCATTCTGTCTTTTCAGATTAGTTAGTGCGCGCTTCTTCTGTGACTTGATATTTGCCATGAGTACACCTCCTGTCCACTTATTAGCATTAGGATTATATCAAAGTGAAGTGTAAAATGCAATGAAAACCCCAAAAAAGTAGGGTATAATATCACGGTGGAGGTATGAGAGATGAAGCAGACAAGAATTATATTTTTTGGTACAACAGAATTTGCAAGAGGTATATTACAGACCTTAATCGATGAAGGATATAACGTTGTAGCCGTTGTTTCCCAACCAGATAAACCGGTTGGAAGAAAACATACCATCCAGATGACACCTATACATGCTTTAGCAGATCAATATCAGATTCCAGTGATTCAACCAGATCTATTAAAGGAACATGTGGACGATGTATTACGATATGAACCAGAGTTAATCTTAACTTGTGCATATGGACAATTTATACCAGTTCGTATTTTAGAATATCCACGACTTGGTTGTATTAATGTACATCCATCACTTTTACCAAAGTATCGTGGAGGTGCACCAATCCATCATGCAGTTATGGGTGGTGAAACAGAAACTGGTGTAAGTCTCATCCAGATGACAAAAGCCATGGATGCAGGAGATATCTATGCTAGAGTGACAACACCACTTGGTAAAGATGAAACGATGGCAGAATTAAACCAGCGTTTACTAGTATTAAGCAAGCAATTAGTGAAAGATAATTTAGAAGACTATATTGCAGGTAAGCTAGTTGGAGAGCCACAGGATGATAGTAAAGTCATCTTGGGATTAAATATTACAAAAGAAGAAGAGAAAGTACAGTTTGCAAAAGAAGAGGTACAGACTCTATATAACCATATTCGTGGTTTGATTGATTGGCCAATGCCATATGGTATGGTTGATGGAAAGCGTATCAAGTTCTGCAAAGTTAGAATGAGAAAAGAAGACCATCAAGCTAAGCCTGGAGAAATCTTAGGTTTTAAGAATCATGCGATGGAAGTCGCAAGCATTGGTGGCATTATCGAAGTTTATGAACTACAGCCAGAAGGTAAGAGCAGAATGAGTGCAGATGCGTATGCCAATGGTGCAGGTAGAAATATGATAGGGAAGGTATTTGAGTAAATGGATCAAAAGCATATACGAAATTTCTGTATTATTGCCCATATCGACCATGGTAAATCGACATTGGCAGACCGTATTCTTGAAATGACAGAAACGGTAAAAGAACGTGATATGAAAGCTCAGCTTCTAGATGAAATGGACCTAGAAAGAGAACGTGGTATCACAATTAAACTGAATGCAGTACAACTTAGCTATACTGCAAAAGATGGACAGGAGTATCTCTTTAACTTGATTGATACACCAGGCCATGTCGACTTTACCTATGAAGTATCACGCTCACTAGCGGCTTGTGAGGGTGCGATTTTAGTCGTTGACTCGACACAAGGTGTCCAAGCACAAACACTTGCAAATACCTATCTTGCACTAGATAACAATCTAGAAATTTTACCTGTCATTAATAAAGTAGATATGATGAATGCACAACCTGATGTGACAATCAGGGAGATTGAAGACATCATTGGTCTTGATTGTAGTAATGCGCCACTCATTTCTGCACGTAGTGGATTGAATGTTGATAAAGTTTTAGAACAGATTGTATCTCACATCCCAGCGCCTAGCGGAAACGAAGATGCGCCATTACAAGCATTAGTATTCGACTCATTCTATGACCCATACCGTGGAATCATCGCATTAATTCGTATCCGTGAGGGTAGTCTTTCTGTTGGTGATAAGATACGCTTTATGGCCACAGGCGCAGAATATGAAGTACTAGAAGTAGGTATTCGTAACCCACGTGAAGTAAAGATGAATACATTAGTGTGTGGTGATGTAGGTTGGTTTGCGGCTTCGATTAAGTCCATCCAAGATGTACGTGTCGGTGATACAGTTACGAAAGTAGACAATCCAGCAGAGAAGCCATTATCTGGATATCGTAAGTTAAACCCAATGGTATATTGCGGACTATATCCAACTGATGCGGCAAAGTATGGTGACTTACGTGATGCGTTAGACAAACTGCAGTTAAATGACGCATCCTTACAATATGAACCAGAGACATCCCAAGCATTAGGCTTTGGTTATCGTTGTGGATTCTTAGGTCTTCTACACATGGATGTTATCCAGGAACGTTTAGAAAGAGAATATAACCTCGATTTAATCGCAACTGCACCATCTGTTATCTATCATGTATATTTAACGGATGGGTCAATGATTGAAATTGATAACCCTGCAAGAATGCCAGATGCAGCTAGAATTGACCGTGTTGAAGAGCCATATGTAAAGGCAAGTATCATGGTTCCGGATACCTATATCGGTGCCATCATGGACTTATGCCAGAATAAGCGTGGTATCTATCAGACAATGGAAATCATCGATACTGGTAGAAACATGATTATCTATGAATTACCACTTTCAGAAATCATCTTTGACTTCTTTGATAAGTTAAAGTCATGTTCAAAGGGATATGCTTCATTAGACTATGAACTCATTGGCTATCGTGCACAGGATCTTGTACGTATGGATATTCTATTGAACGGTGAAAATGTCGATGCATTATCAGTGATTATTCACCGCTCAGAAGCGTATGCACGTGGTTCTGCAATCACAGTGAAGCTAAAGGAACTGATCCCAAAGCAACAATTCGAGATTCCTGTACAGGCTGCTATCGGTGGTAAGATTATCGCTAGAACAAATATCAAGTCCTTGCGTAAGAACGTGCTTGCTAAGTGCTATGGTGGTGATATCTCCCGTAAGAAGAAACTTCTAGAGAAACAAAAAGAAGGAAAGAAGAGAATGAAGGCAGTAGGATCTGTAGAGATTCCACAGGAAGCGTTTATGTCTGTTCTATCAATGGATGATGATAACTAAACCAAAGCATCTTTACTTGCATGTACCATTCTGTAGAACAATTTGTTCATATTGTGATTTCTGCCATATAGGATATCAAGAAACAGTCGCAAATCAATGGTTATATGCAATCAAAACTGATATACAAAATCGTCATATCAATGAGAATCTACGAACGATTTATATCGGTGGTGGTACACCAACTGCACTATCTTCATCACAACTAGATCAATTACTCAGTTTATTAGATCCTTATACACGCATGGTGCAGGAATATACGATTGAAATTAATCCAGAAACGTTTGATGAAGACAAAGCAAAGATATTACAAAAACACGGTGTAAACCGTGCAAGCATAGGCTTTCAAACATCAGACGAAAGATTACTACAGATGATGAACCGACATCATCGATTAGAAGATGTCGCAGAAACAATGAAATTATTACGTAAGTATGGTATTGATAACATCTCTTTGGATTTGATGTATTCTTTGCCTACACAGACAATGGAATCATTAGAGAAGTCTTTGCAGGATGCGATTACATTAGAACCTACACATCTATCGTTATATTCTTTAACGATAGAGCCAAATACAGTCTTTGCGAAAAAGGGATATAAACATCTTGAAGATGATATTGAAGCAGATATGTATGAATGGATTTGTAAGATACTTCCAAAGTATGGCTTTGTGCAATATGAAATCAGTAACTTTGCGAAAGCAGGTATGATTTCACAACATAACTGTG
>JABZMB010000013.1 GCA_015256455.1 Solobacterium sp. | reverse complement strand
CGCACTAAAAGTGCCTTTATATAATAGGCTAATATAGGTTTTGCGTCAAGATAAAAGATACCAAACACGCCTAATATCCGCTAATCTAAGCGGTTTTTATTCATTTGTTGTCACAAATTGAGAGTTATATAACTTACTATAGAATCCATTTTGTGCCATTAGTGTATCATGATTGCCCTGTTCAATGATTCTACCGGCATTCATGACAATAATTTGGTCAGCATTACGAATCGTTGATAAACGATGCGCAACCACGAAACTAGTACGCCCCTTCATAAGATTGTTGAAAGCTGCTTGAATTTCAAGCTCCGTACGTGTATCGATAGAAGATGTCGCTTCATCAAGAATTAACATATTTGGCTTACTCAACAATACTCTAGTAATACAAAGTAACTGTTTCTGTCCTTGGCTTAAGCTATCATCTGTCACAATCGTATCCAGGCCTTCTGGCATACGACGGATAAACCCCCAACTATGTGCTTCCTTTGCGGCTTCAATGATTTCTTCATCGCTAGCATTCTCGACACCAAAGGCGATATTATCACGAATACTTGCATTCTTTAACCATGTATCCTGGAGAACCATACCGAAGTTTTTACGAATTGATTTTCGACTTACATCATAGATATTTTGTCCATCAATCAGAATTGTGCCTTGATTTGCGTCATAGAATCTCATCAACAAGTTAATAAATGTCGTCTTGCCACAACCTGTTGGTCCTACAATAGCAGTCGTCGTACCTGGTTTTGCACTAAAGTTAAAATTCTCAATTAACTTTTGATTTGGAAGATATGAGAAGAATACATCTTGAATATCAATTGCACCATTCTTTTCAACCAAATCCTGTTCTGGATCTGCACTTTCAGCCGGAGCCTCTATCAATGTAAATACACGATCAGCACAAGCCATCGCATTCTGTAACTCTGTTACGACAGAACTAATGTCATTAAATGGCTTCATATATTGGTTGGCATAAGATAGTAATACAGTTAATCCACCAACTGTTAAATTACCTTTCATAATACTATAAGAGCCAAGCACTGCCACAATCGCATAAATTACATTATTTACTGCACGTGTGGATGGATTTGTTAAAGAACTTATAAACAATGCGTTCTGCGTATATTCTTGTAGTTCTACATTCAGCTTCTTGAAACGATTAGATGCGCGTCTCTCATAACCAAACGCTTTTACAATCTTTTCACTTCCAATCATCTCGTTAATTAATGCAGTTTGTTTTCCACGTGTACTTGTCTGTTTTTGAAATAAACGATACGAACGTGTCGAAATAAATCTTGCCACAAAGAAACTAACCGGTGTTAATACAATCACACAACACGTAATAAGTACATTCTTCGATAACATGAATACTAACGTTGCGATGATAGTCACTACACCCATAAATAATTGTGTAAAGCCTAACAACAAACCATCCGATAATTGGTCTACATCCGCAATAACACTTTGAACAATATCCCCTGTACTATGTACATCTAGATAAGAGAGGGGGATATGTTGCATGTGTCGCATTACCTTAGCACGAATCTCTTTTACAGTCTGATACGTTAGACGATTATTGATTAGATTCATCACCCAAAGGCTAATCGATGCAACAGTAATACAGATAGCAATTTTGATTAATGTTGAAATAAGCTGTGAATAATGTACCTCACCTTGTTTAATAACTGTATCAATTGCGGCACCAAACAAGATTGGCACATACAATTGTAATATCGCCGCAACAATCGATAAGGCAACACTAAATACAAGTAATATTTTATACTTTCCAATAAACTTTAAGACTTTCCCTAAGGTTTGGAATGATGAATTCTTTTTCATGCCATAACCTCCTTTGGTTTTTCTTCTGGAAATTGAGAGTAATAGATTTCCTGATAAACCTTACAATTCTCCATCAGTTCATCATGCGTTCCTATTCCAACAAGATTGCCATCATCCAATACTAATATTTGGTTGGCAGCACGTACAGTAGAAGCACGCTGCGAAACGATAAAGACTGTCATTTGATTTCCTAAATTGTGAATTGCTCGGCGTAACTTTAGGTCTGTCGCAAAGTCCAATGCACTTGCGGAATCATCCATGATTAATATTTCCGGATTCTTTAATAATGCACGCGCAATTGTAAGACGTTGTTTCTGACCACCAGATAGGTTACGACCATTCTGTTCAATCATCGCATCTAATCCATTCTTACTTCTTACTACATCCGCAGCCTGTGCAATTTCTAATGCATGCCAGATTTCTTCATCCGTCGCATCCTCTTTACCCCACTGCATGTTCTCTCGAATTGTACCTTCAAATAGCACTGCCTTCTGAGGAATCATTCCCACTTTCGCCACAAGTTCGCCCTGTGGATAGTCTTTTACATCTACACCATTCACGCATACTTTTCCGCTTTGTACATCATAGAAACGCGGTATTAATTGTACAACGGTTGATTTACCACAACCTGTTCCACCAATGATACCAATTGTTTCACCACGATTCGCCACAAAACTAATATTCGATATTGCATCTGCACCAGCTTGTGGATAAGAGAAGGAAACTTGATCAAAGATAACCGCTGGAGCACTTTCATCTTCTTTTACAGGTTCTATCGGATAGACCATCTGTCGCTTTACCATAAGTACTGATTCAATACGTTCTAGACACGCAAGTGACTTATTGATTGTAATGATAAGAGAAGATAGTTTAATTAGTTCAACAATAATCAGTGCCATTAAGTTGTATAACGCAACAACATCCGCCTGTGCAATGATTCCACCATCAACACGAAATGCACCTACGTATATTAATGTAATGATTGCTACATTAATCAAAATATACGTTAGCGGATTCATTAACGCGGATAAGCGACCCACATGTTCGTTATATTGTGTTAAAGTATCATTCTCTTGGTTAAACTGTTGCACCTCAGCATCTTCCTTACGGAATGCACGGATAACTCTGACACCCAATAAGTTTTCACGTAATGTTCCTAATAGTTTATCTAATGCACTCTGTACTTTTGTATAAAGCGGAATACTAATCCACATGATGGTAAATATAACGATTGCAAGGACTGGTATCGTTACCACAAAGATAAGTGCTGATTTTGCATCGATAGTAAATGCGACAACCATTGCCCCAAATACAATAAATGGACTTCTGAGCAATAGACGTAAAGCAAGATTTAATCCCGTTTGTACCTGTAATACATCACTTGTCATACGTGTGATTAATGTATCAGTTCCAAGTTGGTCTAGTTCTGCATACGTTAAATCTTGAATGTTATCGAATAATTCTTGTCTTAAATCTGTTGCATACCCAGTACTTGCTTTAGCCGCAAACCACTGCGCCGTAAAGGAGAATGTCATTCCTAATACTGCAAGTAACAACAAAAGTCCAAACATCTTTAAGACAAAACCCATATCATTCTGCCCAATTCCATTTTTTATGATTTGAGCAATCACTAATGGAACTGTTAAATCCATGAGTGCCTCTAATAATTTAAATAAAGGCGCAAGAACACTTTCTTTTTGATATTTCTTTAAATGTTTCAAACTCATCTTTTGTTTTTTCATTACATATCTCCTAAAAGGAAAGAGTGTAGTTTCCTACACTCCTATTTTGCACCTTTGTATTCAGCTTGCCCCATACCGATTACGATATTTCCGAGTGGGTTAGCGAAAATTAATAATGTTGTAATACCACCACTGATGTTGAATGCTTTTGCTTGCTTTCCAGATCTCTTGATATGAATTGCTATTGAAGCAATTATCATCACAAGACCAAGCCATCCAATAATCTGTATACCTGTGTTAGCAGCAGCCAAGAATAATGCTATACCACCGATTGCACATACAAACCAGATAATTCCAGCATACTTAGCTTTCCAAACTAGTTTGAACATCACAAGTTCACGCAATACTGGAATAAATGCAAGAAGCTTATTTTCAGGTGTCTTACGTAATACTTTAAAATATCCGAAGGTCTGTAGGACATACCAAATTACCGCGAAAATCGCATAACTTGTTAGGATTTTTGTTAATTCTACTGTCATGTCAACCTCCTAGAACAATTCTACTTTTTCTAAATCACCATAGTTGATATCAGTTGGTGTTTCACGACCGAACAACATAATTAATACGTTTGCTGTCTGTGTCTGATCATTCAATGACGCAACTCTTCCTTCCATTCCACTGAATGGACCAGCAAGAATTTTCACTGTATCACCAATCTCGAAATCAATTGAAATCTTCTTATCACTTTGACCAATACGGCGTAAGATAGCTTCCATTTCATCTGGTGCAACTGGGAATGGTTTAGCGCCACCACCAGAGGAACCAATAAATCCTGTAACACCTGGAGTATTACGTACAACGTACCAAGCTTCATCTGTCATCTTCATTTCAACGAAGAGGTAACCTGGGAATACGTTTGTCTTAACATCCTTAGGTTTTCCATCCTTGCCAATAACAGTCTCTGTTTCTTCTGCTACTACAATACGGAATAAGGAATCCTGAATGCCCATTGTTTCTACGCGCTTCTCAAGATTTTCCTTAACTCTATTTTCATGACCAGCGTATGTATTTACAACATACCATCTAGTTTCATGCTCATCATCAATCGCAGAAATTACTGCCTTCTCATTTGTTGTCATATATTGTTACGCTCCAATCCCGAAAACTTTCATTAGATATGCAACACCTAAATCACACAACACAAAGAATAGTGCAAAGAATATTGTGAATGCTAATACTTCAGCAGTATTTTGTAGTGTTCCTTCTTCGCTGCCTTGGTTAGTCCAATGTGGCCAACGAACACGCTTTGCTTCTTTTGTAATACCGCTGATTGTAAACCAATGGTCTTTTGCTGATTTATTCTTCTTGGCTAATTTCTTAGCTTCTTTAGCCTGCTGCTTTTCAGACTTTGCAGCTTTCTTATCTTTCATCTCTTCAGACATCGCCTTGCCTACTTTCTATTTTGTTTCTTTATGGAGCGTCATCTTACCACATTTTGGACAGAATTTTTTGAGCTCCAATCTCTTTGTGCTGTTTTTCGAACCGTTTGTTGTATAGTTGCGTGCAAGACATTCTTCACACGCAAGAATAATTTTTCTCGCCTCTTTTGCCATTACGAAAAACTCCTTCAAAGTCTTGATTACAATAGCACAAAAATTGCAAACTCGCAACGAGCCAACCGCCTGTTTCATATTAAAATCACAAATCAATTTCATTTTGATATATGATAATAACAGTTAAGGATATTAATATGAGAAAATCATCCCGAATACTACATATCATTTTAACTTGTATTATTAGTTTCCTAGTTTTCTATTATGTTACTAGTGATTTTTTGGACTCTCACTTCCAAGGATTATATGTAATCGAGCCCCTTTTATATCTTTTGATTTTGTTTGGTCAAACTCTCATATTTTATGGCAGTAGCTATTTATTATTGAATCCATCTCATCGTATTCCAACATTTGTATTACGACTACTCTAGGTAATTTATTTTCTTGTGATGATTTTATTACTATTTTTTAGAGTCTATCATGACAACAACATTAACCTAAATCTTCTTGAACTCTTTAATTTTGAAACAACAAATCTTTCTCAAACTATATTAAATTTGATCTAATTTATTCCTATCGGATACTGGATCAAACATTTAAAGATTAGTTCTGTACTACTTCTATCCTTATTTCTGATAACTTCTATTGAATTATTACAATTCGTTAGCCATCGAGGAATCTTTGATGTTGTAGACATTTTGATCAATACAATTGGAATTATGATTGGATATGTCATATTCAAAACAGTTCATATCAAACTATATTAATATTTCTGATTGTTGTTGAATAATTAAATCACGGGGGTATTATGCGTAAACTCAGAAAGTTATTTTATCTTCTAGTATCATCTACACTATTACTTGGCTGTAAACCTACACCAGAAAGTCAAACCTCTAACACTAAAGAGATATCCAACTTAGAGTATGTTGATCAAAAAGATTCCGATATAAAAGAATATTCATTTCTGACCGATAACAATCCTGCATTTAAGGAAATCACATTTGAAAGTTCAATCAAGTTTTTTACAGAAGGATATTCAGGAATTCTATACTACGGAAAAGTTGGCTGTCCATGGTGTGAACGCGCTGTACCTATTTTGAATGACGTCGCAAAAGACAATGATATTTCGATTTATTATATTGACGCAAACAAAGGTATGGGAGAAACAAAGAGAGAAAGAGAAGAAAACTACGCAAATCTTTCAAAGTATATTTCAGACAGTTTCCAAGAAGATGACAATGGTAAAAAAGGCATGTTTGTCCCTGATGTAATTGCCGTAAAGAATGGAAAAATGCTAGCCTATCACGTATCTTTAGTAGATGATTACGACATTCACAAAAATGACCAACTATCCGAAAGTCAAAAACAGGAACTGTATAATATTTATCAAGAGATGATAAATCAAATAAAATAATATCTTCACACGAAAAGGTGGGCTATTAACCCACCTTCATTTCTGCATTCTTTAATAATAAGGAAACGATGTTTCCATCCTTTTGATAACTGAAAGTTCCTACAACTGTAATTTCTGTTCCAAGATCCGGATAATCCTCCGGATATTTATGATTTCCTTCCCATTGGAATTGAATACCTTGTTGGCAACAACCCAACGCATCTTTGATAATACAGCCATACATTGTATTACCATCTTTATCTTTGCCTAGCGCAAAGACTCCGGAAATCTTAAATGTCTTATCCACATACTCTTCTGGGTTTGTCATCATCGCATATACTTGCGAGTATACAACATTTCCACTTAGTACAGACAAGTCATAATCCACTTCTGTCTCTTTACTTTGTTCTGGTGTTACAGCATTTGGTTGATGGGTATATAGAAAGGCTAACGTAATAATTCCAACACTTAGAAAGATTAAGACAAACTTCTTTATATATTTCATTACTACTTACGCTTTCATTGCACGAATCAACCAACAGATAATAAACGCAATAATATCTACTGTAACAATCGTAGCACCTACAGGTGTACTGCAAAGAATTGCTACAAGCATACCTGTAACTGTACAGATTTCTGATAGTACTGCAGCACCAATCAATACAGCTTTAAAACTCTTGAATAACTGCATGACAGACAATGCAGGGAAGATTACTAATGCAGAAATCAATAATGAACCTACAAGATTCATTGCTAAAACAACAATAACCGCAATAATAACCGCCAAGATTAAATTAATCTGATTTGTCTTTAGGCCAATTGCCTTAGAGAAGTTTTCATCAAACGTTACCGCAAAAATCTTCGGATATAACATTACAAATATGATTAGAACGATGATAGATGCGATTACACATAACCAAACCTCTGCTTTGGAAAGTGTCAGAATCGATGTAGAACCAAAGAGTGTACTACATACATCACCACTGATATTTGCAGTTGGTGGGAATAGATTCATTAATAGATACCCAAGTGCGAGTGCACCAGTCGAAATCATGCCGACAATCGCATCCCCTTGAACTCTTTTATTTTGTCCTGATTTTAGAATCAATATCGCCGCTACTGTTGTAATCGGAAAGACAAGATACATCTTCTGTTGAATCATCCCTAATACAAGTGCTATCGACATCGCACCAAAGGCAACGTGCGATAGACCATCTCCAATATAGGAATATCTCTTTAATACAAGGATAACACCTACAAGTGCAGAACATAGTGAGATTAACATCGCCGCAACGATGGCATATCTTACAAAGGGATATCCAAGATAGCGTAGTAATTCAGCTAGCATTCTTCCACCACCTTTCGATATTCATCTGTGGAAATTTCCTTGACTTTACCATCCACGAAGCGAATAATACGATTTGCATACTGCACCACTGCAGGTACATCATGTGTAATCATTACGATTGTCATGCCTTCTTTATTTAACTTTGAAATGAGATCATACATATACTGCATTGCATCTGGATCAAGTCCTGCTGCCGGTTCATCTAATAGAATCATCTTATCAGCAGCACATAACGCTCTAGCAAGTAGTGTACGCTGTTGTTGTCCACCGGATAAATCACGGTAACAATGCTTTGCGAGTCTATCGACACCAGTTTTGGCCATATACTCTTTCGCAAGTTCTTTTTCTTTCTTGTTATAGAACCAACGATGTCCTAAGTGACCTACAAAACCGGATAAAACAACTTCTTCAACTGAAGATGGGAAATCTTTTTGGACTTGTGTCTGTTGTGCAAGGTAACCAATTTCTCTTGCATTGAAGGATTCATCATGTTCAATCGTTCCTTCAATTGGACTGATTAAACCTAAGATAGTTTTCATGAATGTGGATTTACCCGATCCATTCTCACCGATTACACATAAATAATCTCCACTGTTGATTTCCAAGTTAAAAGGTCCCGCAACTTTTATGCGTTCATGTCCAACGGATAGATTTTTACATGTAATCAAATGTGTCATCTTACTTAACCTCCGTGTTAAAACTTTGTGCTAATACCTTTAAATTCTCTTCCATTGCGCCATAGTATGTTAAGCCCTTATCAATATCTGATTGGCTAACGGACTGTAGCGAGTTCAATGTTAATATGTCTTGATTCTTATCTGTTGTGTTCTCAATGACTGCTTTTGCAAGTTTCTTATCAGAACCTTCAATTGTCATAATATGTTTGATACCCAACTCATCTGCGTACTTGGCAAGAGAGACAATTGTATTAAAGCTTGCATTTGTTTCTGTTGAGCAACCATTGAATGCAGCGTATGTTGTAATACCATAATCTTTTGCTAAATAGTGGAATGGCATACGATCCGCAAAGATCCATGTCTTATTTTTAACTGTATTGACTGTAGATTCATAAGACTTATCTAAAGCAGCTAACTTTGCGATATACGCTTCTGCATTTTCCTGATACTTCTTTGCATTTGTTGAATCCAATTCTCCTAATTCATCCGCAATTGCTTTTACGATTTTCTGTGCACGCTTGAGTGATAACCAAACATGTTCATCATATTCAATTTCTTCATGGTCATGGTCTTCGCTTTCTTTTTCTAAGCCTTCCTCTTCTTCATCGATGTCATCACCAAGTGTCTGCATCATATTTACAACCTTCATATCTTTGTTGGTCTTCTCTTTTAACGCATCATCTACCCATTCATCAGATTCACCACCAACGTATACAAATAGATTTGCATCAGCGATGTTTGCGATATCACCTGCAGTTGGTTGATAACTATGCAAATCTCCACCGTTCTTCATCAATAATTGTAGGTCCACATTAGTATTATCTTTTCCGATAATCTCACGAATCCAATCATATTGTGGGAATGTTGTAGCTACGATTTTTAATTTTGTAGTGTTCTGCTGTTGTTTTGGAGCACAACCTGCAAGCATGAATGCCGCAAGTACTCCTGTCATTAGTTTTTTGAGTTTCATACTATTCTCCTTTTCAAACTCTACTGAAGCAGTTTGTTTTTATAAGCGCACACTTGAGCGAATATTCAAATCTTCTATAAAACAACAAAATGCATGCCATCGACAATCATCGCTGACATGCATTTACTATTATCTGTTTCAGTTTACTTTATTATCATACACTATCTGTCAAGTTTTATCATTGATTATGATATATGTAATCTTTAATCTTGGCTCGCACTCTCTGCAAACGACCATCATATGCCTTTACAGTACAGTTCTGATTCCGGGCTGCCTCTTCATAACAATCCCCATCATACCAAGAACGCATTACATCTACTTCCCGTTTTGATAATGACATGATACCTTGTGTCATTTGTTTAAACGCATCGACATACTGATAATAATATTCTGGATTAAACATCTTATTTTGTTGTTCGACAACATCATAGAATGTTTCATCTTCATTCATCATCGCATCTAACGCCAGTATATCTGCACCTTCATTTCTTCCAATCGCTGATAGTTGTCGTAGGACATTCCAAACTCTTCTCTTTGCGATGATACACAAGAAGGTTTTAAAGCTAGCTTGATTATCTTCCCGATAACAATGTATCGCTACAAGTAAACCAAGACGTGCTTCTTGTAATAAATCATCTTTATAGTTCTTCACTGGTGGATACACCTGTATCGTTTGATTCACCAGCGATGTAAGTAAACCTTCATACTGTGCAAATAAGCGATATTGCGCATGCGCATCACCCATCCTGCACATATATAATAGTTCACTCGGATTGTCCTTCTCCATACAACACTCCCCCCTATAGTGGGAAACGCATGTTGTAAATCGAATACATTAGAATACCAGCAGAAACTGCCGCATTCAACGATTCAATCTTTCCTCTCATTGGTAGTGATACCACAAAGTCACACTTCTCACGCAGGAGTCTTGAGATACCCTTACCTTCATTTCCAATAATCAACACTGTATTGAAATCATACTTTACAGAACGATAGTCCTGTCCATCCATATCCGTTCCAACAGCCCACCAACCTTTTTTCTGAAGGTCTTCTAGTGTCCTGGAAAGATTGGTTACAGAAGCACATTTCACGGTATCAATTGCGCCAGCACTAACCTTTGCGACGGTAGGCGTTAAGCCTACTGCATTGGTCTTCTTAAAGATGACACCAGTAGCACCGATTGCATCAGCTGTACGCAATATCGCCCCCAAGTTATGTGGATCTTCTAATTCATCTAACATGATAATAAGACCCTTACCATCCTCGGAAACACTCTGCACGATTTCATCCACACTATATAGACGATATGGATCAACTTCGGCCACAACACCTTGATGACGGTCTGTCTTTGTCATCTGGGTTAATGTCTTCTTATCCACTCTTTTGAGTTGTACTCGTTGTTTTCTAGCCAACTGCTCTACATCTCTATCATCTACTGACATGTAAATCTGTTTGATCTTGGAGTTATCCATCAACATCTGTTTTACAACATTTTTCCCGTACACAAATTGTGCCATAGAAGTCCTCCCTAAAGTGTCCGTACTTTGTCCCAAATTTGTCTAATACGGTCTTGCTTGTTTTCAAGATATAAAGCACCTAAGATTGCCTCAAATCCTGTCGACATACGATATGTCACAACATCCGTATTATTTGGAACACTACCTGTATTCCCATTGCGTCCACGGTGATACGTCGCTTCTTCCTCTTCGGTAAAGAAGTTTTCCTCATGAAGAAGCGAATAGAATCTTGCTTGCGATTTTGCGGAAACAAAGGAAATACTTAGCTTTTGTAGCATCTTTCCTTTGCCCTGCCCTTCTTGAACCAAGAAGTCACGCACTGCAAGAGACCACACCGCATCCCCAAGAAAGGCTAGTGTTCTACCATTACATTCTAATGGGTTCATTACAATAAGCCCTTTTCCACTAATTCATTACGGTACTTATCAGCACTATCAAAGTCTTTATCTGCCTTAGCTTGATTCCACTTCGCAAATAATTCTTTCTCTGCTTTGCCAATTGCTGGTTTATCCACAACAATTCCCAATACATTCAACATCTTTTCCACAGCATTGCTGTACAGAGTTAACTGTGCAAAGTCAATTTCTCTTTGACGTAAAGTTTGATTTAACTTCTTCACAGTTTCAAAGATAACCGCATACGCATTTGGTGTATTCATATCATCATCCAAGCAATCCAAGAATGCACGATATGATTCCTTGTCATAATCATCTCCCATGACATAATCCGCAAGTGCAGCTTTGATATATGACTGCTTGAGTGGTGTTAACACCTTATCTAATTCCTTACGTGCAGTTTCGATTGTCTCATCAGAGAAGTTCAATTCCTTACGATAATGTACTGAAGATACTAACCATCTTGTTAGATTTGTACCTAAAGATAACACAACATCCTTTGCCCACATTGTATTACCTAATGACTTAGACATCTTTTGTCCATCGATATTTACCATGGCATTATGCACCCAATAGTTAGCCAGTGTATTGCCATGCATAGCTTCTTGTTGAGCAGCTTCATTTTCGTGGTGAGGGAACTTCAAGTCCATACCACCACCGTGAATATCGATGCAATCACCAATATTGTCGTTGATCATGACAACACATTCCGTATGCCAACCAGGACGACCTTCTCCCCATGGAGAATTCCACTTAATACCCATATCTGTCTTTTTCCATAGCGCAAAGTCATATGGATTTTTCTTTTGGTCGTTTGTTTCAATGCGAGCACCAGCCTCTAGTTGGTCCATGTGCTGATGAGAAATCTCACCATAAGTTGGTACAGATTCAACAGAGAAATATACATCACCATTTGCTTCATAGGCATGACCTGTCTTTACAAGTTTGTCGATGAATTCAATAATCTTATCCATTGTTTCTGTAACACGTGGTGTAATATCTGGAAGCTCTGTATTAAGTAATGTACGTACTTCCTGGTATGCATCAATGTATCGCTGTGCAATCACTGCTTCTGTTGTATTTTCTTCAGCAGCTTTCTTAATAATCTTGTCATCAACGTCTGTGAAGTTAGATACATACGTAACGCTATATCCTTCTGCTTCAAATAATCGCTTCAGCACATCAAACACAATCATTGGTCGTGCATTACCGATGTGTGCATAGTTATACACAGTTGGTCCACACACATACATGTCCACGTGTCCTTCGTGAATTGGTTTGAACTCTTCAATTTGTAAAGTCTTTGTATTATACAGTCTGATCATATTCTTCCTCCTGTTAAAAAAGCGTCTTTCTTAAAAAGACGCTATGCGTATCCACTCTTTAGAATTTCACTGATAACATTAGTGCAACGTCCTTCTCTACATATCAAGAAGACCCTCTCGGAGGCATTCCCATCAACACCATTTGCCAAAGCACTCTCACCAAATGTGCCTCTCTCTTAAGCCGGTATATTGTAGTACTATTTCCGATCAACGGTTTATTTGATTATAACGTAATTCTAGGAAGCTTAAAAGTAGAATACTAAGCTGTTTTTAATATTATTAACACACAGATACTTTTATTCATGTTACTATTTTGTTATGTTTACATTCATGAATTATATTCTTACACCAGAATTCATGGTGATTGTATCACTTGCGATATTCTTATATTCCTTCTTCAAGGATTCTAGACGCTTTCGTAATGCAGTATTTTTATTAATCCTATTATTTGCACTCTTTGTTTTCTCTGTGCAGTATTCAGGCATATACAGGATTGCGACTATATATTCCAGTATATTTGTCACTACCTTTATGTTCTTGATATTTATCATTCCATTCTTATTAATGGCAAATAGTGTACAGATGCTTCTTAAGGAAGGGTTTCATATTACAAGTTTCCTATCCATAGCGTTTGGAATCTTTATCTTAGTTGGTGAATTTTATTTCATAACTTCAATGATAGTGGCTGTTAACAACTATATAGATCATTCGATTCATCTAATACAAGATTTCCCAACTCTGCTTAAAATGGGATTTGGATTTAGTGTCTTATATATCTCACTTGTATTCGTCGCATTCATGTTCTATTCCATATTCATCCAAGTACTCCCAAGACATGTTGATTTTGACTACATTGTTGTATTAGGTGCTGGATTAATCGATGGTCTAAGACCAACGAAACTGCTTGCCAATCGACTTGATAAGGCGATACGCGTATTTAATAAGTCGGTATCCTCTTGTTATATCGTTGTTTCTGGCGGTCAAGGTTCTGATGAAAAAGTATCTGAAGCGGAAGCCATGCGTACATACCTAATTGATAAAGGGATTAAGAATCATCAAATTATCATGGAAGATAAGAGTGTTAATACATTTGAAAACATGCGTAATTCCTATGAAATTATCAAGCGTAGAGGTGGCCGCATGCGTATTGCAGTAGTCACTTCCAACTTCCATGTCTATCGTGCATTACTCCTTTGTCGATCATTAGATATTCCGGCAATCGGCATTGGTGCTCCTATCGCATTCTACTTCTGGCCAAGCGCAATGATTCGTGAATATGTTGCGTTATGCAAGCATTATCTAAAGGGATATATCTTAGGTTGGTTTGTGTTTGTAGGTTTCTTTCTCACTGTATTTTCTTTCTTCTTATAATAGAAAATACAGTTTTCTTTTTCTCAAAAATAAAAATGCCTCTATCACAGAGACATTTTACGATTCTTATAAAGTTAATAATAAAGCCATCTTGAACTTTTCGTTTGCTTTTACTGCGTGTAAGCCACCCTTTGCAAAGCAGAATTGTTCGCCAGCATGAATTTCATGTGGTACACCTTCATAGATAATGGTTGCACTACCATCTAACGCAAATACTAGTGCTTCGCCTGGTGCTGCGTGTTCAGATAAGCCTGTTCCTGCGTCGAATGCCATCACAACAAATTTCATCTTTTCGTTGTGTGCAACATCCATGTTTACGATCTTACCATCCTGATATGGTACTAAATCCTTTAATCCAAATACTTCTCCTGGTTTTACTGCGCTGTTCATCATACTATTTTCTCCTATCATGATTTCAGTATAAATGGTTCCTTGATCCGTTTTGATTCCTACAGGGATATTAATATGTGCGATAATTGCTTCACCGACATTGACTGTCTTCTCGTCGTCGTTTGTGTAGACGATTGCTTTTCCTGTATGAACATAGATCAATTTGTAATACGGGTAGATTTCTGCACTGATATCTGTATTCTCCGCAAGTGAATAATAACTAACCTGACTCATTACTTCTTTTGAGACAGTACAGCTTGTCACCCATGGATTATCCTGTGCAATCGAATAAACTGAACCAACTTTTTCTTTCATTTTATCACCCTGCTTAACTATAACATTGTTTCTAAAAAACCCTATGAATTACTATCTCTTCCATTTTTGCTTGCTAAGGAGTGAATGCTGAATATATACTATAAGCCGAACAAGGAGAACATAATGGATACTCGTTTAGAAATGGAACAGATATTAAATTATCTGACAAAACTAGCACATGCACTACTATCGAACGGTTCAACTCTTGAACATGTAGAGTTTGCCATTGAAAAGAATGCACATGCGTATCAGTTAACTGAACTTAGCACTGTTATGACACATCAGTATGTAAGTATTTGTTTCCGTGGTACTGATGGAAATACATATATGAAACAGTTAGATATTTCTACAATATCTATCAACTTGGAAAAGTTACGTGTTTTAAACAATATTATGCACCAAGTAGCTAATCACCCTATCCCTGCTGAACAACTGCAGAATATACTAGATCAAGCTCAAAACGTAAAGAAGTATCGTGTTGTCACAACTCTATTATGCCAAGTACTTGCTATCACTTGTGTTTGTTTTATTCTAGGTGGTAAACCAACTGATATGATAGCGACTGCACTTGTTTCATTTTGTTTATACTGGATAAACCTTGGCCTTTCTAAACTACGTACCGATAAGATTATTAACAATATTATTAGTATGTTCTTAGGTACAATTCTATCCTTTCTTTTAGTTAGAGTAGGATTGATTGCAGATACACAGTGGACTTTGATTTCTATCAGCTTACTCATGATTCCAGGTATCCCTTTAGTCAATGCATTTCGTAATTTAATCTGTGGCCATGAGTTCAATGGTATCCTACAATTACTAAATGTATTCTTAGAAAGTGCCTCTTTAGCAGCTGGTATGTACTTTGCTGTAATTCTAATGGGAGGTACAGGCGCATGGTAAACAACATATTGATTCTACTATTTTCCTTTATTGCCTCACTAGCTTTTAGTGTTACCTTTGGGATTCATGGCAAAGATAAATTACTATATGCAGGTCTTGGTGGATTCTTAGTGCGCTTAGTAAATATCTCACTTTCTAGTTTTCTGGATAATCGCTTTGTCATCATTTTAATTTCCGCACTTGCTGCTTCGCTCTATGGTGAATTTATGTCTCGTAAGCTTCAGGTTCCTACTGCTTACTTTATCTACCCATCCATTATTCCATTGATTCCCGGAGACATGTTCCACTATATGATCGCATCACTAGTAACTGGCAATATCCGACTAGCAGAAGTACAAGCATTTGATTGTATTCTATCTCTTGTCGCACTTAGTCTTGGTACAATCATTGGTACAACAACACTTCAAAGCATTCGTAGAAAATAATGCATGTATACAAAAAGAATGTATTTATAGGGCTTTCCTACAAATACATTCTTTTCTTTATATTTCTACTGTTGTATCTGAAGTTGGTAAATAGATTGCATAGATTGAATTTGATATTTCCAACCAATTCTTCAAATCAGGCATCCAGATATAATCATCCTTGCAAAGAATTTCTTGTTTGATGAACTGCACTAATTCCGCATCTGTAAATGGGCCAAATTTTTCTGTGCTACCTCGTTTTGTATAATACCAAAGTCTGTCCATGTGTTTCTCCTTGCAATTAATTCGCTTCTAATTTAATCGTTACTTCTGTTGTTTGCCCATTCATAACTTCAGCTTGAACAGGTTCAGTTGACAGTTTGAATCCACTTGGGATATCACTAGGTTTGATAATATTTTGAATATAGTATGAACCTACATTGAGCTCATATGTCTTTGAACCGGCACTGCTACCATCTGGTTTTTCAAGATTAACCTTAATCTTACCTTTGCTGATAGTATACTTCATCTTAGCCTTTGTTGGCACACTTTCTGTGTATGCTGGATTTGATGAGAGAGCTGTAATACTAATCTCATGCTCAGAGCCTTCCGCAAATGAGATTCCATCAATCGTAATGGATGTTCCTTCTACATTAGATGCCGCAACTGTTCCATCAATTGAGATGTTATACTTATCCGCATTCTCTACAGCAGACCATGCAAAGTGCCATGCATTCTGCAATCCAGTCGCAGTAATATCTGTTGGTGAGTTCAGCTGTACTGTCTTTGCGCTATATGCAAAGTTAATAGAAGTCTTCTCACTTGTCTTATACTTATCTTCCTTCTTGGAATGTGCTGTGATTGTTACAACGTATGTCTCTCCATCTTTGAGCGATGAGGATGCGATACTATCGCTATTTGAAATAATATTCTTATGTTCTGTAATTGGATTCGTATTAACAGTTAATTCATAGTAATCCGCATTTTCAACTGGATCCCAAGCGATATTTACATTCGCTGTTGTGACCGTGAATGTAATGTTCTTCACTTGAGATAGCTGTTTTGCGTCTGTCTTAAATGAATTATCGTACTGACTACTGGAGTTATCTCCATAGCCATACATCTTACCCGAACGATTGAAAGCTACTAACGTATCATCATACGCTGCAATGTACTTCACATCTGTCCAAGCTTCAACTGTTTCCTTTAAGTCCTTATCCTCTGAAACAACACTCACTGTACCATCTTCATGTACACCAACTACATAGTTTTTACCAACCGCAATTGACGCAATCTTAGCCCAACTAGACACATCACTTGTACTGTTTCCCTTTAGGGATACAGCAGAAACGCTGCCATCTTTCTTTAAAACAAGTACTTGTGATTCTCCAACGGCTAACTTCTTTGCGTCATTAATAGTACTAAAGTTTGCAGAGTTACCTGACACCTTCACTTGTCCATTTACAATCGCAAATGTGACATCATCTCCAGCGTAGACACTCTCTACATCTGTCCAATCACTGACCTGACATGCAAGTTCACTACCCGCACAAAGAACTTTACCATCACTTGTTAAACCAACCGTATGGTCTTTGCCAGCAGCGATAGCCTTGATATTCTTCCACTTCGCAACTTCCTCATTCTTATCGGTTGTTACGACTGTACCATCTTTCTTAAGTCCAACCGCATGACTTCCATACGCACTAACCTGTACAACATCTTGGAACTCATTCTTATACTGGAAATCACCATACACTTCTAAAGCATTATTCTTATTGATAAATAATGTATAGGTATCTCCTTCTGCGATACGGTTTAGTTCAGAAACTTCTACAGTGAAATTTGACTTTCCACCAGCTGTAAAGCGTAGGATAATTGCGATAACTGCGATAACCGCAACCAAGCATCCAGCAATAATCGCATAAGAAATCTTCTTACGATTATTTTGACTATCTTGTTTTTTAGGCTGGTTTGTGTCGATAGCCTTTGCGGCAGTCTTAATCTTACCTGCATCCATTACACGTGTACTACCTAAGTCATTTTTAACAGAATTAACTCGTTGTGTATGAATTGTTCCCGTCTTTAATGTTTCATCTAGTTTTTGTTCTGGCTCTGGTTTTGACTCTGGTTGTACTGGTGGTACTACCTTTACCTCAGACAATTCAATTTCCTTACGATTATCAATAAAAGATTCAACCGGAATACCAAACAACATAGATAACTTACGAATATTTGATATTGATGGGATACTGTTACCATTTTCCCAATTCATATAATCGGTAAACTTCACATTAATTTTTGTTGCTACATCACCCTGTGAAAGACCGTAATGTTTTCTAAGCAGTGTTAATTTCTCTGGTAATTTATTTAGCATTCGTGTTTACCTCCTGCCTTTCTATTTTAATGGTTAAAAGTACAGTTTTCAATATACCTCACCCAAAGGGTTAGTGAATGCTACGCCGTGCGCAAGTGAAAAGTTAAATTCTTAATTACTACTTGTCAAAAAATTTAAAACTGTTCTATTAAAATCAGAAACTTCTTGATGTACTGCATGACCAGAGTTTTCATAAATAATTTTCTGACAATTCATTTTTTCAGCAAGTTCATTAGAAAATTCTACTGGTATAACTTGATCTAATGCAGCACCTATAACCAGAGTTTTAGATTGAATTTTATCTAATTTATCAAAAACATTAAATTTTAAGCATGATCTAGCTAAAATAATAAATCTATTAAGCTGATCTAATCTTGGCTTAAATAGAATTTGTACTAAAATAGATAACCACTTATTTTTTGCTATATATCTTTTTGAATAAACAGTTTCAAGCATATTTTTTTGCAGTTCTTGTAACTCACCATTTTCAGCTAAAACAATCCATCTATCTACGACCTTGTTTGTTGTAGGATTATTTCTTGATGTAGTTGCCACTAAAACTAGTTTTTTAACAATGTCAGGGTAATTGATAGCTAATAGTTGAGCAATCATTCCCCCTTGAGATACCCCTACAACATCTACTTTATCTAAATTCAACTTTTTGATACAATAAGCAATCTCTTCCACCATATCGCTAATCTCATAATTCTCATTGAGATGTTCTTTATGATCAAATATAAAAACTTTATAATCTCTCAAAAAATTTCTATAGTAAAAAGCAAATTGTAAAGCTTTTCCTTTTACTTGCTCTATATTCAAACCTGGTATCAGTAATAAATTCTTCTTTCCATAACCAAATGAAACATAATTGATTGTGTCATCGTAGAATTTAATTTGACTATTTTTTGCATTATACATAATATATCTCTCTTAATGAATTACTTATACAGCAAATTGTATCATATTGATAAATCACATACATTAGTAACCATACCCTAAGCTACACGCTTAGTCACTATTAAGATTAATCACTCATTTTGATTCGCAATTGTAATAATGTAGTCTCGATACCCAAAAGTTACCTCGGTTGGAGTACCATCTTTATTCCATTTTGGTGGGTTTAGTTTTGGTTTTAGATACTTGCCATTTTGGCCATACTTACAATAACCAATAAACACTGCATTCTGCTGTGCTAATTTCGCAGCTAGTGTTGGAAGATCTACCTTTTCTTTTGCGTCCTTGCGGTTTTCAAATCCTAAATACTTAAATGCTTTATGTAAGTAGATTTCAGATCCACTCCAATCAAGAATCTCATAGAAGATACGATGTAGTTCTCTTGCCTGAGAAATCTGTGTCATGACAGAGGCTGCCACATTACTTCCTACAATATAATCTTCTGAGCCTGAACGTTCTGCGAGATTCTTGTTTTCATCATAATTCATCTCACAAGTAATAAATAATTCTGGCATTAAATCACTTTGTATTTTTCGCAAGGATAATAAGCGGGAGATTGTAAGGTTATCCGCAACCTCTTTCTGTTCTTGTTGGGTTAGTTCTTCATCCACATAAAGATTATCCGAAAGAATCATTGCACTACGAATTTCTTTATGTTCTGGTGTGTTCATAAAATCATAAATACTATTGTAATCATCGATATCTAGAGCTACCCATTCTAGGCGGACATTTGTAATCTTTTGAATTTCTTCTTGTACAGCTTCATCTGCTAGATATTTTCCTAATTTTTCTTGTGTTTCTAAAATATAGACAGCAGTATCTTCGTGCAAGAATGTTTCCAGCTCCTTTAAAACCTGTATTAATAAAGAGCTAACTCCAATAATTGCGTCTGGCCTTGTATGTGGATTAAAGTTCTTTTCCCTAACTTCCTTACAGGAGACTATACATGTATTCCTTGTTACTTCAATTGGATTATCATCCATCTGCAATACATAAAAGTGATCTACATCTTTCACTAATTTGCTCTTCATCGTTGGTAGTAAGCATGAGTCCATTCCTTCCCAACGGTTTTCATTCAGTCTTCCTTGTTCCACTCGAGTATTGATTTTACCATGTGAACCACCTATAATCGTCGCATTGGTTAGATATTGATTTAATTCATAAAGGGTTAAATCATTCATGTGCTTCTTATGTCCATCGGCTGCGATAACTCTTTTACCAGATAGTTGAATCTTATTTTTGTCTACATAATAGATATCGCTTCCTTCATAATTAAATAGAGTAGTGAATACATGGGATAATCCTGCAGCTCTGCTAGAATTTGCCATAATACGTGACATTAACTCTGGATAACAGATAACTTCCAAATCTTTTCCACCTGCTAGTCTTGCAGTATTCATATTTTCCTTATCACGAATAATCGCTGTAATATAAGGGAGTTTCTTTCCCTTTACACCACTCATACGCAATTCGTTGATAATTCCACTACATGCAAGAATGGCTTTGATTGTTTCTTCATCATCATCTTCATTCACGATAATTGATTTACAGTTCTGTATATTACAATTTTCTAAATTACTATAATGTACTGTTGTTCCACAACGACATAAGATTTGTGTATATTTTGCATATGGGAGAAATATCTCATGATTCTTCTTTGCAATTCTCTTACGCTCTTTATCTTTCTCCGCGATAAATGTACGTGCTTGTTCATCCATTTCTGCCTTTTCACATGAATTATCTAATACCACGACCGTCTGCATCTCTCGATTTAGATTTGATTCCATAATCTCCGTAAGAATCGCAAAAGTCGTATCATTCCAGCCGAGTATTATAGTATGATTCTTTTCCAAAATCTCCGCATTACCATTTCTCAAGTTCTGAAGTTTTGTCTCAATTCCGTTTGTGATAATACCAATCAAGATGCTAGTAAAGAATAGACCAATGATTGCGGCAATCGCATTAATAATAATGAAAAATAGTGATCCATCTGAAGATGATGGAATTTCTGCATTGATTGCCGTTGCAAAACTATCCCATATCGCATGAAGTGGCGAACACTCATCACTTTCCCCAAATATGATGAGTAAAAATGCCAAAAACAAAACCAAAAAAATGGTAGTAAACAATAAAGCACGAATCATACTACCCGTACCCTTTGCCATTCGCTTATCTAGCCAATAGCGAAAACGTTGAAATAAATTATTCTTTTTCATGTCCCCTTACCCACTTAAAAATAATTTAGTTGAAATCGATGATGTGTAAAAAAACTAATAACCAGTATTATCATATCACCTTTGATCACTTCTTACATAGAATCCTTTGCATTCTAGTAGCTAGTCTTGTATTCATTTACAATTCATCCTAATATTAGACTGAACTTGCTAGATATAGTTTGAAGGATGGTGAACTATGAAAGAACAACAGATGTCAGACGCATTTATTACCTCTGCCTTCCTTGCTTTTAGTGGAGGTTTGCAGGATGCCTATACATTTAATACACGAGATCGTGTTTTTGCGAATGCACAAACAGGCAATCTAGTCTTAATGACACAGAATTTGATGGAGGGTAATATCGCACATAGCCTAAACTATCTATTACCTATCTTCGCTTTTATCGTGGGTGTATTTGTCGCTGAACAACTACAAGGTCGACTAAAAGAAAAGAAATCTCTTCACTGGAGACAATTTATCGTACTCATTGAGATTATTACGTTATTACTTGTTGGTTTTATCCCTGGTAGTCTTAACAATATCGCAAATATGCTTGTTTCATTCTCTTGCGCCTTACAAGTACAATCTTTCCGTAAGGTAAACGGAAACACATATGCAAGTACCATGTGTATCGGTAATATCAAGAGTGCTACCGCAAGATTATCCGCTTTCTTTCGTACAAATGATAAAACATACTTTCACCAATCCATGCATTACTTCGGAATTATCGTAATATTCGCAATTGGTGCTGGTCTTGGTGGCGTAATATCCAAACAGTTAGGTTATCCAACTATCTGGATTTCTTGTGCTGTTCTATTGATTCCATTTATTCTAATGCATGAACGTAATGCCTAAATATTAAAAATACCGCAGCTGCGGTATTTTTAATTTCTAAAGCTCTTTACCCAATTAACCAATGAATCATGATAAATATTATTTGCGACATCACGCTTCATTTGACCTGTCACCGGACCATTCTTTGCAAGTTTATCTAATACACATTGTTGTAGTTCTTCTACACTCATCTCTTCATAGGATTTACTATGGTCTACTGTTACCTGCTGAATCATTTCTTCTTTTACTTCCGGTTGTTTGATTTCTGGAATCTTTACTTCCTGATACTTAACAACTTTCTCATCATAATTTTGAATCCAGATTTGCCCAGAACATGCTTGCAATTGAACGTGTAAATTTCCTTCAGTTGTTTGTATTTCTCCACTTAATAGTTCCGTATATGTCCCATTAGCCGGAATATCTAAAGATGATTCAGATTCATCATTATTTACAACTACAATAGCCCGCGTAAAATCATTTGTACGTGAGAATGCATACTGACGATTTGTTAATCGCAATTCTTGGTAAATACCATTAGCGAATACAGAATTTTTTTGTCTAATATTACCAAGTCTTGCAATGATATTGGTACAGCCATTCTCATTGACTGCATTTTGATAGTTTTCCAAGTTAATTGCAGGTCGTAATACTGCATCGGATTGTTTCTCTTTTTTTCCTTCAATACCAAACTCACTTCCATAATAAATAGAAGGAATACCCGGTAGTGTATACATCAAAATATGTAATGGCACAAACTGTTGCTTGTTATGAAGTCTTGTATAAATACGTTCCACATCATGATTATCCACAAAGTTATAGAGATGGTATGGTAGATTACCTTTATCTAATAGATAGCGCACTGTATGGGCAATCTCAAAATAGTTATGTTCATTATGTCCAGAATATAACGCTTTATATAGTTGATAGTTCGTCACAGAATGTAACATATTAGGATTTACCCAACGACTATAGTCGCCATGAATTACTTCCCCCATCAGCCAGAATTCAGGCTTGATTTCATTTGCCAGCATACGTAACTCATGCATAAAACCAAAGTCTAATACATCTGCCGCATCTAGTCGAATTCCATCCACATCAAACTCACTAACCCAAAATCTCACCACATCCAATAGGTATTGTCTAACCGCAGGATTTTGTTGGTTAAGTTTCACAAGTAAGTTATAACCACCCCAGTTATCATAAGAAAAGCCATCATTATATTCATTATTTCCTTGGAAATTCACATTGCAATACCAATCTCTATACTGAGAATTTTCACGATTCTCTTGAATATCTTTAAACGCAAAGAAATCTCTTCCCGTATGATTAAAGACACCATCAAAGATTACGTGAATACCTTGATGATGACACTCTTTTACAAACTTCTTTAGATCCTCATTATCACCAAGTCTAGAATCCAACTTATAGTAATCGGTCGTTTCATATCCATGTCCAACCGATTCAAATAATGGACCAATATATAATGCATTACAGCCAATTTCCTTGATATGTTTAATCCAAGGGCCCAATTGATTCAAACGATGTTCTGTAATTTGATAATCATTATTCTTTGGTGCATCCGTTAATCCTAATGGATAAATATGATAGAACACCGCATTCTCATACCACTTCATAATAAATCTCCTTGAAAGCACCTCTCTATCTTAATACGTAAATTATAATTTATCATCCCAAATCAAAAAATAACGGCCTACTTATGATAGACCGTTAAACTATTCATAATTTATTTATTTCGTTCACTCGTTGATTCATCTGTTTTACCAGTTTCTTTTGTTGTAGATAAAATACAAACCAAATAACAAATGCAAGTGCAACCTCTTCTAAAAGAATCGCAATCATCAGTAGTGGTCCATGATGCATAGGAATCCAACCTACAAGGAAAGCTGTAACTGTCATAATAATACAACCAGTCCCCATGTGAATAATGGTCTGTGTAAAAAGGGATAACTTCTCATTGTCATAAACTATTGCAGGTAGCCCAAAGCCAAGTCCAATTACCACGGTTGCGATAGCCATCTTAGAAAATGCGTAATTTGTCATGTGGATATTTCCATGGAAGATACGATCAATGATAACTCCAACGATAATAAATATTATTGCGGCAATAGCCATTGATACAAATATGTTAAATAGTAGTGTTTGTTTCTTTGTTTTCATGTTTAGCCTCCTTAAATTCCTAGATATCTTTTTAGATCAGGTAAATACTTTCTTGATACATAATCAGAGCAATCGTTTTTTAACTTTAGTAATAATGTCCCACCAAAGCCTGTCTCTATACTTTTTATACAAGAAAGATTAATAACAGTCTGTTTCGATATTTGCATGAAGCAAGTCCCGATCTGGTTCAGAATCTCATACAAACGTCTTCGGGAATAATACTTCTCGTTTTCAGTATAGATAACAGTATCTCCACCCTCCACACGTATCATATATATCTCTTCCGCCTTCAAGACTATCATCCGATCTTCACTCTGCACGATTAGTGGTATATCCTTAGAGTCGAGTACATCAATCACTCTCTGTATTTCATCCGTAATCGCATCCGCATAAATCGTTACATGTGGAGGGGAAAACTCTTTTGATAGTTCTACATTTACTTTCATCTTCGATTCTCCTTTCGTATCTTTTCTACTGTGATATTACCGCATGTAATTCATACTGTCTCGCTGTTTTCGCCAAGATGCGTATTTTGTGATGTATGATGCATATATTCACCATCTAAAGAGAAGATGCAAAAAAAATCACACTTCTAATGAGGTGTGATCTAACAGTTATATTTTGATAGACAGAAATAATAAATCTGATAATCAATCATACTTTTAATCAATAAATTCTTTGAATTTTTTTTTAAATTCTAATAAATCTTCTTCCGTAAGATGATGAATATAATCATTAGAGTCGTTTGAATCCATATAACCACTTAATATTTTATCAGGGCAGTCATAACCAAGTTTTCTAGCAACATGTACTGCAAACTCATTAAACGCACTACCTACAGCTGTAATTATGTTTTCATCTTCAACTACTGATTGTGGTACAAAATTCTCTTCTTCAACAAAACTAAACAATTTCATCATTTCAGCATATAATGAAGCAGTATATTTTTTATTTTTCAATAAACCTGCTTTTGCTAAGAATACTGGACCAGCACAAATAGCACCAATGACAAAAGTAGTATCATTTGCGAATGATTCTAAAAACTCCTGTATTTTTTTATTCTGTATAGGTTGCGTTAAATTACTGCACCCTGGAAGAATTAAACAATCATAGTCTTCTTTACAAAACTTATCACACGTTCTTACTGGCTGTACTAAAATTCCTTCTTCGCTCTTAACAGGAGATAGGTCTGTATATATAACATCAGTAAAAGTATCAAAAGCCCATCGAAAGAAATACATCAAGTTAGTTACTTCTTGTAAACTAAAATCAGGATAAACTAATAAAGCAATACGTTTTTTCATTAACTGTTCCTCCATAATTTTTGACACATCAATTTTGATTCACATTATGTCAATATTCTCATATTTTATCATTTAATCAAGTTAAGTATTTGGCTTTTAAGAAGAAAAAATACTTTACCAGTTAGATCTGTGTCGTGATATAAAAAAATCACACCTCATAAGAAGTGTGATTTTTCTTCAGTTCTCCAATAATTCTTGCCATACATGCAACAGTAACAAAATCCATTTTTCTTTGATATGGTAAACTAAACTCATTTGATATTAATACTGAATTCACACCACCATCAATTAGTGATTTTAGGTCCATTCTTGCATGTTCAATAATTATATCTAGACTATTACTAGCAGTATATCTTGGATCTCCAGGCAATGCGTCTAGATGAAGCATTCCTATAATAACTTTGTCTTTGTGCCATAAATCATTCATCCACATATTTATAGTCCTTCTTTTAAGTTATCAATTGCTAGTTTTGCGTAAATACTAGGTTCATTCAGATATTTTGTTACCAACTCAATTGTTACTGTCTTATCATATCCACTTCGCATTAGTTCTTGCATAAAATTCTTTAATGGCAAATTCCCGTAGCCCGGACAATAATGATCTTCAGATTGTCCATCACTATCAACAATATGCATATGTACTAATTTGCTTCCTAATTTTTTATTAAATGCAATAATATTTTCTCCTTGTATATATGGTACAACAATATCATTCATTGCAAAGAAATAAGGAGAATTAAAGTGATTGCATAATTCCAGTAGTTGATTGGACGTAGTTGTTACATTTGATTCATATATTGTTAATGGTTCATACACAATTTTTATACCAACTTTTTCTGCATACGCTATTA
>JABZMB010000066.1 GCA_015256455.1 Solobacterium sp. | reverse complement strand
AAGAAAATCTGGATTCTCTAATTGAAGATTTTGATCAGGAAATTGAAGAATTCCGGATGAAATACAGATATGGAATTTAAGAAAGGAAGATGAATATGATCACATCAATTTGGAATGTTAAAGGTGGTGTTGGAAAAACACTTACCAGCATCAATTTAGCTGCAGGATTTGCGAAGGATGGAAAGAAAACATTATTAGTGGATATGGACGGGCAGTCTAGTGTGTCTTATCTCTTATTCCCAGAAAGAGAGTTTGAGGATGGAGATTTGACGATTGTAGATGCTTTGGCTGGAACAGGTGAAATAAGTGAATGTATCTATCATACGAATATTGAAAATTTGGATGTTATTCCTGCAACAATCTACTTATTTACGGTAGAAAAGCAAATGTTGGTAAATACATCATCTGGAATACAACAGACAAAACTAAAGAAGTTGCTGAAGAAGTTACAAGGCTATGACGAAATCATCATAGACAATAATCCTTCTATCAATCTCTGTACTACCAATGCATTGTGTGCATGCGACAGATTAATTATTCCTGCCGACCTTGAAAAGGGTGCTTTGAAAGGAATTGAATTGACTCTGCAGCATTCTCAGGAAATATTAGAAAACATTGATGGTGCAAACTTTGAAATCAGAATCCTTCCTACAAAAATCCAGCGAAACAAGATTGATACAGAAACATTGGAAGAATTAAAGACGGCATATGGATCCATGGTTTATCAGACCAATATCCGTTATCAAGCTGCACCGATTAAAGATTCTTCTATGAAAGGAAGAATGTTGATAAATGATATGAAATCACGTTCAAAGGTTGCACAAGACTATAGAGACCTAGTAGCAGAAGTTCTGCAGGAGGAGAAATAAAAATGGGACTACTAACATCTAAAAACGGATTATTAAATAGTGCTTCTCTTGAAGCAGCAAAACTAGGAAAGATTATCTATGTTTCCGTTGAGGAGCTTTGTGCTAATGAGAAGAATGTCTATGAAATGGATGATATAGACCTGCTAGTTGAAAACATCCAGGAGATGGGTTTGATTGAACCACTACATGCATTTAAAAGTAGTGATGGACAATATGTCCTTACATCTGGACATCGTAGATTACAGGCAATCAAAAAGCTCATTGAAAGTGGAGAAACTGTCAAATATAACGGGAAGGCACTTGATGATCATGAGATACCAGTGATTTTGAATTATCCAGAGGATGAGTTGCAGGAAAGGGTAATGCTGCTAAGTTCTAATGCGTATAGAACGATGGATAAAAAGGAACGAAGACAAGTCATATTGGAAGCACACCGCTGCTATACAATCCACTGTGCAAATGGAGATAAGCCGGAAGGACGTGAAAGAGAGTGGATTACAGCCATTACGGGCATTTCCGATGGAACGGTAAAGGATGTCCTGGCAGAGATAAATAAGAAAGATGTGGATGGAGATTTATCAATATCTGCTGAAGATATCGTAGAGAAAGAACCGGAAGAAGATGAGTTTCAAAAGTGTATCAAAAAGATTCAAAGCCTGGATAAATTTCTACAAAAGAAATCACCAGATTTTAGAGAGAAAGACGAATTAACCAAACAGCAACTAAGGATAGCGATTGATGGGCTGATTGATACCTTGGAGATATTAAGAGGATAAGTGATAAAGGTTTAGTGATACTTTGGGGCAATTTGCCCCGAAGGAAAGAAAGTGAAGCGGAGGAAAACTATGGAACTGGAAGATATGGTAAAAAATATTGATGATATCTGTGGAACAGTTTTACAAACGGCAAGTAGTGAAACAAGTCCAGAGATATGGCATATGATAGCAACTCTTAAAGTGCTTTCCGGCGCTTCATTGAACCAGGTGCAGACTTTGGAAATGAATAACCTTGAATTAAAGAAGTCTGATCAACTGCACTTAAAAGACCTGATTTATCTTTATTTGAAAACTGCATCACTTAACAATTTGATGGAATTAGAACAAATGATTCCAAATTTCCGACTAAAATACCAAGCAAAGATTCTAAATGAAGCAGAGATGGAACTGATTAGAAAATCTATGGAAAATAGAGGTGGATAAATGATTGGATATGAAGTGATGATTAAAAAAACAAGCTCATATGCAAGACTGAAATACTTGTTTGGTATCTGGCAGGACTTCTCTAAGATGGTTGGCAATGTCTATTCTATAAATGATGACTATACAATTCACGTTGAGGATGATTTTGAAAGGATGCACTATAAATCAGCTACGAAGTGGATACTATCTGCATCTGATGAAAACAACCATCAGCAAGAAGATACAGTGATTCAAAGAATGGATAGAGATAAAGATACTTATAACTTTATAAAATACTGGGCTAAAAGCATTAATGGAAACTATCTGGATGAACTAGAAAGAGAACTAATCATCAGGAAATGGCTATTAAATCAAAAACATGAATGCATATGTAGAGAGTGTTATATATCAAGAAGAACTTATTTTAGAAAAGTGAAAGAAGCAGAGCAAATACTAATACTCTTGTGGAAGCTGGATCATTATGATGAATACGGAAATATGAGGCAATATCAAGAAATATTTCAGGAGCGATATGAAGCACTTGGAGAAAGGGCAAAGATAGATGAATACTATCCAGCATTCCTTTAAAAAGATTTTTGGGGCAATTTGCCCCAGGAAAGGAAAGCAATAGATGGATGAAGAATTGATGGTGATTTTATCAAAAGAAAATAGAGCCTTTGAGACTGCTTGGTTCAGTAATATGAAAGCAGCTAAGAAGTGGGCAGATAAGATTAGAGATACTAACAATTATGTAGTTACGATTTTTAAAGGCTGTGATGATGAACCGATAGAGCAGTATATGGTGAGATAAAAAGCTTGGGGGCGAAACGCCCCCAGAGGTGAGTATAACGATATGAAAAATTGGAATGATGAACAGAAGAAAGCAATCATTGATATCAATGATTTAAAGCAAGTAACAGAGAAGAGGGAATTTCCTTTATCTGAACGAAAAAATCAAAAAGTTAGTATAAACCCTAAATATTACATA
Organism: Solobacterium sp.; assembly: GCA_015256455.1. Classification (GTDB taxonomy): domain Bacteria; phylum Bacillota_I; class Bacilli_A; order Erysipelotrichales; family Erysipelotrichaceae; genus Bulleidia. The sequence goes on along the minus strand of JABZMB010000066.1, from coordinate 3,285 downwards.
AATAAGAAAAATATAGAAAGCTTCAAGCGGATAAAGAAAGAAAAAGGAATAAATAATTATGAAATACATAAAAGAACAGGTGTGCTTGAATCAACCTTATCTGAATTTGAAAGAGGAAAGCATACAGATCTACGCATAAGTACACTCATAAAAATAGCGGATGCATTAAATGTAACATTGGATGAATTGGTAGGAAGGAGTGAGGGTTGGAATTTAATACAAGGTATATGTGTTGCGTGTGCGTGGATGATAAAGAACCACAATGAATCCACAATTGTGGTTGACATGCTTGCATCCATGCAGATTACAAAAGAACTGATGCAACAGAAACATGTTGCGGAAGAGGATTATAAAATATTATCCGAAGCAATAGATTCTAATTGGGGAAGAAACGGAAAGCAGTTACAACAAAAGTAAATCTTGGGGCAATTTGCCCCAGAAGATAAAGAGATTACTTGAAAATTATAAGATGGGTGAGTTCATTTATCACAGAAAATAGTAAAAGTCAATATAGTAATGGTGCCAAAATATTATGGCATTTCGTGGCACTTGAAACGTGGTATTATGGTAATGTGGAAATTCACATGAAAGGTACCCGGAGTAGTAGCCAGGTACCTTTTTTCAATGATTGGAACAAATGAAAGGCTTGGATGGTTTTTGGTACAAAGCAAGTGGTAATTTGTTAGAGAAGGGATGGAAGATGAATGAACAAGAAAAGATGAAGCATCAACTATATGGCTTGAATACAGTCGCTGTATTAGAAACCTTATGTATCAATGTAATAGATGTTATGGAAAGCATAGAGGCTTTTAAGAAGGAATATGGCGTTGGTGCTGGTGCAGAGGTAATCCGTGGGCTGGATGAGGTTCAGAAAAACTTTGAATTAAATCGAAAGAAGTTAACGAATATGGTAGGTGTTGTGGCTGATGGCATAGAAGACTATATGAATGGCAAAAAGATGATGCCACGGTACCAGATTCAACTGATTGATGATGATCTAGTCTTTAAGAATACAGATGATGCAGTGTATTTGAAAATTCCTGAAGAAGTGTTAGATGGAAATATGAAGGTGAAGTTGTCTAAGCGATTTCTTACAGTCTATGATAAGGGCTTTATGGAATGGAGATATTATCCAGAAACAAAGGTTTATTTATATAGCGGAGACAATAGAGAAGAGTGTAGTTCTTTCTCCTTTGTAAAGCTGCTAAAGGAATCAAATTCTGTAATGGAACGGAAACGACAGGAAGACTTGAGTAAGAAGGCTAACTTGATTGGAGCAATAGATGGATTCTTTCATAAATATGATCCAAACGGTTATGAAAAAGTCTATGCAAGTCAAGAAGATGCAATGATTGATTTCGATAGATATTTGTTGCAGCAACCGGATGCACTTAAAAATGCAATTAGTAAGACTGCAGAGAATGTGGAAGTTTCTGATGAAGAGTTACAACACATTCAAACTATACTTACAGCGATTGAAGAATTTACGAGCAAATATTCTTCAAAAGCAGAGAGTTCATTATTCAACAACTTGGAAACAAGTACAGAAATAGATGTTTAATAAGTCGGGAGGAAAACATATGAACAGACAAGAACAGTATCAAAATGCATTAGTAGACACAAACAAGGAATTCTTTATCACATTGATTGAAGGAGTCATCTTATCAACAGTTATATGGATGATAGGTAAAAATGAGATGAAATTTGCGAGTCTTGTTTATTTTGCAATGATTCCATTTGGTTACAAACTGATAAATTACTTATTATCTAAAACAAGAATCATGTTGATTGCTTCACCTGCATTCTGGATCGGATTATTCATTGCAAAGGTTGTTGCTGCAGGTATCATCTGTGTTCCTGCATTTATTTATCAGTTGGTCAAGGTTATTATGAGCAACTGTAAACCAAAGCAAGCCTAATCACTATAGATAACCTTTAAAAGATAGCAATATATTCTTTGGGGCAATTTGCCCCAGGAAAGGAAAGATGGTGATTGTTTGGAAGAAATAGACAAATATAGGCAGCTTGGCTTCAGAGGTAATAAACTGCAGCAGATCAAGATGGGACTTGAAGAGGGACTGGATGTTTCAATTTACGCAAAGCCAGAATATAACGAATGGCAGATGGAACAAATCAGACTTGGACTAAAGGATCATATTGATGTAGGTGTTTATTCCTTTATAACGATACCTGCAGATGAAATGCAGCATATCCGAGAAAAGCTTATATACGAAAGCGGACAGCTTGAGATGCGAGATGAGGAGATCAAGCAGAAAAGAATAAAAAAGATACTGCTTCTGATTGTATCTGCAATTGCAGTTGTAGGATTGGTGTTGATTAGCGTGATTGGTGGAGATAAAATCAAACGCTACATGCAAAGACTTGAAATCAAATTAAAAGATAGTTCTGTTGAAGTAGAATATCAATCAATGTTTAATCCAAGTGATTATATCGTAGATTACTCAGAGGAAAATGAAGTAAAACTAAGTATTGATAGTGATGTTGATACAAGTAAATTAGGTTTGTATAAAGTTAAATATACGATTGATAACGGGATTAAAAATATCTCCAAAACATTAGATGTCAAAGTTGTAGATAAGGATGCTCCAGTAATCACGTTAAGAGAAACCAATGTATCAATGTATCGAACAGATGCATTCTCTTGTGAGGCATACATCCAATCAGCAACAGATAATGTGGATGGTGATCTTTCCAAAAATGTTAAATGTAGCAGTATCGACACAACCAAGGATACTCAAGTAGTAACGTATAGTGTTGAAGATAGTCAGCATAACAAAGCGGAGGCTACATTGAACCTGCATCTATCCGATAAACCAGCGCCTACACCTGATGTTATCTATGTTGAGGTGCCATCGGGAAATACATCACAACAAGGAAATAATGGTTCGGAGCAAATTGCCCCAAGCACAAGTACATCACACGGAACGCAATACTTTATGTTTAGTGATGGATACAATCTTGATTCAGGATATTCAGCATGCATTGCGACTGGATCTGGATACGGAGCATATTCATGTGAGCCAATTATGGGTTCAGATGGATTATACAAAGGATATAAATTAACTTATTAAAATATTGGGGCAAATTGCCCCGAAGGGAGAAAACTTATGAACAAAAAGAAATTATTCATCATTACAAGTATACTTGCAGCAATTGGATTAGTAGTTATGCTATTCATGCTACCAAAAACAAACAATACAGCAAAACACGAAACTAGCACTGAAACTTCTTCATCCAAGGAATCATCTAAGAAGAATGACGATA
>JABZMB010000012.1 GCA_015256455.1 Solobacterium sp. | reverse complement strand
CTGTTTGCTCCCCACGCTTTCGAGCCTCAGCGTCAGTTACAGACCAGAGAGCCGCCTTCGCCACTGGTGTTCCTCCATATATCTACGCATTTCACCGCTACACATGGAATTCCGCTCTCCTCTTCTGCACTCAAGTCTCCCAGTTTCCAATGACCCTCCACGGTTGAGCCGTGGGCTTTCACATCAGACTTAAAAGACCGCCTACACTCCCTTTACGCCCAATAAATCCGGACAACGCTCGCCACCTACGTATTACCGCGGCTGCTGGCACGTAGTTAGCCGTGGCTTTCTGGTAAGGTACCGTCACTTAGATATTCTCTATCTACCGTTCTTCCCTTACAACAGAGCTTTACAACCCGAAGGCCGTCATCACTCACGCGGCGTTGCTCGGTCAGGGTTTCCCCCATTGCCGAAAATTCCCTACTGCTGCCTCCCGTAGGAGTCTGGGCCGTGTCTCAGTCCCAATGTGGCCGTTCACCCTCTCAGGCCGGCTACGCATCATCGTCTTGGTGGGCCGTTACCTCACCAACTAACTAATGCGCCATAAGCCCATCCACCAGTGTTTTTAACCTTTAATAATCAGAAGATGCCTTCCGATTACCTATCCGGTATTAGTCCCCGTTTCCAGAGATTATCCCAGTCTTCGTGGGTAGGTTGCTTATGTATTACTCACCCGTTCGCCACTCCTTCAATCTAGCAAGCTAGATTTCCAGCGTTCGACTTGCATGTATTAGGCACGCCGCCAGCGTTCATCCTGAGCCAGGATCAAACTCTTCATTTGATTGACTCTTTTATTTTACGAAGTCTTTTGCTTCGTATAAGTTTTGCTTGACGTTGTTTATGTGTCTTATTCCTGTTCAGTTTTCAAAGATCTCTGCATCTCTCCTTCCGAAGAGTGCTGTATTAATATACCAAGTATCCAACCTCATGTCAATCGCTTTTATAACTTTTTTGAGAAAAATTTTAAGAAAGTTTGGCTAAGCTAATTTCAGCCATATTCTTTCTCTGTATTTTGATGTGAACTCATTTTTAAATAAAGCTGATAATATTTATCAATACACTCTTTATTAAAAGGTTCTTTCTCTTGTTCCATTTCAGCAATTAACTTCTCTAATTGCGCTTCAACGATATCCATTACATCATCTGGATAATTCATTTTCTTCGCATGTTCAAAATATTCATTTTCGTCAAGAACTTGATATGTACGATCTGGATAAAGTTTAACATCCAAATCATAATCAATATTCTTGATTGCTTCTCCATCATAAATGGTTGGAGATGCCAAATTGCAATAATAGTAGATACCACTATGACGAATCATGGAGATAACGTTATACCATTTCTTTCTATAGAAGAAACAAACAGCCGGCTCACGTGTTAACCACTTACGATTATCAGCCTCAATCACCCAAGCATGATCTGTAACCGCAACGATTCTATCCTCATCTGCTTCAAGAACAAAACCCTTACACCATGTGCGATGTAAACTTCCATCATGTTTAAAACTTTGTATGTATACTGATGAGCCTACTGTTGGATGCATGAAAATCTCCTGTCGTCTGTTATTCATTCTACAACTGATTTCATTTTTCGCAAGCAAGTTCATCGATTATCATCCGTCTCTTCATATATAGTTCCAACAGAAAAGACCTCCATAACGAAGGTCTTTGTAATACCTATATATTGAATACTTGTGATGCGATTGCGAAATACACCATAATTGCTAGTGTGTCAACAATTGTAGTAATGAGTGGTGCAGCCATAATTGCTGGATCCATCTTGAACTTCTTTGCAATAATTGGTAATGTACATCCAACAAACTTAGAAATCATAACAGTAACAACAATCGAAGCCGAAACAACAAACGCTAGATATACATCATGATTTAACAGCACAATTCTAATACCATTTGCGATACCTAGCATTATGCCCACAACAATAGAGATTCTAAATTCCTTGAAGACTACCTTGAAAAAATCACTGAACTTAATTTCATCAATTGCTAGACCACGGATAATCAAAGTTGAACTCTGAGAACCACAGTTTCCACCCGTGTCCATTAGCATAGGAATAAAGGATACCAGTACCGGCATCACTTCAAAGGCGTGTTCATAGTTAGAAATGATACTACCTGTTAGTGTTGCTGAAAACATCAAGATTAATAGCCAAACAATTCTACTACGTGCATGTTCCCACACAGATGTTGTTAGGTATGGCTTATCATTTGCCACAATCGCAGCCATCTTCTGCATGTCTTCTGTTGTCTCTTCTGTTAAGACATCAATCGCATCGTCAAATGTTACAATACCAACAATGCAGTCTTCAACATCCAATACCGGTAAGGCAATCAAGTCATACTTCTTCATCTTTTTAGCGATGTCTTCTTTATCTTCCCCTGTATATGCATAGATGAATTCTGTTTTCATGATGTCCTGGATAAGCACATCAGAGTCACTTAACATTAAGCTCCTCGCACTGACGATACCAATTAGTTTACGGCTTTCTACTACATAGCAGGTATACACCGTCTCACTATCGATACCAACGCGCTTGATTTTAGCTAGTGCATCCGCAACTGTCATCTCTTTTGTAAACTCAATGAATTCAACCGTCATGATACTTCCTGCAGTATCATCCTTATACTTCAATAAGTGATTGATATCTTTGCGAACATCATCATCAACTTTATCTAATAGCTGTGTAACTAGATTTGCTGGCATATCAGATAGGAAATCAATTGCGTCATCTGAATATAGTTCATTAATCACGTTTACAATCTCGGTATTGTTAAATGTTTTGATTAGACGATTACGTTCTTCGTTATCTAAATAAGAGAAAACATTTGCTGCTTCTTCTTTTTCCAAAATTCTAAAGAAGATTGCTAGTGTACTATCATCCAACTCGTGGAGAAACTCCGCAATATCAACGACGTTCTGCTTCTTTAAATATTCGTGTAATTCTTTTAAATTGTTGTTTTGAATCCATTCTAAAACTAATTTCTTGTCCATAATAAAAAATCCTCCCTCATGATTGACTAATACAGCCATCATAAAAAAGGACCTTAATGGCTATATCATTTATTCTTTTTTACATCCGTGTGACACTCACCAGATATATCATCCATAGATATAGCCCTCCTCTTGTTTCATTATAAGTCCATGTTCATTTTAATCAACCCTGTGCTATGATTTTTTTATGAAAACATTACTAAATGAACAAATATGTGCTTTTCTAGAAGAAAGCGATCAGATTGCGGCTCTTTCCAATGTAAGTGCATGCATTCAACTAACTTACGAAAATATTAACTGGGTTGGATTTTACTTTGTTAAAGATGATCAATTGGTTCTTGGACCTTTCCAAGGAAAACCCGCCTGCACTCGAATCCCTTTTGATAAGGGAGTTTGTGGCAAATGTTATCGTGACAAAAGTGTGCAACGCATTGACGATGTATTGGCCTTCCCTGAACACATCGCATGTGACTGTGCTAGTCGCAGTGAACTCTGTGTTCCTATTATTGTGAATGGTGAGTGTGTTGGTGAAATTGATATTGATGCTCCTACAACTAATCGTTTTAGCGAAAAGGAAGAAAATGAAATGCTGCAGGCAGCTTATGACATTGCACAAGCATACCTACAGCATCATTGGATTTAACGATATAAATCGTATACCATGGTTTTATCAAAATAACGCATTGCTTCGTCAATTGCACTTGCAGCTGAGAAGAGCATAATCTTGCAACCACCTAACATGGTTTCTCTAACCATGTTTTTCTTTCGCATCATCTGTCCAACTTTTAGGAAAATATTACTATCCAACTGTAAATCGAGATATTTTCTCCATACATCACCTTCTGCTGTCTTTACTTTTGCACCCTGAATGCCAATTGGTCGACAATCAGAGCGGTACTCAGCTAGATGCATGCATGTTGCAGAATCAAAATCGCAGCCAATCAAAAGTACATAGCCTTTTAATTCATAAAGTCTTGCAGTTGGAGATTCATCTGCTAGTGGGAAATGTGTTGATTGGTGATTGCATAACAATCTAGCATATCTACCCCATGCAGAGTAAGAGAATGTTGGATGTGAGGAAGTAATCACACCATCTCGAAGTCTAAAGTTTTCAACAACTGATCCCATGTAATGTACATCACTTGTCTTTGTATCGTGAGCTGGGATTGCTTCACGAATTTCTTTGTAGAGTGTCGGTGCAACCGCTGGATATTCCCAATCACTTGGCTCACTGTTATCAACTGTTTGTGCTGGCATAAGAATCGTTCCACCGTTTTCGCACAATTCCATTAAACCATCTACGATTGTTCGAGCTCCACCAATTACATATCCGAAACTAGACATCTGTGTATGTACTTCCAAAATCTGATTTCCAGTAATGCCAAGGCTTCTGAGTGCTTTAATAAAACTTTCTTTGGTTACTGGATCAGAAACTGTCTGTTTCATCTCTGTCATAAGCTTACTTAAAGTATTCCTTCGCTACTTCTGTACCAACAACTGCGTTATTGAATACTAATTGAATATTAGATTCGAGAGACTTACCACCTGTGATTTCTGCAATCTTAGCAAGTAAGAATGGTGTGCATTCTTTTCCTTTGATTCCTAATTCATCCATTTCTTTAACAGCCGTATCAATAACTGCATTGATTGCATCTGCATCCATTGAATATTCTTCAGGGATTGGATTTGTTAATAATACACCACCATCTAAACCAAATTCTCTCTTAGCACGGATGATGTCTGCTGCTTCAGCATAACTTTCAACCTTATGATCAACCTTCAATCCTGATTTACGTGTATAGAATGCAGGAAGTTCATCTGTTTGGAAACCTAATACCGGAACACCCTTTGTTTCAAGAATTTCTAATGTCTTTGGCAAGTCTAAGATAGCCTTAGCACCTGCACAGATAACTGTAACGTTTGTATTCCCTAATTCTTCTAAGTCAGCGGAGATATCAAATGTAGTTTCTGCACCACGGTGAACACCACCAATGCCACCAGTCACAAAGAACTCAACGCCAGCCTTTGCTGCTAAAATCATTGTTGTCGCAACTGTGGAAGCACCCCAGCTCTTATTTGCTAAGATAACTGGAATATCTCTACGAGAAACCTTAGGAATGCTTAAGCCACGCTTACCGAATTCTTCGATTTCTTCTGGTGTCATACCAACAACTGGTTCACCATCGATGATACCTACTGTTGCAGGTACACCACCATGTTCACGAATAATTGCTTCAACCTTTAACGCTGTTTCAACGTTCTGCGGATATGGCATACCATGTGAAATAATTGTGGATTCTAATGCGATAACTGGCTTGTGTTCTGCTAGTGCCTTTGCTACTTCTTCATTTGTTCTTACTTTCATAATGTTTTCTCCTCTATCTTCATATCTGAAATTTTTGCATTTACTTCTTCTGTATTTAAATTGCGTCTTCTTACTGCATCTTGTTCAATGCTGATAACAGCCGCACTAATACCAAATCTCATTGATTCTACTGAATCTTTGCCTGCAAGACGACTTGCGACATATGCTCCTAATAAGGAATCTCCTCCACCAGTCGCATTCTCCATATTAATTTGACGATGTGTAAACCAAGTCTTATGTTCTGGTGTTCCTAGCAAGATACCTCGATCCGCCATTGAAATAATGACTTCTTTTACACCATGCTCGATGAACCAATCCAAACTCTCTCTTGCTGTTTCTTCATCTTTAATCCAAATTCCTGTTAACTCAGAAGCTTCAAACTGATTTGGCTTAAAGATATCTAGGTGACTTAAAACAGACTTTAATCGGGCTGCTTTATGTGCGCTGACTGGGTCTGCCGCAATCCTAGCTTTCGCATGTGTCGCGATATATTCAATGCTTTCCATATCTAAGTTGGAATCTATGATAATGATATCATCTTCATGCAATGTTTCTAAGATTGGTTGTAACATTTCTGAATCCATACGACGTAAAATTCTCATATCACTCATACCAAGTTTCATATCACGGTTATTATCTAATAACGCAATATACATTGAACTTGGTAAATCTTCTACTGTCGATGACATGGACACATCCATCCCAAGTCTTTTACAGTCTTCTTTCATTGCTTGACCATAGCTATCCCCTGAGAAACAAGTCACAAACTTGATATTCTCACCAAGTAGTGCACAAATTTGGGCAATATTTCTTCCTACTCCTCCATAGGCGATGGAAATTTCACCAGGATTAGAATCATAATTTTGTAATGGATCGATACTTGAACCAACGATATCAATGTTCGCACCACCAATGACACAAATACTACCCATGATTACTCTCCTTTCGTTTGAGATGTTCTGTCCCTTTTAACGCTTCCTCTAAAATACGTGCTTGTGCAGAAATCTGCTCATAAGTGTACTCTTCTCTCATTAACATCAAATAAGAATCCATTAGTGCTCTCTTAAGAATAGCCGCATGGTTTGGTTCTAACTGATTCAAATCCATACCATTGGTTGATTCAATCATCATCTGTAACTTGTACATCTTTTCCATGATTTTCGCTTCTTGTTTTGCTTCCTCAAAAATCATCTCTAAAGTCCACTCACGATTTGTTTGAGTTGCGCTCACCATGATGCCACCAAATGGCATATCTGCGCCTTCAAAGGATTCACTCATAATCATGATTTCTTCTTTTGATAATCCATCCATCAAAAGATAAGAACAATCATATTTCTCATGTATCTCTGAAGAAGATTCCTGCATATTTAGAACCTGCTTGAATCTTTTATTAAGAACATCATCTCCAATAATCAACATTTCGATGCCCATCTGTTCTAATATATCTGCATAAACTTGTGCTGCAGATACTGATATTCCATAAAATATTACTTTTTTCATTGATTACCTCCATGTTATTTGTGCAAATAATGCATTGCCCTTTTATTTTATAACAATTCCATTTAGAATATACTTATCGAAAGGGGGACCATGCACATGGCTATGCCTATTTATGAATCCGCTGAAGACTATTTAGAAGCAATACTAGTTATTCATGAGCGTAAAGGAATAGTACATTCCATTGACGTTGCTGAAGAAACTGGTTTCTCCAAAGCGAGCGTAAGTGTTGCAATGAAGAAGTTGCGCGAGAATGGATATATCTCCATGGACAAGGACGGTTCTCTCAAATTACTCGCTCCTGGAAAGAAAATCGCTGAGCGTATTTGGGAAAGAAATCGTGTATTAACTCAATTCTTCATCAGTATTGGTGTTGATGAAGAAACTGCCGCAAGAGATGCGCACAAGATAGAACACGATCTCAGTGATGAAACATTTGAGAAAATTAAAGAAAAATTTCCTGATCATTTTGAATAATCCGATTCTTCGGATTTTTCTTTTTACCCCATAAAAAAGTCCCAGTATCTTACCGGGACAATTTTTGTATTTATTGAACCGGTATCGTATTTTCTTTTATCCGGCATCGTAGGTTTGAAACCATATTTTAAGCGCTTGCAGACAAAAATTCAATCCCAAATTTTGTGTTTTTTATTTTTTATTTTTGTACGAAATAGGTAAATCCACCCTTTGCAACTAGTTTTGCCTTATCGTTATAAATTTCTACTTCAATGAAATGAATATGTTTTCCTCGCTTGATATCTTTTGCAATCGCAACCAAGCTTTCAGTATCTGCTGTTGAGCGCAGATAATCATAGTTTGCTGAAACAGTTGGACCATATCCACCTGCCGAATAGAAGGTACAGCCTGCAACAATATCCGCAAAGTTATAACTGATACCACCATACACAAGACCAAGAGGATTGATATCCTTCTTCGTAACCAACATTTGTGCCATTGCGTAGCCATCGTTCATACAAATCATCGTCATATGAAATTTCTCCGCTGCATCCAATAACAATGGATATAATTGATTCTCTAATTCCTTTAAATTTCGATGATTCTCTTCTTCTAGATGAATCTTCATTGCTGGTTCTATAATCAACTTATTTTCAACTGACAGTGCAATCGCAACGCGATAATCAAATAGCGCAACTTCTGATGTATGTACTGGAATGATTTGTTTTGCCAAATCAGCCATTTTCTCTTCAGAAATCTGCGTATGCAAAATAGGCACAAATGCATAATCATCTTTACCATCTACAATGATATCTTGTTTACCACAAACAAGTATCTTTTTGTCATCTACAGAGATACGATATGCATCATCACCAATTCTTTCAATCTGTATATCCTGATGATTCAGTTTATTACCTACCGCAAGTAAATCTTGATTGAGTATTTTTGTTTGGTCAGTAGTGATATGCAGTTGTACGAGTGATTTATTTATTTCAGTTGTCTGTAAGATAATATCTGCTTTACGACTATAATCTTTTCCCTTATCAGGATTAATATATAAAACCGTATTTTGACTTGAAGTGATACGACAACTCAAGTCACCTAAATATAAAAACTCTGTCATGATTTCTCCCCTATTCTTTAAAGCAATAGTTTTTGAATTCCTTTCTTCATTCGAAGTTCAACATCTTGAAAGTGATTACCAGGATTATATTCGTATGTTAGTGGAATGTTTTGTTTTTGTAAGATTTGTATAACCGCTTCAAAACAGTCTTTGACCGTAGCCATAACTTTATTTTTTGCATTGGCTTCTTTATCACCTAAACTCATATATACTTCTCTTGTTTGAATTGGATTTTGTTGCATATATTGTACAAAGTTCAAAAACCAAACAGATGGAGATACTGCCGCAATCTTTTGAAATATATTTGTATGTGTAGATGCCCATAATGTAAATAAACCTGCTAAAGAATATCCACATAGATACACTTGGTTAGACTCTATATTATGTTCATCTTTAAACCATTTCCAAAAATCTTCTAATTCAGCTAAAAACTTAGCTGCATTTCCCGCAAAATCATGTTTGCCAAAAATTGGTGGGGCTGGCCATGGAGACAACTCCCCTTGCCAATCATGAATAGATACTGAAATCATACACAATTGATATTCATTAGAAATCTTTTGATATATCTGCTCATAATCCTCAGGATTTGATTCATCAACCAAATACATTAAAAATGTACTAGATTTTAAATTACCTAATATCGTATAGTTTCTATTTTGATAATGAATTGTTTTCATACTTCTATTTTACAGAGTTTTTAGATATTAAAAAAGTGTTACAATCTCCTCTTGTTAGAAAGAATGTAACACTCCATCAAGTTTATTCTCTACATAAGTAGATCTGGTATAAGGCTAGTAACATTGGTATTACGAGTATACAATACGCAATAAAGAAATAAGAATACCAAATACGCAATATGAAATATAGTGCGACCAATATAATAATCGGAACAATCGCAGCCATAAATTTGAAGAATCCATCTCTACGTGATAGTTCCATGCATTCATGTTCAGATATACCATCACACTTGATCATATTATAGGTTTGAATTCCAGTGATACAAGGGATAATGTTGATGATAACAATTCCAATTCCTACACCAATCATTGAAACACAAACTAAATAAAACATTGGTGTACTAGCCATATTCATAAATGGTGACATGGTTAACTTCCCGGTTGAATCCATTCCTATCGTATCAAAGGATGGAACTTGATTCATTTGAATAAAGATATAAGCTGAAATACTACCTATAACAGCACCAAGGCCTAACATAATACATGAAAATACTGTTGTACAGACTGTAACGATTCGTATTTTTCTAATCTTATCCATCATAGCCTCCTATCATGCATGGGTAAATTTAAAAGATGAAACTTCATTTGAAATTCCATCTTTATTTTATCACTTATTGTTGTGCTTTTTTCAAGTTCGCAACGGAAGTTGGACATGTTTCAGGTGTGCAAGCACCGTTAGGTCCTAAGTCAGCTGAGCGATCGATAAATCCTTCTGTATGTAACATATGATGAGCCTTTTCACTAAGTGGAGCATCATAGAACTCGTTATATAATACTTGGATTTCAGGGTTATCCTGTGGAGCCTTGATTGGCTTGAGGTTATCTCTTTCGTACAAGGACGCAATACGAGATTCCTTAGCAGCCTTCACTTGAGGTAGCTTATGACGTGGCATTCCTCCTCCACCAATACATCCACCAGGACATGCCATTACTTCGATGAAGTCGTAATGTGTTCCTGTTTCCTTCATATGTTCATAGAACTTACGGAAGTTACCTGTACCGTGAATTGCGGCAACGTGTAATACCTTATCACCGATTTGAACATCTGCTTCACGGCTATTTTCAAAACCACGAATCGCATCAAAACGAATTAAGTTAGCAGGTACATTATCCTTCGTCACAAACTTATACGCAGAACGCATTGCGGATTCCATTACACCACCAGTATTGGCGAAGATAATTCCACCACCAGAGGCTTCACCCATGAATGGATCAAACTTACCATCTTCAAGATTAGCGAAATCTAATTCTGCTTCACGAATCCAACGTGCAAGTTCACGTACTGTAATACAGTAGTCTGAATCACGCATAGCTTCTTCATCCCAATATTCAGCAGATGAATTCATTTCTGGGCGACGAATTTCTGCCTTCTTAGCTGTACATGGTGTTACACATACAGAAACAATCTTTTTAGGATCAATATTGTTCTTCTTTGCAAAGTATGTCTTCTCTGTTGCGGCTTGCATAGCGATTGGACTCTTCGCAGTTGAAAGATGTGGAATTAATTCTGGGTAGAATGTTTCCGCAAACTTAACCCAAGCTGGGCAGCAGCTTGTATATTGAGGTAATTGTCCATTACCATTGATTACTCTTTCAATTAACTCAGAAGCCTCTTCCATAATGGTCATATCAGCTCCAAAGTTTGTATCAAGTACGTAGTCACCACCAAGCTTACGTAAAGCTGTGATCATCTTACCTTGTACGAATGTTCCGGCAGGCATACCGAATTCTTCACCAAGGCCAACACGTACTGCAGGTGCTGTTTGGAATACAACAATCTTTTCAGGATCCTCAATTGCTGCTCTAACACCATCTAATTCTGAACGTTCATTTAAACTATCAAATGGGCATGATACTACACACTGACCACAGTTTGTACAGATTGGGACATCTCCGTTTGTAGTCAAGTCATAGTAGTCGAATACACCGGCATCGATTGAACAAGCACGTCTGCACAATGTACAATTCTTACATTTTGACAAATCTTGGACAATAGAAATATTGTCGTCAGCAATAGGCACTCTCTTATCTAAAAACTGATACTTACTCATGATTCTTCTCTCCTCTATCCACTAATTTGAATTTACCATTATTTAGTAAAAAAAACAATTCTAAGCACAGTAATTCATCCCATGCTATACAGCTTTTGTAGTTTAACATTTTAATAAATTGAGTCTATAATGAACTTAAAATTAGGAGTTCATTATGAAGACAATTTACTACTATTATGTTCGTCACGGAGAGACCATATTTAATTTGGAAAACCGTTTGCAAGGAATTACGGATTCACCGCTTACTTGCAAAGGGATTGAACAGATTTTGCAAACAACGGAAGCGTTAAGAAACCAGACTTTTAATTCTGCATATACATCCCCTTTACCAAGAACAATTCAAACTGCGAAACTAATCCTAGAGCCTCATCACATGCATGCAAAAATCTTTGACTCATTACGTGAATTTAGTTATGGATCATGGGATGGAAATATTAAAAATGAAAGTGACCCAGAATATCAATATCGTTTTTCAAATGATCTTTTTGATGATTTAGGTGGTGAAAATCCAACAATGATTCAACAGCGTATTCAAAATACTTTTAGTGAGTTACGCAAACTGAGTCACGATCAAGATAAAGTTCTTCTTGTTTCTCATGGAGCATACTTTAGACATCTATTATTTAGTCTTATGAAAGAGAATATTCCTGATGAGCTTCTTCATCGTGAATGCTTAATTGGAAATGGTGGAATTGCTGTTTTTAAGGATGAAGATGGAAACTTCTCACTAGTCGAGGGTCCACTAAACCAAGCGGAGTATATGAATCGACATGCTAATGATTAATTCAAAAATACTTGCATGCATTCTATCACTTTCTCTATTGTCCGGTTGCACGCATTTTACAAAACATGACGCAAATCCGATTCCACCAGAAAATAGACTTATTGTTTTTACAAGTCATAAGCCCGAAGTATACGCACCAATTATCAAGGAATTTGAATTACGAACAGGTATCAGTGTTGAAGTACAAGCTGGTGGCACTACAGAAATGCTCGAAAAAATAAAAAATGGAGAAGATGCAGATGTCATGTTTGGTGGCGATGTTCAAAACTATACATACTATCAGGACTATATTGAACCTTATGTGGCTAGTGAAAGCTCATCTCTTGATTTTCGATATTTAGAACAACATGATAACTATACCCTCTTCTCCCAGCTACCGCTTGTCTTTATCTACAATAATAAGTTAGTCAATAACCAACGAGCTCCACAAAAATGGTCTGATTTTTGTGATGAATCTTGGAAAGGGAAAATATCATTTGCTGATCCACACACTTCAGGTACGAGCATCTCTATCTTAAATGCGTTCATGACATTGAATGACCCTACATACATTGATAAATTTTATCAACAGTTAGATGGTCATGTTGCCAGTGGAAGTGGAGAAGTCATCCGTGAAGTAAGTACAGGAACACGATTGATTGGAATTACCTTAGAAGAAACCGCAAAAAAGGCAATGTTAACAGATTCAAACATTACAATGGTTTATCCTGATTACCTCTTCGTTATATCCGATGGTAGTTTTCTTGTAAAAAATGCAAAGAATAAAGATAACGCACAGAAATTTATTGATTTTACAATCAGTAAAGATGCACAACAATTCCTATCATCCACAATGTACCGACGTAGCGTAAGACAAGATATCAATCAACTTACGGCACTAACTGATCTCGCAGATTACCAAAATCTCGTGCCATGGTCAAATTTTAGGCAGGAGGAAATACTACAATTATGGGACATTTCTACGAAAATAAACAAATAGAGAAAAGTCAGTCTGTTCGTATTCGACTACTTAATCGTTTCATTGCAATTTCAGTTGTACCAATTGTACTATGTGGTTTTTGTTTGATTTTCTTGTTTCAAGCGATGACATTCAATACATATGAAACTACTGTAAAAAAAGAGACAAAAGAAATTAGTACAAGCTTTCAATCATTTTTAGATGGAATTGATAAAACTCTTTCTACATTATCATCACACCAAGAATTTCTAAGTTCATCAGATAGTGAATCCATATATAATACGCTTTATCAGTTAACCAACCCTTATCGAAATTACGCAACATTCTCAATTTACGATCAGAACGGTAATTGTATGTATGCAACATGCGAGCTTGTAAGTCGACCTACTTACTGGGGAATCTTACATGCATTAGACAATCCATCTAAAGACATCATTAAGCAAGTAGATAGCGAAGACAATCAAATCGTTTTAAATATCGCAACAAAAATAAAACATAATAATAGAACAATTGGTTATATTGTCGCTTCTATCGACAATCAAGATTTCACATATCTATTTAGTAATCAACTCTCTAACGATGAAGGATTTGGAATTATCAGTAAAGAGAATGAACCAGTTTATATAAACACCAACTTAGGGACGTCTGGAGTTCTTAATAAGTTGCATCATGCATGGATATCGGGTTCAAAGTATGATGATTACTTTAATGATTATTACATCACAATTCAAAATATAGGTAATACAGGTTTTAAACAAATTATTATTCACCCTAAAGTACTTAGTACATCTACGATGCATCGGATGTATCTGATGGTTGGCTTACTCGCTGCTCTTAGTTTTATCGTATGTATTGTCGTTGCGCAAAAAACTACAACCTCTTTTACACAGCCAATCAACCAGATGAATCAAGCAATGAAGCAAGTACAAGAAGGAAAGCTAGATACATCAATTCCTGTAGTACGCAATGATGAATTCGGAGTATTATCTCAAAATTTCAATATTATGACAGAAGAGCTTTCTAACTTCTTAGAACAAAAGATAGAAACACAAAGACAATTAGCCGATATCCAAATCGCGATGATGCAAGCACAGCTTAACCCCCACTTTCTATATAACACATTAGATACAATCAAGTGGATGGCAAAAGGTGCTAAAGTTGAACCAATTTCTCAGCTTTCACAAAAACTTGCACGCATATTAAGAACTTCTATCGTGAAAGAACAGTTCATAACAATCGAAGAAGAGTTTCAGATTTGTTCCGATTATGGAGAAATTCAAAATATTCGCTTCCAAGGAAAATATCAATTCCTATTCGATTGTCCAAAGGAGCTATTATCCTATAAGATTCCTAAGCTGATTATTCAACCCTTAGTAGAGAATGCAATTATTCATGGTTTACGTATGAAAGAGACTGGCGTCATCCAAGTATATGCATGCAAACAAAATGACGCAATCATCTTATCTGTAAAAGATAATGGCATCGGTATTAATGACGAAATGATGCATCTAATTAACACGCATCAATGGAATCAAATTGATGGTCATATCGGTATGTATAATGTTGATTCTATATTACGTTTACACTTTGGTGTAAATTCAGGTCTTCACGCACAGCGTCTAGAAGAAGGTGGAACTTTAATACAGATAACACTGCCATATAAGGAGGAGCCATGTACAAAGTAATGATTGTTGATGATGAACTATTTGCTAGAGAAGGAATGGTTCATGATATCAATTGGAATTCACTTGATTTTACAGTTTGCGCAGTTGCCAAAGATGGTCTTCAAGCACTCGAAAAATATCAAGAAACATTACCTGACTTAATCATCTCAGACATTAACATGCCACTTTGCAATGGTATAGAAATGTTACAGCAATTACGTAATCAAGGTAGTGATGTTCAAATCATCTTCCTAACAGCATATAGTGAGTTCGATTATGCGCGTGATGCATTACGCCTATATGCTGCAGACTACATTTTAAAACCATTTGAAGATGGCACCATTGAAACAAGCGTACAAAAGATTATCCCAAAACTTACTAAGGAAAAAAATCCACAAGCGGTTAATGATACGAACCGTTATGTCAAAAAAGCAATTGAATACATCGAACAAAATTATGCAAACCCTAATTTATCCATCTATGAGATAGCATCTTATTTAGAAATTAGCGAAGGACACATCTCACGACTATTTCATAAGGAAACTAACTATACCCTTGCTGGATATATTACGAGTATACGATTAGAGAATGCTAAGAAACTACTTTGTAAACATAACTGTAGAATCAGTGAAGCTGCTGAACAAACTGGTTATACATCTGTTGCTTACTTCTCTTCCCTTTTCAAAAAACGCTATGGACTAACACCTAGCGAATATCAAAATCAAAATCTCTAATATCAGAAATTTAAAAAAAATATCATTTTTCTTTAATTTAAAGCGCTTACATTCTCTTTTATAATATGACTAGATTCATTAATCAGGAGGGAAAAATAATGAGTAAGCGTTTTTTATCATCAGTACTCTCTGTAGTACTGGCCGCATCATTGGTTGGATGCGGTGGAAAAGGAACTAATAACACTTCCACAAACGATACAGCCAATCAGTCTGAAATAGACAAAATTATCGCAGAAGCACAGACAATGTCACTCGAAGAGCTTGGAAAGAAAGCAATCGAAGAATCTAATGGTAAGACATTCTTCGGCTTAGGTAACTCTAGCCGCGGTAAGTCTGCACTGCCATTATTCATCGAATACTTACAGACAATCGATCCTAGCTACAAATTAGATTTCGAATGGCAACAGCCAAAGAACAATAAGATTTTCGAGCAATTACAAGCTGACTCCCTTAAGGATCAAGGAACATTCGCAATGACTTTGATTCAGGATGGTAACCAGATTGAATCAAAGATGAATCAAACCGGTATCCTAAAAACATTCATTCCTAAGGAATGGGCAGATGCAAATGGCGTAAAAGCTAGTGACTACAAAGGCTTCCTACCATTACAAACACTAAATAAAGTATTTATGTACAATTCAACAGGCTCCAAGAAATTCACAAACTGCTGGGATTTCGTACGTAAGGATACACATCCACTATTCATGGATATCGACTCAGAAATCGTCGGCAAGAATTTCTTGTATATGTTGACAGAAGATAAGTATGCAACTGAATTAAAGGATGCCTTCGATAAGCTACCAGCTGACGCAAAAGCGGAATTCCAACCAACAATTGATGAAGTTGCGAAAGATGCTGAAAGCTTTAACTTAGGTGAAAATGGTAAATATGCTTTAGCTTGGATCAAGCTTTGGGTAAATAGATACAATGCACAAACAGATGATGGACCAATTTGTACAACGCTAACATCTGCATCCGCAACTGACCAATGTGGATTATTGGTATATTCCAAATTACGTTCTATCGAAGAATCTTCAGAAACTTCTGTAAATAACATCAAAGTTGCTGCATATGAAGATGGTTACGAAGGAATCGGTGGATTTGGATATTGCCATTATCTATTCTTAACAAAGAATAGCCCACTTCCATGGACAGCTGCTGCATTTATCGCATACATGACATGTACAGAAAAAGGCTTCAGTGCTTGGGGCAAAGATATGGGTGGTTACTCCTCAAATCCAGATGTTATGACAGCAACAGAAAAGACATTCAATCATGCACAAGGTGGATATGTTGATGGTGTAGATAAGTTCCCATCTAAGGATGACCGTGGATATGATTGGTGGACAACAAAAGGCCATCTCGTATTAGAAGATCCTGAATACTGTGCTTCAGTAGCATTCACTGTTGGTTCTTGGATTGAAACACTAGACAAATTTAACGGTAATACTTCTAAATAAACACACAGTTATCATGAGGCACCCTACGTGGTAGTTGGGTGCCTTCCATTTTTTTGAAAGGAGACACAACTTGGATACAACAATTTCGAAAAAACGCAATGCGATTTTCTTTAATAAGATTAAAACCTATTTCACGCAACCATTTAATGTGATTCTACTCATCTTTGGTATCTTATGTACGATTGCAACAGTATCACCTATTGTGGCAATCATTCGTGATACATTTGAGATTCACCCAGGAACAATTGACCAACATTTAACTGGGCAAACATCAGGATTAACCCTCATCAATTACATTGATTTATTCACAAGTAATTTAGCGAAGACAAATCTTTGGACACCGATGGGTAATACTTTAGCACTTGCCATCCTTACATGCATGATTTCAATCCTATTCGGTGGTGTATTTGCTTTCCTTGTGACAAGAACAAATATGAAGTGCAGAAAGTACCTCAGTTCTATATTTATCTTCCCATATATTATGCCGCAATGGACATTAGCGGTTGTATGGCAGCATTTATTTAATTCCAATGCGATTACTGGTACATCTAACGGATTGCTTGCCTCACTATTTGGCATCAACATGCCACTATGGTGGTGTGTAGGATTATTCCCTTGTGCAATGGTATTAGGATTACACTATGCACCATTTGCATATATCTTGA
The DNA here is from genome assembly GCA_015256455.1 of Solobacterium sp. Classification (GTDB taxonomy): domain Bacteria; phylum Bacillota_I; class Bacilli_A; order Erysipelotrichales; family Erysipelotrichaceae; genus Bulleidia. Next base: position 11,396 of record JABZMB010000012.1, on the reverse strand, counting down.
TTGGTGGTATCTTCAAGAACATGGATGCAAACCTAGAAGAAGCCGCAACAATTCTAAACACACCTCGTCATAAAATATTGACACGTATTACAATTCCAATGATTAAACCAGCTATCCTTTCGACAATCTTACTCGTATTTGGTAGCGCAATGGGATCCTACCCAGTTCCACATTATTTAAATTTAACTACCCTTTCTACCAAGTATATTTCACTCAACAGTAAATATACTGGTGAAGCATCTATTCTGGCAGTTCTAATGATGATCTTTGGTATGGCAATTCTCGCACTCAACCAAGCATCACTAAAGAGTAGAAAGAACTATACAACTGTTACTGGTAAATCTGGACAAATATCAAAGATCAACCTAGGTAAGATTGGTAAACATTTAGTTGCATTTATCTTTGTTATCATTACATTCTTTACAAGTATCTTCCCAATTATCTCGTTTGCTTTTGAAACCTTCCTACCTAATCCAGGTGATTACTCCTTCCTATATACAGGCAACTTCGCTAATCTAACAACAAAATGGTGGATTACAAATGAAAACATCACTGAAAATGGTATGTATGGACAACGCGGTATTTTATTCAATAGTACGATTTGGGATGCATATAAAGGAACTATCCTTGTCTCAATCGCCTGTGCACTCATTGCAGGTATTATCGGTACTTTAATTGGTTATGCTGTTTCAAAGAAACGCCGCTCAAAATGGGCTAATTACGTAAATAGTATGGCATTCCTTCCATACCTAATGCCGAGTATCGCAGTTAGCGCAGCCTTCTTCATTCTATTCTCAAATAAACATATCAATTTATTTAATACGTATACGTTACTTGTTATTGTCGGTGTGATTAAATACATTCCATTTGCAAGTCGTAACGCATTAAACTCTATGTTGCAATTATCTGGAGAAATCGAAGAAGCTGCAATCATCCAAGATATTCCTTGGATCAAACGAATGACACGCATTATCATCCCAATTCAAAAATCTTCGATCATCAGTGGATTCATGTTACCATTCATGACTTGCTTACGTGAGTTATCACTATTCTTATTACTATGTACGCAAGGATTTATCTTATCAACTACATTAGATTACTTTGATGAAATGGGACTATATGCTTTCTCAAGTGCAATCAACCTGATCTTAATTGTAACAATCATGCTTTCAAACTTGATTGTAAATAAGCTAACTGGTGCAAGCCTTGATGAAGGAATTGGTAATTAGGAGGAAAAAATATGCCTGAAATCAAACTAACAAATATCACAAAACGTTGGGGTAAATTCTATGCTGTAGATAACCTCAACTTACATATCGAAAACAATTCATTTATTACAATCTTAGGACCATCCGGTTGTGGTAAAACAACAACACTACGTATGATTGCCGGTTTAGAAACACCTACAAGCGGACAAATTAAAATTGGTGACCAAATTGTATATGACTCCGATCAAGGAATCAATATTCCACCAAACAAGCGTAAAGTAGGATTCTTATTCCAAAACTATGCGCTATGGCCAAATATGACGGTTTATGACAACATCTCCTTTGGATTAAAAAATATCAAAGAAGAGCTTCCAGTAATGGATATTGAATTAAAAACAACAAGTGATGTAATTCGTTCATTACAAAATACAAATAAACTCTCACAAATCTTTGAAGAATGTAAAGAGAAGACAGGCAAAATTGACAAGAAACGTCTTCTTCTAAAACTGATCAATACCTATACAATTTCCAAATATACAGCTGAAAAGATCTTCAAGTTCAACTTACATGCATCAAACGCCATCGAGCAAGATACTAAAAAGTATATTCAGCAATTTGAAGAGAAAAAGAATAAATTAATTGCAACACATCAAGCCAAGAATGAAACTATAAATGAGAAATTTGAAGTTCTAGAAAACGGTAAAGTGAAAACAACTATTCGTCGATTAAGCAATGAGGAAATCGATTTATCAGTAAATCGTGTTGCACGAATCGTAAAGATTGGTATGTTTATGGATCGTTATCCTGCTGAACTTTCAGGTGGACAACAACAGCGTGTTGCGATTGCTCGTACTCTTGCACCTGAACCACAAGTTCTATTTATGGATGAACCATTATCAAACCTTGATGCAAAGTTACGTTTAGAAATGCGTTATGAATTACAGCGATTACATGTAGAAACTGGTTCAACATTTGTATACGTTACACACGATCAAATGGAAGCAATGACACTTTCAACAAAGATCTGCTTAATGAATAATGGTTTACTACAGCAGTATGATTATCCATTATCACTCTACAACAAGCCAAACAACCTATTCTGTGCTGACTTCGTTGGTAATCCATCTATCAACTTCTTAGAGGCAAAAGGTAAACAGAACCAAGATGGAACATTTACATTCACAGTATTAGACAATAAGACAGCAGTCTTTACACCAGAACACAATTTCAACATGCAGGAATGGTTTGAACACCGTGATGCAGAAAAACATTCTAATGATCTTGACGAAAAATCTAGCACTAAGGTTGAAAAAGAAAATAAAGATGAAGTATTCAAATATCACATCCAAAAAGTTAATGAGGACTATATCAGCGATGATGATGTAATCATTACAAATGAGGACTTCATCTTAGGTATCCGTCCTGAAAAGATTACAGTCGATGTAAATGGTAAGTTAGATGCAGCAGTTGATGGCTCTATGCCTACTGGTATGGAGTCTACATTAAAACTTAACATCAATAACTATCTTCTTACATCTGTCATCTTTGGTAATCAATCATTCGTCATTGGTGACCAGGTTCATATCACAGTTCTACCATATGACATTCTTCTATATGATAGAAAATCAGGAAAACTCATCGCTTCTGGTTCAGTAACAATTCAATAAACTTAATCGAAGGTCAGAAAATGGCCTTCTTTTCTTTTAAAAAAGTACTGAACTTCTTACATTCAGTACTTAAAACTTATCTTCTGTTTTTCAACATCAACTCTTGCCATCACACCAAATGGAACAATCGCACGTGGTGTAGCGTGACCCACATTCAGGTTCCAGACAATTGGTAAGTTCGGGTTATTTACAACATCTACCAGAATTTCCTGATATTCCTTTGTATACATCTCATCCATTGGTTTTCCAACAAGAATACCATGAATAACATCAAAGATACCTGTATTCTTTAAAGCCTCTATCATGTGACGGTATTTTTCAGGGGTTGGTTGTTCTTCACTTGATTCTAATAACAGTATCTTTCCTTTCCAGTCTTCTAAATTTGGAAACAGATTATATTTTCTACATAGTTCAACGGAATCAGCATGCCTTGTTGTATCAAAAATATCATATAAACTATCGATACATCCACCTAATATCTTTCCCTGGAATACTCCACTACCTTGTAATAATTCAAATCCTTTGTTTGTATGCATGATGCGTTTTGTACCAACAGCTTTAGCACTATAGTCGCTACGCTCCTCATACCATACCTCGCTTGGCGTTATTTCACGGATTGTCCCAGTTTCTAATAATTCTAAGAAATACTTCTCAGTATACGGCAACATCTGTCCATCAATTTCACATACATCCGGAAGAAATGCTTGTCCATAAAATGTATTGAGTCCTACTTTATGTAACATCAAGTGATTAAAGGTTGTATCAGAAAATCCAAGGAATATCTTCTCTTTTACTGCATTTTTTAATTCATCATGTTCAAAAAGATATGGTAATAAGCGATAAGTATCCTCTCCACCAATTGCACAAAGTATCATATCGATTGAATCATCTTTAAATGCATCCAGCAGGTCTTCTGCCCTATCTTCTGGATGTTCAGAGATATATTTCAATCCTTTGCATGCATGTTCCATAAACTTCACTTGAATATCTAGTTTCTCTAAACGTTCTAATCCTAGTTTAACTTCATGTTGCACAAAATCTTCCCCAAGAATACCACTGGATAGACTTATAATTCCGATTGTTTTTACTTTCTTCATACTACTAACCTCATATAATTTTTAGCATTATAACACAAATAAAAACACAGTAGAATTTCTACTGTGTCTTTGAATATGAATTATTCACCCTTTTCAAGAGCTAGTGTTCTTGTTGTTAGATCACAAACCTCAGTTGGTCCATAGTACTGAATTGCACCTGGGTATGTGTAGCATGTTTCCTTAGCCCACTGTTCTCTGTGTGCTTCGAAGAACTTGAATGGTTTACCATCAAGTTCAACAAGCGCCTTTCTAATAACTGGCTTGTCTTCACCATGTCTTCTTTCGATGTTCATCATCTTAGTGATTGGCATACCACCAGCTACCCATTCATCAGCTGACTTAGATAGGTTAGAAACCTTTGACAAGTATCCATTGTATCCATATTGGATCAACATGAATGCATTGTAACCTAATGAATAGCAGTAGTCCGCATCGAAGTTAGATGGGAATGCACATCTTCCTTCATAACCGAAGAAGTGATGCAATGTATTGAACTTACCCTTGTAAGTACCTGCAGCCTTTCTCTCTTCTAACTTAGCTTTCACAATAGCGGAGAATAACTTCTCAGATTCAATGAGAGATACCTGTACGTTTCCGTGTGGGTCTCTTTCTAAGAATAACTGCTGTTGGATTCCTTCTGGAAGAATTGCGAATACTGACATTGCTTCCTTAGATAAACCTTTTTCGATAAATGCATACTTTTCTTTCCAGTTAGGTAAAGCATTGAATGTTTCTGCCTTACTACCAGCAAGTAATTCGTTGATTTCAGCGATTAATGCAGAGAACTCTGGAACGAATTCAACAACACCTTCAGGGATAATTGCTACACCGAAGTTCATACCCTTAGCAGCTCTAGCTTCTACAGAATCAGCGATATAGTCTGCAATCTGTGATAAGGACATCTTCTTTTCAGCAACTTCTTCAGAAATCAAGCAAACGTTTGGTTGTGTCTGTAATGCACACTCTAGTGCAACATGAGAAGCGGAACGTCCCATTACCTTAACGAAATGCCAGTACTTCTTAGCAGAGTTAGCATCTCTTTCAATGTTACCGATAACTTCACTATATGTCTTAGTAGCTGTATCGAAACCGAATGAACATTCAATATCTTCATTCTTTAAGTCACCATCGATTGTCTTAGGGCAACCAATTACCTGTACACCAGCATCATGAGCTGCGAAGTACTCAGCTAAAACAGCAGCGTTTGTATTGGAGTCATCACCACCGATAATAACAATCGCTGTGATACCGTGCTTCTTACAAACTTCAGCCGCAACTGCAAACTGCTCTTCTGTTTCAAGTTTTGTTCTACCAGAACCGATGATATCAAATCCACCAGTATTTCTATACTGATCGATATAAGCATCATCGAAAATTAAATAATCATCTTCAAGTAATCCACTTGGACCCTTCTTAAATCCATATAATACATTCTCAGGATTTGTTGCCTTTAAAGCATCGTATAGACCGCACACTACGTTGTGTCCGCCAGGTGCCTGTCCACCAGAAAGGATTACACCTACAACCTGCTTCTTAGCTACAGATGTATTCTGTCCCTTTTGGAATGTGATTTCCTTCTTACCATAAGTATTTGGGAATAAAGCCTTGATCTTTTCCTGATCAGCAACGCTTGTTGTCTCTTCCCCTTCCAAAACTGAAATCTCAGAGATACCGTTTCTTAGCATCTTTGGAAGCTTTGGTGCATACTGATATCTAGCTTTTTGTAGTGGTGATAAATCTGTCATATTTTTACTCCTTTTCGATTTAAACCTCATTATTAGAATACCACAACTTTTTTGAAATAAACATACAGAAGATTTGCCCGATTGACTCATATTTAACCATGATTTTATAAATAGAATGCCGATATAAAAACATCGCCATAATAGCGATGCTTTAAAGATTTATATTTGCTTTTGAATATACTTTACTACTTTGGTTAGTTTACTCTTCTTCCATTCTCCATCTTCAGCCTTTTTGGCAAGTGGATAAATCAATTGGAAGTCGAGTGCTTCTCCCTCTACACGACCACTTCGCTTAGGATTCAAGAAGTTTTCTTCCCACCTCTTTTCACTTGCATTCTGATATTCCTTTGGATTCAAGTAAATTAACTGTCTCTTATAGGCAGAAATCATCATCTTCGCCGCAAGTGCTTCCAAATATTTATATTCGTCTGCTTGAACATCCACAAAAATATCAGGCAATTTTGCGATACGCACATGTTCTAACTCACGATTGATACGAATGCCACATGCATCCCAAGTAAACTTCTTTTCAGTGAAGTTAATTTTAACCAAAATACCTTGCTCTGTATTGTATTGTGCACGTTGATAATCTGTATCAAAGATAAAATTTCCAAGGGAATAAAAAATCACTTTATCCCCAACAGTCTCATAATTCATCGGTACATGCGGATGATGTGATACCACAATATCTGCACCCATCTCTAAGAATTTATGATAACGATCTCTTGTATAAGAAGAAGGTAATGATGTAAACTCCTCACCACCATGACAAACAATCACACACCAACGGCAAGTCTTTTTGATTTCATCAATATTTTTCTGGATACGTTCTATATCATTCCAAAGAAGACATCCAGCACGATTTACATCCGCTGGTTTACAACCTCTACGATAACCAACACTGAACAAGCCAATTCCACCAGCCTCGTCAAACAATAGTGGTCTAGCAGCTTCATCAATATTCATGCCTGCGCCAACTGTTTGGACATGATTTTCTTTTGCAAGTTTTAATGTTTGTGCTACGCCCTCTTCACCAGCATCTAATATATGGTTATTGCATAAACTCCACACATCTGCATGCATGTTATTCAATACTTTAATTGCCTTTGGATTCATTGCATGAATGAGTTGTTTCACACCAGAGGTATCATCCTGTGGTGGCAAGTCAATGAGTGCTCCTTCCACATTTGCTACAACATGATCACCGCTATGCAAAAAACGCAAAACACCATCTGTAATCAGATGCTTATCTTCCCATTTTTTATCCATGTACTTATCAAAGCCAATATCGCCTGTAAATACAAATGAACTCTTCTTTTTCATATCGTCACCATGTTATTAATCTTTCACATCATAGTATAAGTTTTGTTCTCTTTCAATTCTAATCCTTTACTAAGAGATTATTCATCTTAAATTGTAATTGTTGCAAAGACACTATTCTGTCCTTTGATTCGTTCGAAACCAGCTTCTTCATAAATTCTGATTTCTTCCTTTGCGTTTACATCAACCAAGGTCATCATAGTGTTTATTCCATTCATTTGAATGGCTTTTGATAAGAGTGCTTGTTCATATCCTAAGTTTTGATACTCAGGTAATACAATTAAACTATATGGCTCATTTTGTTTATAAGCATATGTAACATCTAAATATCCAACTAACTGTTCTTGATGAATTGCCAAGAATACTCTAAAACGATCGAGTGCAGATAACACCTTTTCTGCTGTCCAATAAGTTTCCTTAACGTGCATATCAATATATGCCTGTTTCCACCGTTTGCTATAGAGTTGAACATCTAACGTATATTCTTTATTTGTTGTTGATTTAGCAATCATTCTTTGTTGTTCATTTTCAAAGATTGCATTCTTTGAAGTAAGTATATTCTTTAACAGGATATTTTTCGGATTTATGACGAAGTCACAACGATATCCTTTATAATTCTTCTCTAAATATTCAAATAGTTCATTGTATGCATGTTCAGACTTTGATAAACCAATTATCATCTCTATATATTTTTCGGTAGGTAAAATCAGTAATGCAAATATTCCATTGATTTTACCATCTTCAACATATGCATATATATGTTGATCTCTTTTTGCAAAAGCACCATACAAATTGTTACTATCATACAAATAATGAGGATCTACATAGTTTGTATCACTACATACTTCATTGATGAATGCTTCACATCTATCTAAAGAAGTAATTTCTTCTAACATATTATTTTGGTACCTTTCTTTTAAATATCTCTATTCTCTAATGAATTTGCGGTCGATATTTTTGTTTGTATCATCTGAAACATATCTTTCAACACACATATGTTAATCATATTTATCACGCAGTTTTGCAATCTCTACCATCATTGGTGAAGCGTGATGAAAATCAAATGTAACCTAATTTAACTTCATCCTTATTATACCTAAACTACCAATATTATAAAAAGCATTTCAGCACTGAAATACTTTTTATAATATTTATTGATTTAAACGTAAGTGAATTACCATGGTTCGTTTTAATCTATCTGAAAAAAACATTATAATCTTGGATATAAGTTTTAATCCTCTACATTGTTTCAGAGCATCCGTAAAGAATCCACTTACACTAACAAGTTTTGTTTTAGTTTCCTTTGCGAATTCATTTGGATTGTCTATCGCAAAATACATCTCCGCATTCACATTACCAGTTCTTCTAACAAATATATTTGCGCGCTTTAATCCAATACTATCTGTTGCATCAAATACCATTTCACATTTTGGAATACTACTTTGTATTTGACGGATAAAATGGATAATTCTATCTTTTGTAAAATATTGAAATACGCCTGCTAAAACAATCAATGTATGTTTAGAGGTATCTAAGTATTTAACCCATTCCATTGAGAACATATCACAACCAATAAGTATCTCATTTTTACCATGACCAAGAAGTTTTTCTCTCTCTGCAATTACATGTTCCAAATCGACTTCATAGAAGTTAGAACTATTATTTCTAATGCGGAAGTATGCTGTTTCTAAGCCAGCACCCAGAAATACAACATTGCATGCATGGCTGTTTTCTAAAAATGAAATAATCTTTTTATCAATCATCTGCTGTCTACAAACACTAGCCATATTGAAATACTCAAATGTATTCTGTGCAATTTTCTTTAGAGAGATATGATTCTCAAGTAATAACGCTTTTTCATCATAAAAATAATCAGGAAATCTCTTAGATGCATATATTCTCGCATATAAAGGAATGTACAATGTATCTTCTATTCCTTGTAAGGAACTTGTATCATTCATAACTTTTTCCCTTTCCATGGAATACAACGGTTTACGCGTTGTCGATATTGGACATACTCTTTTCCATATAAATTTTCTAACCATTTTTCTTCCGTTGACTTCATTAGTACAGTCATAAATCCCCAGTAAATAATTGGTAGTAATAACAATATTAGATTGCCATAAATCAATAGGACTCCTGTACACACAAACATAAACGCACTATATACTGGATTTCTTACATATGCATAAACACCGGTAGTTACCAATTCATTTTTAATGATATGTGCATCAAGTCTATCGATTATAACTGCCCTCAGCCAAAGAGTAATTCCAATAGCGAAACACAAAATACCAATTAGGATACGTATCCATCGTAAAATAGTAAATGTAATGGTTGGAATTATGCCTGTAATAGAAAGAATGATACCTAGAACTGTCATCAAAATAATAGTGATAACATACAGTGGTCCAACACCTAAAATTGGCAGATGACCCTTTCCCATATTTTTAACCCTCCAATAATTAAAAAATTCCAGTTAGTTATATCTAACTGGAATTTTAACACTTCTCTATATCATATTTCAATATCAATTAAGAAGGTAGATATTATTTTTTCCTTGAATTATTTTTATCCAATGAATTCCAAACTTTATCTAATAGATAATGGAACTGTTTGCTTTCTTCTTCACTTAAGCTCGCCAGCAAGATAGATTCTGTTGATATCATTCCTTTTCTGGCATTGGTGATTGCCGCGTATCCTTCTTCTGTAAGAGTAATCACCTTTTCCCGTTTATCCTTAGAATCAATGCGTTTTAACAGACCTTTTCTCTCCATACGCTTTACAAGTCCACTTGCTGTAGGTTGTGCAACATGTAATGCATTTTGAATACCCTGAACTGTTTGATATCCATCTTTACTATGACGGAAAGATTCAATGACCATCATTTGAGATAACGTTAAACCTACCTTGGCCAATAATAATTCTGTCCGCTTTTCTAACACATCACTTATCCAGTGAATATACTCACCACAATCTATTTCTCTTTTCATGTAAAAATGATATAGCACGCTATGTATATCGTCAATAGTTAAAAAATGCACAAATAAAAAGAAGCCCTCAATGAGCTTCTACATTTATAAGATTAGTTCATGCTTTTATCTTTCAAGAAATACACAGCAGATATCGATAGTGCTACTTCAATCACCACAAGAATGATAAGTGGTACTAACGTACTCTTCACTAACATAACTATCGCAAGACTATCAATCAACATATGTGCAAGCACACATGGCATCGCTCCCTTGGAGAATTCCTTGATTGCACCAAGCATAAATGTATTCCCAAGGATCATCAGATAAAACAGTAAATAATTTGTTGACCCTGCTGTAATCCACGGTAATCTGTAAATTGGTAAATGCCATACAAACCAAACAATCGATATGACAAACATTTTTAGAATAAAATTCTTACACCGAAGATGTTCTTGTAAATACCATCTCCACCCCACTTCTTCCAGTCCACCTTGAAACAATGTCCATGGAAAGTAAGCTATTACAGCACCTAGTGCCATACCAGTAAACTTTACATTTCCCAATACAACAGAAACACCGTAATAAACAACTGGTACGAGTAAAACAAATAACCATACGATAGAACGTTTTTCCCCACAGAATACCTTCTCCAAAAACTCCCATAATCCACGAACTTCTTTTGATTGGTACGTGAATATAAATGCCATAATCATCGGAATGAGATTCAATAGTATAAAGAGAATACTAGCTGTCGTATTAGATTTCCCAGGAGCTATCACAAAAATAATTCCACCTAGAATAAATGTACATACAACAGTAATCACAGAATATAGGAACGCATTTTTATTATTAGAAATACTCTTGTCCATAGGTTACCTCGTAATTTATAACTTTCGCTATATGCATTATAACACTTAACTACACCGCAGCCATATTGATAACTTATAAATTTTCCCAAGTTAAAGTATCTTAGCCAATCACCAATAACACATGCATGCATATTCATTTCTTCCAATTAGTAAATATCAATCAACGTTATATCTTTTTATACTTTTTACGAATGAATGTATACGTTATCATCATAAGGACTAATCCAACTGTACTATCTGCAAGTATAATATTTGAGCCTAGAATTATGCTATAACATGCACCAATTATTGTCCCTATCCAGAGCAGCAACGAGAAACAAAGCCACATGATTCCATTTGCTCGATTATATGCACAAACATCTGTAATCTCATCTTCAGGTACGGTATCACCTGCCCAAAACCACATCGGTTTCTTTCTCATCCAGGCATAAATCCCAATACATGTAAACAAAAGACTTGTAGGAATCATTATACTCAGCCATATTAGATTATCCATATCTATAACCCTCCTATTA
>JABZMB010000065.1 GCA_015256455.1 Solobacterium sp. | reverse complement strand
ACTTCACAATGAGCAACCTCAACACTAGCATTACGTAATACTTCGTGCGACTCATCAATCTCGATCATATGTTCATTGTCATTCCAGAACAGATATTTAACTTGTGCATCAGCGTAAGCAAATGTACGAATACGTAATTTACCGCAGTTTTTGATACGTACAAATACTTCATATTCGCCCGCATCTGCACTAAAAGTTAATTCAATATCACGCTCAGTATCAATTTCAAATTGACTGAAAGCATCACGTAATTGAATATCTGTATCTACATGAATCAGTTCCATTACTTTTTAGCCTCTGCTTCTGCGGCAGTACGAACGGCACAACTTCCAATCGTATTTGCTGGACGACGAGCAACCTTCTTTTCATGAGGTGCTTCAATACCATACTCAGCATAAATCCAATCATAACCTTCTGTATCAATCTTACGCGCTAATTGACCATCACCTTCAAGTACAACTTTTCCATCTACTAATACGTGTGTATATTGAGGTTCGATTAATTCGAAGAAACGATCATAGTGAGAAACTATCATCAATGACATGCCTGTTTCAGCACGTAGATTGTTAATAGCATTCGCTACAATATGCATCGCATCAACATCTAGACCTGAGTCAATTTCATCTAACATTGATAAGGATGGACGTAACATCTCCATCTGCACAATTTCATTTCTCTTCTTCTCACCACCAGAGAATCCTTCATTTAAGAAGCGGTGGGCAAGATCTTCTTTCATCTGTAAGTCTTGGATAGTTTTTTCCATAGACTTAATAAATGTAAATAATGGAACTGGAGACTCACGACGTACATTCATTGCAGCACGTAAAAAGTCACTGTTTGTAACACCTGGAATTTCTTGAGGATACTGCATTGCTAGGAATAAGCCAGCAACACTTCTCTCATTTACAGGCATTGCCAATACATCTTTTCCATCATATGTAATAGAACCCTTTGTAACAGTATATACAGGATTACCCATAATCGCTGCGAGCAATGTTGATTTACCATTACCATTTGGGCCCATTAAGGCGTGAACCTCATTTTCGCCTATTGTAAGGTTAACACCCTTTAAAATTTCTTTATCTTCCACTGATACGTGGAGATCTCTAATCTCTAAAGTTTTCACACAATCACCTTCATTCCGCTACTTATTGTAACATCTTCCAGCAAATTCTTGGGATTATACTATCTCACTTGTGAAAATTTCTTATATTGTGATTCTTCACACAAAGTTCAGTGAATGGAAATTGCATTTGCATCGCTTTTACACTATAATAAATAAGCGTTTTTACGTATAAAAACTTAGGAGGTATTATGGGCAAATTCTTGAAAAAGAACTGGTTTGTAATGTTAGTGGTAGCAATCTTTCTTGCTATCAGTGTGTATTACATTTACGATACAAACAAAGGAAAATTAAAAGGTAAACAAACAAATGGAGAAGATGTCGTTTATTCTATTGATGATGACGATACAACTGCTTCCGAATTCTATGAAACACTATTTAAAACAAATGGTTCAAGTGCTCAATTGACATTGTTCAAACGTGCAGTAGCCGATGCTAGTATTTCTACAACAAACGAAATCAAAGACGCAGCCGCTAAGCAAGCTGAATCTGTTATCGCTAACTATAAGAATTCTTATGGTGCAAACTATGAAGCTAAGTTACATGCAGATATGGCAAAAACTGGTTATACAGATTTAGAAGAATATTTAATTCAACAACAGAAAGTAAACCAGTTAACAGCTGAATACGCAAAAGAACATTTCGATGAACTAAAGATTCGTCAAGTATCTTACATCTTGATCAAGTTCACAGATAGAAACAACCCTACTGCTGAACCTACAGAAGATGAAGCAGCCAGAATGAAAGCTGTTGATGATGAATTAGCAGCTGGTGATGATTTCGCTACAGTTGCTTCTAAGCACAGCGAAGACACATCAACATCTGTTAATGGTGGTATACTAGGTGTTATCGATAAGAATACATCCACATTGGATGCTGCCTTCTTAGAAGCTTCCCTCGCCCTCAATGAAGGTGAAGTAAGTAAGTGGGTACGTTCTTCAAACTTTGGTTACTTCAGAATTATTGCTAACGCAACAACACAAGCTAAGTTAGAAGAAGTTGCTGGAGATAACCCATACTTAACTTTAGTTCAAAACTACGACACAACTCTTTCAAACCAAGCTCTTTGGGCTAAGGCTGAAGAATTAGGTATTGATTTCAAGGGTAATACAGAACTTGAAAACTCTATCAAGAAAGCTATGGGTATCGATACAGAAAGTGAGGAAACAAAATAATGACAAAGTTTAAGAAACTTACTGCCGTTGTTTGTACTGCCATCCTCTTATCTGGATTAGCTGGATGTTCTGATGCAGTTGCAAAATTAAAAGATAGTAATGAAGTGCTCTTCTCTGTCGGTAAGAAGAATATTACTAAAGGTGATGTATTCACATTAATGAAGCAAAATGCTGGTGCTACTACTACTGTTAACGAAGCAAGTAAAGCAATCGCTGTAGCAGAGATTGAAGTTACAGAAAAGATGGAAAAAGAAGCACAAGCAAGCCTTGCAAACTACAAGTCACTGTATGGTGATAAATTTGCTACTTATATGAAGAATAACAATTTAGATGAAGATACATACCTAAAGGAATACCTTATCCCTTCTCTTCAGGCTAAGGAATTAACAAAGAAGTATATCGATGAAAACTTTGATTCTCTAGTAGATACATACAAACCAGTTAAGGCTACAATCTTAACATTTGAAGCACAGGCAGATGCAGATGCAGCATTAGCTGAATTAAAAGGTGGCAATACTGATTTTGCTGCAGTATCTTCTGCACACAATGGAACAGGTACACCTGTATCACAGATATACACAACTGAATCATCTGACTTAGATGCATTGGTACGTACTATCATCACTTCAAACTCACCAAGTGACCCTTGGACAGAGTCACCTGCTAGTGATGGTGCGAAGTTCTATGTTATCAAGGTTGATGAAAATGATGCTTCAAAGATTAAGGATGATGTTGATACAGCTCTACAGAAGATTAATCAAGTCTCTGCAGACGCATCAACATACTTCTTCAAGAAGCACAACTTCCACATTTATGATAAGACTATCTACGATGCTATTAAGGACATGTATCCAGATATTTTAGTACAAGATATGAAATAAAAGTCGCAAAATCATGCGACTTTTTTTACAATATAAATATAGAGAAATGAGAGGAATTTATTATGTGTATATTCTGCGATATTATCGATCATAAGATCCCATCAAAAGTAGTCTATGAAGATGACAATGTTCTAGCAATACTAGATATCTCACAAGTAACCTACGGGCATACAATTGTAATGCCAAAGAAACATGTTGCAAACATCTTAGAAGCTGATAGTGAAACAGTAAAACAATGTGCTGAAGTTATCTCTAACCTATCAAAAAGAATTGTACATGCCACAAAAGCTGAAGGATGTAATGTCCTAAATAACTGTGGTGAAGTAGCAGGACAAACAGTTCATCACCTACACTTCCATATTATCCCACGCTACAGCACAGATGATGCATGTCAATTCATATTTAATAAATCTAAACCACAAGACTTAGAGGAAGTACTAAAAACAATCAAAGGGGCCTAATGCCCCTTTTCAATATATCTAAAGGATTTATAAAATATGTGTAAAAATTAATAGCATAATTACAACGAAAATAATTATGAAAATGAAATATACGAAAATACCCATTTCATTTGTACGACGTCTTCTTTCAAAAAGACTTTTTTTGGTTTGTTCTATCGGATGATACGAACCATAACGATTTGTTTCGATTGATGCTTTTTTAGTTAATGATTGTTGTCTACGAATATATGCTAGAGGGTCTTCTTGTTTTAGTATTAATTCAAAGAAATATTCAATTTCATCAATATCTTCCTCGGTACACTCTGAACATTCTGTATTATGTACAAGATTATTTCGTAATCGGCGCTGGTATTTTAATCTTGAATAGAAACCTCGCCAATCTCGTTTTGAATTAATGCGAGAAATTACCCTATCCATTTGATTGATGTATTCGGTAACACCATCTTTGCTTCTAAACATATCTCTACATAATTGATCGAGTCTTTTATATGAATCTAAATAATCTAATACACACCCATCCATAATCACACCATTATTACTTTACATTCAATCGTTTTAGCATTGCGTCATGCGCCGCATGTTCAAGAGAATCTTGTAGTGGCTCAAGATAATCTAGAGTATATCTACGTTTTAAACCACGTAGAATCACTTCATCCGCAATATCCGGATTTTTTGGTAATAGTGGTCCATGCATGTAAGTCGCGATAGTCTGTGTATCCATATACCCTTCAAAGCCACTATCAAATGTATTTCCATGTCCAACTAGCACTTTACCGAATGGATTAGATACTGCTTTGGTTTGACCACCATGGTTTTCAAATCCCACTACAGTTACTTTTTTATCATGGATATTAGCTTCTACAACAATATTACCTATGCAGCGATGATCACGATCACTACTTTCTGTATAGTAATCATAGATTCCTAAACCATCAATCTTTTGACCATCCTGGTCTAAATAGTATTGACCAAATAATTGATATCCACCACAGATTAATAAGAAGGCTGTTCCACTTTCTTTTGCCTTCAAAATAGATTTTTTACGTTCGAGTAAATCTTTATATACAAGTGTCTGTTCTTTATCTGCACCACCACCCAAGAAGAAGATATCATAATCTTCGATATTTCTTTCTTCTTGTAATGTACAAGTATCAACAATGACATTTATACCACGCTTACTTGCACGATAGCGAAGTGTCTCTATATTTCCTTTATCACCATATAGATCCATGAGGTCATGATACATCCATAAAATCTTTAATTCCATGATTATCGTGCCTCCTTCTTTAAGATACTACGTACAACATGCAAGGCAGTATATGTTGAAAGAATATAACTATCCTTATCCGCTTTATCTAGATACTTGATTGCTTCTTCGAAGTTTTCAATTACTTGAATACGATCTTCTAAGCCTTCGTATTTTAAGCGTAAAGCCATATCATAAGCGCGTGTACCTGAACATACAATCATATGAATATTTTCTTTGTTCAGACGTTCAAAATGCGCATCCCAAATCCAACTAATATCCCTACCATCTTGGTCATTATCATTCAAGAAAATAGCGATATTCTTCTCACCTTCTTGGCTAACGATATATTTCATTACTTCATTAGCACCAGTTGGATTCTTCATCAGATTTAATACAGATGGTTTATTCAGTGCGAATACTTCATTACGACCTTCCTTCATTGAGAAAGTTTTAAATACTGTATTTGCTGCTTGCAAATCTAAATCTAATAAACGCATCACTGTTAATACAACAGCACAGTTATAGATTGCATAAATCGTATTCATAAAGGAATGATACTTTATACCATCAACTGTAAAAGTTTGGTTTTGATAATCAATTTCTGAAACGTAGGTATATGGAGAAATCTTACCAAATTGGCAAGATGGACATACAAATCTTCCTATGTGGGAATATTGATAATAGTCATAAACTAAACGCGAACCACATTCTGGGCAAAACTTACCTTCACTAGCTTCGTTGGTAGTCTTTTGTGATACAGCATTTTCACCAACAGAGAAGAAATGTACCTTGGCTTTCTTTGCGTGATTGGCAATACGAACGACATTAGGATCATCCCCATTCATGATAAGATCCCCTTCAAAGTCTTCTGTCACTTCTTCTATCTTGCGAATAATTGTTTCCATCTCTCCCGCACGATCTAACTGATCGCGGAAGAAGTTATTCACTACAAGTGCTGTTGGTCTTAGTGCTTTAAATTGACGATATAATGTTAACTCGTCCACTTCAATGACAGCAGCGTCTGCCTGAACATGAAAACTTGCATCTGAGTTAGCAGCTAGTAACGTTGCAATACCCACATTTAAGTTATCACCACGACTGTTATTAATTACCTTTAAACCTGCTTGCATGAGCGATCTTGCGATAAGGTTTGATGTAGTTGTCTTACCATTGGTTCCTGTTACAAGAATGACATGTTTTGGCATATGGAACTTCTCAATAAAGTGAGGATCCATCTTCAGTGCCAAACGTCCCGGTAAGGAACCACCACGGCCTACTGCAGTTAATGCTTTACGAACAATTTGAACTGCTACTAAACGTAAATCCATGATTATTCCTTTCCTTTCGGTTTATAGAATTGACGATTCTCTAATGCGAATAACTTCGGTGTCCATGTGCCTGGTTTAATTGAAGAGAGAGCCTGACTTAACATATTTAATCTTGCATCTAAATTATCCACTAAATATAAAACTTCAGCTTCCTGTAGTTTTGGCAATACTGGAGAACCAAATTCCATCTTACCATGATGAGAAAGAATCATATGATGTAAGAAGATTGTCTCTTCACAGTCTTCTAGATGTTCCTTAGCTGCAACTTCCGTTAACCAACCGTTTGCGATAGAAATATGACCTTCCAGTTTTCCTTCTAAGGTATACTCCGTCGCAATCGCTCCACTCATTTCAGCAGTCTTACCAATATCATGCATTAATGCACCAGAAACTAGTAAATCATAATCCAACTGTGGATAGTGTTTACATAACATCTGGCATACTTCAACCATACTAATGGAGTGTTCACTTAAACCACCTAAGTA
>JABZMB010000064.1 GCA_015256455.1 Solobacterium sp. | reverse complement strand
ACAGTTCAAACCGGTTGGGTAACAACAGAAGATGGTCACAAACAATGGTTAGACGAAACTGGTACAGCTGTTGTTGGATGGCGTGATATTGATGAATTCATGTACCATTTTGATAACAACGGCTACATGGAAACAGGAAAACACTTTATTTCAAATAAATACTATTTATTTAGAGAAGATGGAACTCTTTGTACAACTACCGGATTAGCTACTTATCAAGGTAATACATACTGGGTATTAGAAGATAAAAGTTTAAAAACATCTGACTGGGGGACAGTTGCTGGTGCAACATACTACTTCGACCACGAAGCCGAAAAAGTGTCTGGCAAGCAAAATATCGCTGGAGTAAATTATTACTTTAATGAGAATGAAGAAAAGAACTTATTCAAAAACGGACTCATACAAGCGCAGAATGGCGAATGGTATTATGCTGAACCATCTGGTGTATTAGCTACATCTACTTATAAAACAATTGGTGGAAAAACATATTATTTTAATGATAACTCTGTTTTAGAAAAGACTATAATTCAAGTTGAAGCTGGCAAAACCGGTTGGCAGTCTATCAATGGAAGTTGGTATTATTTCAACGAAGATAGTTCAATGCATACAGGCTGGCTCAACTACTCTGGAAGAAGATATTATCTATACCCAGATGGAATGATGGCAACCGGCTGGGTTTTCACAAATGGACATTACCAATATCTAGATAACTATGGTATTCAACAATTCGGTTGGCAACGAGTTAACAGGAATTGGTATTACATAAACCAAGACGGTGATATGGAAACCGGTTGGATTCTATATAACGATAAACAGTATTATTTACATCCAGATGGCTCTATGGCAACTGGATGGATATATACTGATGGACATTACCAATATTTAAATGACCTTGGTATTAAGCAATTCGGTTGGCAACAAATCAATGGTAAGTGGTATCACTTGAATGAACATGGTGATATGGAAACTGGTTGGATTACATATAACAGTAGAAACTACTATATGAGGCCTTCTGGTGAAATGGCTATCGGCTGGGTATTTACGAATGGCTTCTATCAGTATTTAAACTCCTTTGGTATTCAACAATATGAATGGCAACTTATCAATGGTCATTGGTACTACCTTGGTAGTAATGGTAATATGCAAACGGGATGGATTTCTTACGCCGGAAGAAGATACTATATGAAACCATCTGGAGAAATGTCTACAGGATGGGTATTTACGAATGGAAATTACCAATATTTAAATAACTATGGTATCCAACAATATGGATGGCAGTATGTATATGGCTATTGGTATTTCCTAGACCATTATGGTGATATGAAAGTTGGATGGCTTGAACTTGCAGGGAAAACGTATTATCTGAATGCTTCTGGCACAATGGTAACAGGCCTACAATGGATTAATAACAAATACGAATATTTTGATCAATTTGGAGCACTTTCAAATGAGTCACAATATAAACTTCTAAATGTACCAAACTATAACCAATATGCTGAGGGCTATCCAGATGGATGCGAAGGTGTTTCCTTATTCCAAGCACTTCAATATAAAGGCTACTTAGGTGGCATGTCACTTCATAACTTTATGTATACAATTCCTACATCAACAAATCCATTCTATGGATATGCTGCAAGCGGAGGATATGCAGCCATCTTCCCTACCCCTTTAGCAAACTGGGGTAAAGGTTACTCTGGTGGTATGACATTTGATATTTCAGGAAGTTCATTTGATAGCTTACTGGAAGAAGTGAAGAATGGAAATCCAGTCGTTGCGTATGTGACATCTTACTATACACCTCCAACTTGGAGAAATTATCCATTTGGGCCAAATCTCTATAACAATCATGCAGTAACACTTGATGGTTATGACCGCATCAACAATTTAGTACATGTATCAGATCCAATCAGTGGTTCTAAATGGATGGATATGTTTACAGTTGCAAGTGTTTACGACGCAAGAAAGTATGCGGTTGTTGTGAAATAAAAACATATAAAGTAATAGATAGTTTTGTAATACAAAAAGACTTAATTAGTTACCTAAGAGAACGAATTAAGTCTTTTTAAAACAAAACATATTTGCATTAATTTAAAAAGACTTTACAATTTATATTAGGAAAAGGGGATAATTTATGAAACAAAAATTCTTACTTATATTAGCTATTGTTTTAGGTGTCTTAGTATACAATCCAACAACAATTGTTAAAGCTACCGATTCAAGTACAGCAGTATCACAAACCGGTTGGCAATCTATTGGTGGTAAGTGGTTCTACTTTAATCAAGATGGTACAAAATATACTGGGTGGCTTAAGTATAATGATAGAAACTACTATCTAAACGCAGATGGTTCTATGGCTACTGGATGGGTATTTACAAAAGGAGCATACCAATATCTTGATGCATATGGAATTCAACAAATTGACACATTTGTAACTGTGAATGGTAAACGCTATTATCTAGATTCTGATGGGAACATGGTTATCGGATGGTATAAGATAAACGACAATTTCTACTTCTTTAATCCAGATGGTTCTATGGTTACCGGGTGGAGATTTGATGGTATCGATTACCAATATCTCAACGAACATGGTGAACAGCTGTTTTATTGGCAGCAAATTGGTGGTACATGGTATTACTTCAATAATATTGGCGATATGGCAGTTGGGTGGTTAAGTCTCGGTGATTATGATTACTATTTTGGCCCATCTGGAGCAATGACTAAAAATGCATGGGTAAAAACAGGGAAGTATTACCAATATCTTGATGGCTATGGTCATAAGGTATATGGTTGGCAGCAAATTGGTGGTACATGGTACTTCTTTGATTCAATAGGTGATATGGTTACAGAGTGGTTAGAAATTGATGGATATTATTACTACTTCGGCAGCTCTGGAGCGATAACAAAGAATGCATGGGTATACACACTAGATCATTTCCAATATCTTGATAATTATGGTCATAAGGTATTTGGTTGGCAACAAATCGGTGGAACATGGTATTTCTTTGATGAACATGGCTTCATGAAAACAGGCTGGTTAACTTATAATGGTAATCGTTATTATCTAAACTCCTCTGGAGCAATGGTAACTGGTAAACAATTAATCAACAATAAGTATGAATACTTCAATGCATTTGGAATACTAATCAAAAAATAGTCAGCAGAATCTGCTGACTTTTTCTTTACAATTATTTACTCTTTTTGTAGATATATTTTTTCTGTTGCAGACACAATCAATGTCAGTACGTCTCCATTTAGTTCGTAGCTAATGGTCTGGTCACCACCAGTAGCTTTTCCATTTTTCCAGGTAAATTCTAATCTCTCATTCAACATCATGAATGTACCTGTTCCATTTTCGTTAAAAATAACAAAACCTGTAACATCATTATTTTTAATTTCATCTTCTAGGATTGCGGTATTGTCTTTCTCTATTCTTGTTAAAATATAGTGACCAACTATATCTTTCTCCTTCGAATTTTGATTACATCCTAGAAGTAGCCCAACAAACAGAAACATTATTATAAGAATTTTCATCATTTTATTTTTCATAAGACAATGTTAACCTATATAACTCTAGAATTCAAAAAAACTATTTGAAAATTACAAGTTTACTTGCAATATAGTTGAATATAACCACAAAAACATTTGAAATAATCTTTACAACCATTGCCGGAAAAAACATTATATCTACAAACACAAACATAATACCTAAATCAATTAGCCCCGAAAGAAGTCTAGCTCCAAAAAAAGTAGGAATCTCATGCGATAAAACTTGTTTATTAAAAGAACGACTTTCAAAGACCCATAATTTATTCGTAATATACGCAAACAATACAGATATCACCCAGGATAATATAGTAGAGATTACATTTGGTAGACTCAGAAAAGTATAAAATAGCCAATATACCGCAATATTAATTCCTGTTGTACATACACCAAAAAATAAATACATTAAAACTGACTTATATTTTTCAAGTATATTTTTCATATTGCCCTTTCTACTTAAATATTTTATATAGAATTTTTAGATTTCAGTCACTTCAATCTTTGATTAATCTTTTTTGGATATTAACTGATTCATAAAATGGCTTAGATCATACATTCCCATTGACCCAATCATAATAAATAACGGAATATAGGTGTATAGATATCTGGCTCTTGCCTCAAATAACATTTCAAACAAGAATAGTCCTATTATAGATAGGTACAGAACACTATAGATATCATCTTCCTCATCACCGCTTTTAATGCGTATTGCCTTAATTACCATCAATATTAAACAAGATATCCATACAATCTGCTGAACTGTTTTTGTAATATGATAGTGATTACCCTCTTCAATTTCATACTCTCCATTGTATACAAAACTTCTCAAGAATAAGGAGAATGGATTATCCGTTGGAAAGACCTCTCGATAGAAACCACCTTCAAATCCCCATGCGAACGTTCCGTCATTGAATACACTGAGAGCCTTCTTTCGCATAATTTTAGCGACTCTCTTTGGACCATACTGCTGTAATCTTTCACTCAATCTAGTAATAATCGCTTCCTTTTTCTCTTCTACTCCATAATACGATAGTGTATATTTTACATCATAGACATAATACCCACCATTTTTTGCTTCATTAAATCCCATCATTAAAAAGTGATAAATTGGCGTTTCTAAATTAGGGTTCAGTTTATACCCCATCCGTTCAGGTAGGTTTTTGTATGTAGTTGAGGACACAAACAGTACCACTAGTACAAGTGAAATTACACCAAAATTAATCTTCACTTTCTTCCATTTCTCCGGTTTCAAGATAAAGTTAATACATGTAATTATTAGAACCGCAATAAACACAATAAAAATCTGTGGTTTTATTCGATAGCCCCAGTAACCCAACAAAGCAATGGATGGCCAAACAATATATTTATTAAATTTATTTCTATTTTGATAAAACCAGATAATCAATATTGGAAAAATCAATCCCATTGAATCTGAATACACAATGCCTGTCCAACCAGAGAAAATAATTAATACAACATACAACCTAAACCCAAACCACGCGGCAGTAAATGATTTTTTGAAATGATAGATAATACAGAATAGTAAATAGGCAGTTATTGTACATAAAATACTCTGAACAATTGCCAGGCCAAAAACTGCGTCTGAATACTCTACAATACCTATAAACTTCTCTACCTTCATAACTGTCGCAAATATATAAGTCAATAGTATATTATTTGGATATAGGGAATAGTAATACTGGTTTAGTTGATCAATTTTCAAATCCCGTAGGAGATAGGAATCCGTCAAGATAATATTTGAATCCCATCCAGTCAAGAAAAACGTATTCTTAAGTAATATAATTTGAAATATAAAAAAGATAAAAAGTACTATTAAAAATAGTTTTTTATGTTTCAAATGCACCACTATTTTTCTAAGTAATGCATGTATTAAAGAAACGAGTATAATCAGTATAACAGCAGCTATAAGTACTGCTTTAGCTGATAAGTCAGTTGTTACTTTACAGTAATACTCTAGATTACTGAAGAACGTATTATTAATGATAATAGATACGAAAATAATGAGAAAGAATATAGAAATCAATCTTTTTAATGTCTTCTCCATATTACTGATCGTTCTCCCATGTTCGTTCACTAATGATATAACGTGGTCTATTTTTTACTTCTAAATATACTTTACCTACATATTCTCCAATCACACCTAAAGAAATAAGCTGCACTCCTCCTAAGAAGCACATAATCGCTAGTGTACTTGACCACCCAGTTATTGTCGTTCCTAAAAAACGAGATACAATTGCCCAAATAACACCCAAAAAACTGATGAATGATACGATTAATCCAAAATATGTAATGAGGCGTATTGGTTTGATACTCAAACTAGTGATACCGTCAAATGCCAAAGCAATCATCTTTGATAATGGATAATGTGATTCCCCTGCAATACGTTTATTTCTTTCGTAAAGAATAGATGTGCTCTTGAATCCAACAAGTGGAAACATCCCACGTAAGAATAAGTTTACTTCTTTAAAATTAGCAAACTCTTTTAAAACACGCGATGATACTAGTCTATAATCCGCATGATTATAAACAACATCAGCACCCATATACTTTAAAAGTTTATAGAATGACTGTGCTGTAAATCGTTTAAAGAAAGTATCTGTTTCTCTTGAACTTCTGACACCATATACAATTTCACAGCCGTCATAATAAGCATCCACCATCTTCTCCATAGCTGTAATATCATCTTGACCATCACAATCAATTGTGATTGTTATATCTGCTTTATCTTTCGCTTCCATTAGCCCCGCTAACACAGCATTTTGATGTCCCCGATTTCTACTTTGTGAGATTCCAATGAAATACGGACCACTCTTTGATAAATCTTTAATAATCTGCCAAGTATTATCTTTACTTCCATCATTTACAAATAAAATGCGACTATCATCGCTAATCTTATTCTTTTCAATTAGTTTTAATAACTCGTCTAAAAATAATTTAGAAGTAATTGGCAGTACTTCCTGCTCATTATAGCAAGGAATAATAATATATAATGTGTTTTTCATTGTCTTCACTCAGCCAGTCCCTATCCCATTTTAAATCATAGTGTATGCTTTTTTCTTATTCTATTTTAAAGGCTTTTTATCCTTTTGGAAAGCAACAATTCTAGTATTACGCAGATTTACACTCCTTCTATAAAGTTGTATTTATCAATATTATAAAAATGAAGGAAGT
>JABZMB010000063.1 GCA_015256455.1 Solobacterium sp. | reverse complement strand
CTCCAAGTGAGTTTGTAGGAGTAGACCTGAGTGGAAAGACCTTAATACATACAACCAGTGCTGGTGTTTTAGGACTCGCTTCTGCAGTAAACGCTAGCCAGATTGTTACAGGAGCTCTTGTTAATGCGAAGGCGACTGCAAAATATATCCTCGAACAAAATCCAGAGGTTGTATCAATTGTACCGATGGGTTGGGAAGGAAAGATCGAGACAGAAGAGGATGCCTTATGTGCAGACTATCTAAAGGCGTTATTAGAAAATCGTACGCTTAATGATTTACAAAAGAGAGTAGATCTTCTGAAACAACAAGAAGGTGCTAAGTTCTTTGACCCAAACAAACCACAATTTCCTGAAGATGACTTCTGGTTATGTACAAAGTTGGACATCATAAGCGGTGTAAATGTCATTTCTAAGGATGGTAATCAAATTCAAAGTGAGTGGATAAAGTATGAGTAATCAAAAGAAATATTTTTTCTTTGATATCGATGGTACATTAACGGATGATGCTACCCATCGCATTGTGCCAAGTGCCAAAGTTGCACTACATCAATTAGAAAAGAATGGTCATTTTGTGTCTATCGCTACTGGTAGAGCACACTATAAGACAGTTTCATTTACCAATCAGATAGGAATTTATAATATTGTATGTGCAGGTGGTGGATGCCTTGAGTATCAACATCAAATTATCAAAAATGAGCCACTTCCATTTGAGAAAGTACAGGAATTATTACGACATGCGGATGAAGAAAATATCGGTTGGCTGTTGATGTTGGATAATAGTGATAAAGTATATATGCGTGACTATCGTTTCCTTGAACAAGCAGGCTTACGCAAGGAACTTACAACCTATATCTATGAACCTAATTTAGATTATACAAAGATACCAAATATCCTAAAGGTATACTTAGCATTTGATGATGCGTATGAACAGGAAAATCCATGGGTAGACGAGATTGGTCATTTACGAATGGCTAAAACCTATTGTGTATTCCAGCATGACAAGAAAAAAGATGGAATCTTGAACATGATGGAGTATCTACAAGCAGATCCAAGCGATGTCGTTGTGTTTGGAGATGGAAAAAATGATATGATTATGTTTGATAAAAGATGGACTTCCATCGCTATGGGAAATGCGTATCCTGCATTGAAGGAACTCGCAGACTATGTGACTGATTCAAATGTCAACGATGGAATCTATAAAGCATGTGTCCACTTTGGTTGGATAACGGAGGATAATCAATGAATTTAACAGTACCTAATTTAACCATTGCATGCATGATTGTTTCATGTGTGATTGCATTTGGTTTACCAGTTCTTTTAGCAATGTACTTCCACAAAAAGAAGGGTGAATATGTCCCAATTATTGTGGGTGTTGCTGTGATGTTTGTATTTGTATTTACTTTAGAAACTGCAGTGAACCAAACAATCTTCAAGAGCGCAATTGGGGAAACAATTCGTAATAACATTGTTTTATATGCGGTATATGGTGGTCTTATGGCTGCTGTATTTGAGGAATGTGGTAGATGGATTGCATATCGTACGGTATTAAAGAGCCGCATGGATAAAGATTCTAATGCCTTGATGTATGGCGTAGGCCATGGTGGATGTGAAGCTATCATGATTGTTGGGTTTATGATGTTAAACTACATCACAATCGCAATCATGATGAACAAGGGCACAATTAATGATACGCTATCACAATTAGATTCTTTGACACTTACGAAGATGAATCTAGCAATGCAGACATTATCTACAACACCATCCTATGTATTCTTATTAAGTGGCATCGAACGTATTTCTGCCATGATGGCACAAGTTTCTTTATCTGTACTTGTATGGTTTGCGGTGAAGTATAAGCATAAGAAATATTTCTTCCTTGCGTTACTTTTCCATTTCATTATGGATGCTGGAACTGTTCTATTACGTAGCCAAATAGAAAGTATTATTTTAGTAGAGCTATTTATCTTTGTTGTGGCCGCAATCATTGTCTTTGTGGCATATAACGTTTGGTGTCATTTCCATACAACTTCTGTAAAGAAATAAAATCTTGCGAAGAATCACGGCTTATGTTATCATTTAACGGCACATGTAGTGCGTCACTGTTCCGCTGATATGATTTAGGGTTCATGAGCAGCTGATTAATCGTAAAAAGGAGAAAAGAAAATGAAGTTGAATTTAGTAGAAAAGATTACAAAGAGTCAGCTACGTACAGATGTTCCTGATTTCAAGTCAGGTGACACAGTTAAGGTAAACGTACGTATTAAGGAAGGTCAGAAGACACGTATTCAGGCTTTCGAAGGTGTTGTAGTTGACCGTTCTAATGGTGGTGTTGGCGCAACATTCACAGTTCGTAAGATTTCCAACGGTGTAGGTGTACAGAGAACATTCCCAGTTCATTCACCAATCATCGAAAAGATTGAAGTAGTTCGTTATGGTAAGGTTCGTAGAGCTAAGCTCGGCTACCTCAAGGGATTATCTGCTAAGAACGCTCGTATCAAGGAAGATCGTCGTAAGTAATCTACAAAGAGAGAAATTATTCTCTCTTTTTTTGATATAATACACAATAGTAGGTACATGATATGAATACAGAAATGAATAAAGATCAAGATTTGCTTGATGAAACGAGAGTCATGGAACGATTGACAGATGAGACAACTGTTATCGACATGGCTAAAATTAGAAATGAACAAAATCAACCGAAGAAGAAAGATGATAAAGAAGAAAGTACACTTTTTTCTTTCTTGAAAGAAGTATTTATTTCTTTTGCGGTGGTATTGATTGTTGTGAACTTTGTGGTAAGACCAATACAGGTAAAAGGTAGTTCCATGTATAACACATTAGAAGATGGTTATTTTGGATTCTCTGATTTAATTGGTTATCGCTTAACAGGGTTAAAGCGTTTTGATATTGTCATTGTTTATCTAGCAGAAAAGAAAGAATATCTCATCAAGCGTGTCATTGGCTTACCTGGTGAGACAGTCGAATATCGTAATAACCAACTCTATATAAATGGTGAGCCAGTAGAAGAACCGTTCTTAGATGAGTCCTATACAAGTACGTATCCAGGCTCATTTACTGGTGATTTTAAAACGGAGAAGCTTGGTGAAGATGAATACTTCTGTATGGGAGATAATCGACCACATTCTTCTGACTCACGCTACTATGGCGCATTCCACAAGTCCGATATTGTATCCAAGGGTGTATTTGTAGTTTATCCATTTAAAGGGTTTGGAGTATACACATGGTAAAGATTCAGTGGTATCCAGGGCATATGGAGAAAGCCCGTCGTGAGATGACGGAGCGTTTGAAGTCTGTTGATATGTTGATAGAATTACGTGATGCTAGAATTCCTGAGGCATCTGTCAATCCAATGTTAAAGCAGATGGCACAGGGTAAACCACGTTTAATTGTTTTATCAAAGATTGATATGGCAGACCCAGTTCAAACCAAGAAGTGGGTAGAATATCTAAGTCAAGGAGAGAATGCGTGTCTCGCCTTAGATTTAATGAAAGATTCACAATGCGGTAAAAAGATAATCCGTGAAGCGATTCAATTAATGGAAGAAAAGCGCCAGAAACAGATTGCTAGAGGAATACGTCCACGTGCAGTTCGGGCAATGGCTTGTGGTATCCCTAACGTTGGTAAGTCGACGATGATCAATCGTATCAACGGTAAGAACACATTAAAGGCGGCAGATAAGCCAGGCGTAACACGTTCCTTAACATGGCTACACGCAGATCCAAACTTAGATTTATTGGATACACCAGGTGTACTTTGGCCTAAGTTTGATGATGAAAAAACAGGTTCCTTACTTGCGGCACTCGGTTCTATTAATGATGATATTTTAGACCGTAAGATGGTAGCTATGGATGCCATCCACTATATCCAAGACCTCTATCCAAACTTGTTGGAGGGTATCTTTGAAAGTGGTGAAGTCAATCCGAATGGTATGTTAAAAGCAATTGCCAAAAAGAGAAACTTACTGAAGGCAGATAGTGAACTAGATTTAAAACGTGCTGCTGAGTTATTTTTGACGGAACTACGCCATGGAAAACTAGGTAGATTAACATTGGAGAGAGTCAATGAAGAGTCAGAAAGTCTGTCCGAATGAATATGAACATCAGTATTGGCCGCTTGATAAAGTGATTGTCGGTATTGATGAAGCGGGACGAGGACCACTTGCAGGACCTTTAACAGTTGCAGGTGTCATCTTTCCCATTGGATATGAAAATCCAGATATCTACGATTCCAAATCTATCAGTGAAAAGAAACGAGATACGTTATTTGAGCAGATTCAAGAGGATGCACTCTGGTTTGAAATTATTCAGGTAACACCAGAAGAAATCGATCAGCACAATATCTATCGTGCAGATCAACTCGCAATGGAACAAATCGCTATCCATTCTAACGCAGATGTTGTATTAACGGATGCGATGCCATTATTGATTGAAGGAAAAGAAATTATTCCACTTGTAAAGGGGGATCAAAAATCGATCTCTATCGCAGCCGCAAGCATTCTTGCAAAAGTCACTAGAGACCGTACAATGTTGGAATACGATAAAGAATTTCCAGAGTATGGCTTTGCCAAACATAAAGGCTACCCAACCAAGCAACATATGGAAGCCTTACGAAGCTATGGAGTAACCAAGATACATCGTAAGAGTTTTGGACCAGTTAGGGAAGAATACATGAAGATAAAATTGTTCTAGGGAACAGTTAAGAAACTCTTCTATAAATAGGTAGGAGAGTTTTTATATGGACAAAAGAAAAAAATTAGCTACACTATCAGTAATGTACCAAGGTGATTGGGATAAGATTGCGAAAGCTTTACAAGATGATGTACAAGTGATTGACATTCCAATCAAAGACTCGTATATTACAATCTACGACAGTGAGTATCCTGATAGTTTGCGAAAATTACGATTTCCTCCATGGGTTTTGTTTTATTGTGGAGATATTTCATTATTGCGTAAACCCATGTTAACAATCATCGGCAGTCGCCAAATGAACAGTTACGCAAAGTGGTTAGTCGAAGAAAGTGTAACGCACTTAAAAGATCGTTTTGTGTTAGTTTCTGGACTTGCCAAAGGTGTCGATGGTTATGTACATACCATAGCAATACAAGGTGGTCATACGATTGCGGTTATCGGTAGTGGCTTAGATATTCACTATCCATATGAAAATGAACATCTCTATGAGCAGTTGCAGAAAACAGATTTAATATTGAGTGAATATCCATCCGGTACGGGTGTACGCAAGCATCACTTCCCATGGCGCAATCGTATTCTAGCAGCGCTTGGAGAAAGTGTAATTGTGATTGCGGCCAAGATACGTTCGGGTACGATGTGTACAGTAAATGAAGCTATCGCATTAGATAAGGATATCTATGTATTCCCTCATTTATATCGTAGTGAACAGGGGATGGGTTGTAACAAATTAATTGCGGATGGAGCACAGATTTTATACGATACGATACAGATAAAAGAAATGATTCCGAAAAAAGATGATTGAAAAATCAGAATTTTTCGGCTATTCTTGGTAAAGAATTTTGCACGAGGAGGAACCAAAATGAAAAACTTAGTGATTGTGGAGTCACCATCAAAGTCAAAGACGATTGGAAAATACTTAGGAAAAGACTATACCGTTATTTCTAGTAAGGGGCATATTCGAGATCTTGCGACAAGAGGGAAAGAGGGTCTTGGTGTTGATGTAGAAAATGATTTTGCGCCAACATATGAGATTTCAAAGGATAAAAAGGAAACAGTGAAAGAACTGCGCGCAGAAGCTGCCAAAGCACAGCGTGTGTACCTGGCAACCGACCCGGACCGTGAAGGTGAGGCTATCAGCTGGCATTTAGCGCAAGAGTTAGGACTAGATGAAGACGCAATCGACCGTGTTACGTTCCATGAAATTACTAAAAATGCAGTACAAGAAGCGTTCCAATCTCCACGTGCAATTGATATGGATCTTGTACACTCTCAAGAAACAAGACGTATCTTAGACCGTATTATCGGTTTTAAGTTATCAAAACTATTACATAATAAGATTCGCTCCAAGTCTGCTGGTCGCGTACAATCAGTAGCGTTAAAGTTAGTTGTTGAACGCGAAAAAGAAATCCAAGCATTTATCCCAGAAGAATACTGGACATTAGATGCGAAGTTTCATAAAGATAAGATTGATTTTGAGGCTAGTCTTGCAAAGATCAATGGAAAAAAAGCAGAATTAAAAACACAAGAAGAAGCCCAGAAAGCATATGATGCATGTCAGGGTAATTTTGTTGTGTCTAATATCAAGTCTACAACACGTAAGCGTGAAGCACGTCCACCATTTATTACAAGTACACTTCAGCAGGAAGCTTCCACAAAACTGTCTTTCTCTGCTAAACGTACAATGTCAATCGCGCAAAGATTATATGAAGGTGTGGATGTAGGGAATGGACAAGAAGGTTTAATCACTTACATGCGTACAGATAGTACACGTCTATCAGATGTATATGTAAATGGTGCAAGAGAACTGATACAAAATGAATATGGGAAACAGTATCTAGGTACCTACCATGTAAGTAATGATTCAAATTCGCAAGATGCTCACGAAGCAATTCGTCCTACTAGTCTTGCCAATACTCCAGAAAAGTTAAAGGCACATTTAACAAGTGAACAATATAAGTTATATGCATTAATTTACGCACGTGCTCTATCATCGCTGATGTCTGCAGCAAAATATGATTCACTTACACTAACGCTCAGCCAAAATGGATACGACTTTACAGCTTCTGGAAGTACAATGAAATTTGATG
>JABZMB010000062.1 GCA_015256455.1 Solobacterium sp. | reverse complement strand
AATTTATCACCAACTGATACTGCTTGTCCTTCGGTAACATATACCGCAGTGATGATTTGAGATACAGATGGTGTAACTGTTTGTGTCGCTGGATCAGATACCAAACCACTCATCTGTGATTCCATCGGATTACCACCCATATTCATTGCACTGACTTGCACAACATCCACCTTGCGGGATGCCTTACGGAATTGAAGAATTCCAAAGTACCCAAGTACTAAGGCCGCAACGATAGAAACACTAATAATAACTCGTTTTTTATTCATGCGTGCCCTCCTGTATCATGCCATCAATGATATGAATGACACGCTTTGCCTTGCTTGCGACATGCGCATCGTGCGTAATCATAACAATTGTGACACCTTCTTTATTCAGTTCTTCAAATAGTTCCATAACCTGTTTACCAGATTTTTGGTCTAGTGCACCAGTTGGCTCATCCGCCAAGAGAATACGTGGATGATTAATGAGTGCACGTGCAATCGCTACACGTTGTTTTTGACCACCAGATAATTGATTTGGCTTGAAGTTTACACGTTCACCCAAACCAACCTTTGTCAGTGCTTCCACTGCTGCTTTTTCACGTTCAGCCTTTGGAACACCCGCATATACAAGTGGTAAGGCAACGTTTTCAATTGCTGTTTCACCTGGTAAAAGTTCAAATGTCTGAAATACGAAACCAATCTTCTTTAAACGTACTTCTGATAATTCATTCTCAGAAATGCGTGAAATATCTGCGCCATCTAGTTCATAGGTTCCTTCTGTACAACGGTCTAAACAGCCAATGATATTCATTAGCGTTGTTTTCCCTGAACCAGAAGGACCCATAATTGCGACATACTCACCTTCCGCAACCTGTATAGAAACATTCTTCAATACAGGTACTTCAATGGTACCGCCATAACTTTTATAGATTCCTTGTAAGTTCAATAGCATACTTATTCTCCACTTCCTACTGTAGAGATTGATTCTGTCTTCATACCTTCTTTGTAGTCTTCCATTGGCCATGCAATACTATCAGATTCAGATACACCAGATTTAATTTCATACTGGTATAAGTTCTGATCCAATTCACCAACTTCTACTTCACGCTTCTCTAAGCGATGATTCTGATTGGCAACCCAAAGATATGCTTTCTCGCCTTCCATTACAACATAAGATGCGTCTAACCAAATACCATCTTTCTTTACAGCAGTGCCATTATTCTTTTCTAGATAAACATGCTGTCCTAGCATTAATCCATCAGAAGAATCTAAAGAAATATAGAATGGATATGTACTAGACTTTTCAGAGTTACTTGAACCACCCATACTATACATATCATTTTGTTTTGCGTTTGGTTCTGTCTTAATCTCAGTAATCTTACCGGTCCAGAACTTTGTCTCATCTGTTCTGGAACGTACAATCATTTCTTGTCCAAGTGAAATCGATGTAATGGAAGCTTCATCAATTGTGCCCTTTACTCTAAATTCACCAGATTGAGAGATTTCGATAAAAGCTGCTGTATTACCTTGTGCATCAGTACCACTTTCATTAATTGCCTTTACGATACCATTTGTATTGGCAAGAACGTCTGCGTTATCAATCTCTTTTTGTTTGGCAGCGAGATCTAACTGTTTTTGTTGGATAGATAATTGTGCACCACGAATTTCATTTTCTGCAATCGCAATCTGGTTTGTGTCTCCATTTTCTTTAAACACTGCAATTGCATTATATTTATCCGTGATTGTGCCTTTTAAAGACTCGATATCTAAATTAATTAAACTAATTTGTTTTTGTGCTTCCGATACGTCATAGCGGAAAAGAACTGTTGTAGGAATTACCTGATCACCAACAGATACAAATACTTGTTCAATCTTCTTTTCTTGGTTTTTATTTACCTTTACACTCTGTTGAGATTCAACCACACCAGAGTAACGATCATTTCCACCACCAGAAAAACCCATGATATTACTAATGGTATCTACGTAGGCAACTGCTCCTCCACTAGTACCACCTAGATTTCTTTGGAAAAAGGTAAATATTGTAGCAACAATCGCAACAACCACAACAAGTACCGCAATCAAAATCTTCTTATTTTTTAACATACAATTCTCCTGTATCTTCTATAACAGTTTATATCTAGCAAAATGATTTCTTTTCTTTGATATAACTAGACTCTTTAACAATATTCTACCATCTTGCAAGTTTAGTATATATAACAAAAGTGACAATTTCGTTACAATCCAACTATAATATTCTTATGAATAAATTAAAACGACTCATTCCACTTGTGATTACGTCTATATTACTTATCACAAATATCTATTTTTATCATGATTATCACAAATTAGATCAAACAAATACCATGTTTTCCATTGCAATCATCGTATCAATCTTGTCTATCCTTCTTAAGTGGTTACCACATAAGCCAAAGATAGATACGACCATCAAAGTGATTACTATCTTACTTGTTCCATTGCTGATTGAAATGGCAGTCGAACTTTGTAACAATAATCTTCTTTCCGATATCGAAGGTATCGGTAATGTATTTGTTAACTACGGTATTATCCTTCTGATTGTGATGATATTCTATGTACTATTTGCAAGCATGAAAATCTCTTTTGCGATTACCACTGTTATTCTATGTATTTTTGGAATCGCAAACATGTATGTAAAACAGTTTAAAGGTATTCCACTTTTACCATGGGATTTAAGTGTGATTAAAACAGCAGCTGGTGTCGCATCCAACTATCAACTAACATTCAACGTACAGGTACTCTTTACACTGACTATCATTAATGTCATCTTCGCCTTATTATTTTGGCTACCAAAAGCACAGAAGACAAAACAACGAATACTATATCGCACAACTTGTCTTTTCCTGTCTGCCGCAATTCTAATCACTTTCTATGGTACGGACTTCTTCCAAGTAACACTTGGCGCAACACCTGACTTCTTCAATCAAGCAAGAGGCTACGAAAACTATGGTGCGATTGCGGAGTTCTTCGTAAATACACGCTATTTGTCACTAAAAAAACCACATGGATATGATGTGGAAACACTTGTTGCACAATTAAAAGAGAATACAACTTCAACACAAACCATCACAGAAACAGCACTAGGACAACGTCCAAATGCGACGGTAGAACATCCAAATATCATTACGATTATGAATGAAGCGTTCTCCGATTTACAGGTGATTGGAAAGTTTGAAACCGATAAAGAGTATCTTTCCTTTGAAAATAGTATGAAGGATGATAAAAATACCATTCAAGGAAATGTATATGTTTCTACAATCGGAACAGGTACTAGTAATACAGAATATGAATTCTTAACCGGTAACTCTATGGCCTTTTTACCAATCGGTTCAAATGCCTATACGCTTTATGAAAAACACACTCAACCGGGTTTTGCGATGACATTATCTGACCAAAACTATGGTACAACCGCCTTCCACCCTTACTACAAGGAAAACTGGAATCGAGTGAATACCTATCAATACATGAACTTTGATCGTTATATCGGCATGGAGGATATTACAAATTATCAGAAGCTACGAAACTATATTTCAGATGAATGGGATTTCCAACATATTATTGATTTATACGAGCAACGTGATACAGCAAAACCATTCTTCATGTTTAATGTGACGATGCAAAATCATTCCCCATACAATACAGGATTACTACGCGATGTTCATATCACTTCCATGAAGGGTGACTATCCACAAACAGAGGAATATCTCAGTGTTATTCGTCGCAGTGATATGGCTTTAGAACAACTTGTAAATTACTTCAAGAATGTTTCTGAGCCAACGATTATCCTCATGTATGGAGACCACCAGCCATTTATTGAAGATGAATTCTATGAAGAACTCTATGGCAAAACACTCCACGAACTAAGCGATGCGGAAAACCAGTGTAGATATATCACCCATTTCTTCATGTGGGCTAACTATGATATTCCAAGTGGTACAATCCCTTATATCAGTGCAAACTATCTCAGCACCTTACTTGCGGAAAATGCAAATGTTAAGCTAACGCCATATCAAAACTTCCAACAGAATATATATCAGGATGTACCTGTTATATCAG
The DNA here is from genome assembly GCA_015256455.1 of Solobacterium sp. Lineage (GTDB taxonomy): Bacteria > Bacillota_I > Bacilli_A > Erysipelotrichales > Erysipelotrichaceae > Bulleidia. Next base: position 2,808 of record JABZMB010000062.1, on the reverse strand, counting down.
CACTAGGTTGTATTGATAAAAATGGTAACTACTTTGTATTTGGGGATGAAAATGAATATTCCAATCAACTTCAAACTTATGCACAACTTGCCTATAACAATCTCATTGAAGAAGAAAAACGGAAAAATGAATTATTCACTCTTCTTCCTACAAATTCAAAATAAGTACTGTATAATGTCCTTATGAACGGAATTCAATATGAACGCAGTTGTGCAAAATACCTATCCTCACTGGGATATAAGAATATAACTCTTACTAAGGCAAGTGGTGATCAAGGCATTGATATCATCGCTACCAAAGGAAGTTTGAAATATGGTTTTCAGTGTAAGTACTACAGTGGAACCGTTGGTAACGATGCAGTTCAGCAGGCCTTCTCTGGCATCGCTTATTACAAGCTGGACAAAGCAGTTGTGATTACAAATAGCGACTTCTCCTCTGGTGCTCGTAAGTTAGCGGAAGAGGTAGACGTCCTATTATGGGACCATGTTGACCCGATGGAAGAAGATAGCCGATACACACTTTATCAAGTGATGGCAATTCTATTCTTTGGTTGGTCTATTATTCAGCTTTATCAAATCTTCTATAGTACTGAGCCAACCAAAGACTATCAGTTTATTTCATATAGTCTATTGTTTATCTCATCCTTTTTACAGGCAATTCCACATCATGCAAGAATCGCAACAAGTATCGCACTCATACTCTCTTCCATTCATGCATATATGTATTCTGTACAGAAGACATTCTCACTTTTTACATTAGACTATTACCAGATTGCGTTATTTATCTTTATTCTCATTACTTTTATTCGATTGGTATATTACATTAAAAAGTATTCAATACGAAAACAAGCCAATAAACGCAATCAGTTACGTCAAGATATTCAACAGACACGTTATACAATTGCACAGAATATGGCAGAGATACTAGCAAATGAATTTGACTGTAATGTAAAAGTAATCGATACAAAAGTACAAAATAACAATCTCATTATTACTTTACAAACAAATCGCACACAGACAAATCAATTATCTGCTGTAGAAGAAAAACTAAATCATATCCAAGAGAATGCTCAGTTTGAGCTACGTGCTACGGCACTGCACATGATTGAACTAACGATCAAAGCCAGTCACTAAGACTGGCTTTGTTTTTCTTTCACTTTTCTAAGGAAATCATTAACCCAATACTGGTCAATTTCAACCGACTCATCATCAGCTAGATATGGTTTGTAGTGTTCTTCTAAAGTTTGATACAGTTCCTTGGTGAAAGGAACTTCTCCTACAATGCCTTCCCCTGATTGAATTAGGAATGCATACTCATCACCACTCGTATTGAAATACATATGATCAATCTCTAAACCCTGTGATTGGATTTTTGCTAAGTCTCCTGTTACATACTTACCAATTTCAATAATACGATCATCTAGACCCAGTAGTGAAATCAGTGCTTTTTCCTGCATGTCAGATTGACTGGACACAATTCTCTTCGTGCATGTTTCAATCCATTTATTGAGCGCTTCATCTAACTCGTCACGATGATAGCGTCGATTGAACATCAAATTCATTTCTTCATAGTCCTTCTGATTATCTGGATATCCAATCAATAGATTCTTACTACTATCATGATACATGCATGTATATAACATGTTTTGTTCCGTATGGCATTTCGAGCAGCTATGACGGAATAACTTACCACGTAGTAGGTTTGTTTCTGCAGTTGGATCTAAAGCTGTATCAATGAGTGATTTGATTTTAACCTTTTCTTTCTTCCCACAGGAATGACAAGTAATCTCTGCTTCATAGGTATTCATATCTGCTCTTTTAAACATGGTATTCTCCTAAACTGTTATTTCTGTAATTCCTCTAATGTTGGGGCTGCATTCATCGCACCCTTTTTCGTTGTAACGATGGCAGCTGCGTGATTTGCAAAGCATAATCCTTCTTTCATCATTTCTGGTGAAATATGATCTGGCTTTTGTTTGTGATGATCTAAGTAGTATAGTAATGCACCTACGAAAGTATCTCCTGCACCTGTTGTATCAACAGGATCGACCTTACGTGCATCTGCATGACTATGACAATGCTTTAAGTACGCATCACTACCCTCCGGACCATACGTAACGATTACATGTTCTACGCCATATTGTTTGACTACTTCGATGGCTTCTTTAACACTTGTCTTACCTGTAATAAATTCGACTTCATCATCTGCCATTTTTACAATATTTGCATATTTCATAAAAGATAGTACTGTCTGTCTGCACTCTTCTAAATCATCCCAAAGATCTTTTCTAATATTTGGGTCAAACAAGATTGTCGCATTCGCTGCTTTAGCCTTTTGTAATAAGTACTCTGTTGCATACTTTACAGGATACTCTACTAAGTCAACAGAGCCAAAACTGATATAGTCTTCACTTGTAAATTCCACCTCTTCAACATCACGCTTATCTAAGAGTAAATCTGCGCTTGGATTGCGATAGAAACTAAAATCACGTTGACCATCTTCTGCAAGACTAACAAAGGCTAAGGCTGTCTTTGCCTTCTTTGTTGTCTTTAAATATCTTGTATTAACACCATAATTTTGAATGGTATCTTTTAAGAAATGTCCAAATGGGTCATCTCCAACCATTCCAATAAAATAAGCTTCTGCGCCTAGTTTCGCTGCGGCTACTGCTACATTAGCTGGTGCTCCACCAGGTCTTTTCTGAAAGGCATCCACTGCACTTAGATTTGCGGCTGTCTGTACTGGAATAAAGTCAATTAAAGCTTCCCCGATTGTATAGATTTTTCCCATATATTTTCTCCAACTTTA
>JABZMB010000061.1 GCA_015256455.1 Solobacterium sp. | reverse complement strand
TGTGCACTCTTCAATGTACAAGCCACAAGATACTTCTGATGATTTCTTTCAATCACACCAAAGCGATGTACGAATGGAAGCTTGCATAGTGTATGAATCTGCCATTCACCATCTTTTCTGAGGTAGTATACAATCTTGGAATCTGCACCATTATTTGGTGAATAGAACTTCCAAGTTGCAAGTAATGTTGGATATGTCTGGTTTGGATACTGTTCTAGTGACATAACACCACCAGGTCCATCCCACAACTTCTCTATAAAGTTTCCCTCATAATCATATAAGTAACATGGGTCTTCCTTTTCAGCAGCACATGCAAGATATTTTTTTCCATCGAATTCTACCTGTGCTAGTGCATAACACTTATTCAAAGTACCCAATACTTTCTTATTTACTTTCATTCAGTAAACCTTTCTAAAAAGCTACTGCTCAGCAGTAGCTTTCGTTGTTATTCTGCAAAGCCTGCTTCTTTTAAAAGTGCTTGCGCTTCTTTATCTGATAGTACGTTCTTCATACCGCAGATCTTAACGCCTTTTTTCTCTGCATCTGTAAACATGTTCTTAAAGTTTAGTGGGCAAAATACAACATCATATTGAGTTGCCGCACTCTTACCTTCTGATAAAGAACAGTGATGAATTGTAGATACCTCTACACCTAAATCTTTACATGCCTTTTCCACTCTCATCTTCATCATCAAAGATGTTCCGGCTCCATTTGCACATGCGACTAAAACTTTAATCATTTGTTGTTCACTCCTTCTTTACTTTTTCTTTATAAGCTTCGTAATCCTCTACACATAAGAAATATGTGTCTGGATGGCTACGATATTGTAACTGTGGAATCAAGATTAATACTACTAAAATGATTGCTAAACCGATGAATCCTGCATACTTCATAATCACTGTGAAGATTGGCCATACAACTGCCCAGTCCCACATGCCTAAGTAACCACCGTTAGCCGCAAGTCCTACCATACCAGCGATGAATGCACTACCGAATACTTGGCATAATCCTGAGATGAATGGGAATAACATAGCAGCCTTTATGCCACCCTTGTTATTAGCGTATACAGCGATTGTAGCGTTATCGAAGAATACTGGAACGAAACCTGCAATAACAATTGTTGGAGACTTCAATAATAGTAATGCAACGATAGCGATAAACTGACCTAAAGCACCAAATAAGAAACCGATAGTTACTGCATTAGGACTACCAAATCCATATGTAGCTGCACAGTCGATACCAGGAACCGCACCAGGTAAGAATGTATTGGAAATACCCTGGAATGAGTTTGTTAATTCTGTTACGAATGTACGTACACCAAGTTGTAAGATGGCAAGATACACAGCAAACTTGAGTGATGTATCTACTACATACATAAAGAAGCTCGCACCTTCCTTAAGAACCTTTGTTTCAATGAAGTAATCCTTACCTAGTACAGCCATGATGGCTCCAAAGAAGATCATCATTAAGATAGCTGTAGAAACCATGTTTTCATTGAAGATTGACATGAAACCAGGTAATTGGATATCTTCAATTCTCTTAGAATTCTTCTTATTGCCAAATAACTTCTTGGATAAGTATGAGAAGAATGCAATACCAAACATCTGTTGGTGAGCTACACAGAATCCACCGCCATCTGTTAAGTCCTGAGAAATTTCAACTGTGAGATTAGAACCAACTGCCCAATATAAACCAAGAATGAGTGACATAACAATTAATATTGGTGTATCACCCAACTGTGGGAAGCAGAATAGAATTAACCAGAATGCTGTAGCGGCCTGTTGCATTTGAACGTGGCCTGTTGTAAATACTGCACGTAATTTTGTAATCTTGTTAAACTTAACAAGAACTAAGTTAAAGATAAACGCAATTAACAATAGGAACATGACTTGTGAGAAGCTACGTCCAATTCCTTCCATTGCTGACTGCACTGCATTTTGTCCAAAGTATGGATCGATAACCATCGCATCTAAGTTGAAGCGATCTTTTAATCCAACAAGAATTGGTCTAAAGTTACTTACTAATCCACCAGAACCTACACTTAAGATTAAGAAACCAACGGTTGCCTTAATAAAGCCTGCTAGTGAATCGTACCAAGTCTTTTTCTGAAGAATGTAACCAATTAAAACGATTAAACCGATAAAGTATGCTGGTTTGGTTAAGATATTACTTGCGAACCATACCCAAATGTCATATAAAATGCTCATATTTCCCCCTAATTATATTATTTGTATTTTTCGATGACCTTTCTTAAGTCATCATCATTGTGAACTTCCAGTAAGTCATTGACGACTTCTTCGTTCATTAATAGTTCAGATAGCTGCATCATATTATTTAGATGTTGATCATGATTCACAGCAGCGAGTGTAAAGAATAGTTTTGCGTCTTTTTCTCTATCATTATCGTCGAACGCAACTGGCTTCTCTACCTTCATAAAGCCAATACCAGTTTTGTATACACCCTCTGCACCTAGCGTAGAATGCGGCATTGCTACATTAGGACAAATTACGATATATGGTCCATATTCTGTAACACATTTGATAATTGCTTCTACATAACGATTATCGATGAATCCTTGTTCGATCAACGTTTCCCCACACCCTTTGATGGCATCTTGCCAGGTTGGAAAATCTTGATGGTAGCTAGTCAGATGATTATCTAGTATTTCTTGTAATAACATTTATTTTCTCCAATTATAGAATACTTGGGAATGGAACATTACGTTCCTTTGTGAAGCAGTCTTCAAATCCACGGCGATAATGGAACTTCAATAAGTCCTTATCTAATGGCCATGTATACTTACCACCCACATCCCAAATAAATGGATGGAACTTATACTTCAGTGTATCCTTCTTGAAGTTATATACTAACATAATTTCTTCAGGATCTGCTTTCATATTTGTCCATACATCATGGTGTAAAGGAATAATTACCTTTGCGTTAGTTGCTTCACCCATTCTGCACATATCAACAGATGTCATCTTATCTTGGCATCCTACAGGGTTTTCACCATACGCACCAAAGGCGATATCAATATTGTACTTCTTACCGATGTCCGCATAGCAGATACTATAGTGTGAGTCACCAGTATGATATACAGTTCCTGCAGGCATCTCAATTAAGTAGTTGACTGCTTTTTGATCCATGTTTGTAGGACAAATACCTGCAATGTCTTCGCCTACTTCTGTTGTGACTAGACATGTTCTGTCATAGGACTCTAATACATGAATCTTTGTATCCTTGATTGTAATGATATCCCCTGGCTTAACAACTTTACAACGCTCCTCTGGAACACCCCAGCCAATCCACTTTTTCACACACTCTAATGGTCCAATGAATGGCACATCATCTGCACAGTTCTTTAATACAGCTGCCGCAAAGAATGGGTCGATATGATCGTTGTGATAATGCGTTGCTAATACTGCATCACACTTTGTTACACCGAATGGATCATAAACAATCGGTGCTGCACGCAGATTAGGTTGTAGATTTTCAACGCCCATCATATTTCTCATTTGATGGTATGGGGCCATGGATGATACTTTTTGTGTTCTCTTTCCATTACCAAACCATAAGTCAATTGCGATGTTTGTATCGTTTTCCGTCTTAAACCATACACCTACACATCCCAACCACCACATTGAAAATGTACCAGGTTCAACAACTGTGTTGTCGATCTCTTCATTTAGCCATGTTCCCCATTCTGGGAAAGCACCTAAAATCCAAGACTCCCTTGTAATTTCATTTACTTTTGGCATGATAACCTCCTTTGTGATGGTTTTATCATATCAACACATTTTTTGATTATCAAAGAATTATATGTTCATTTATCTATTTTTACGACTTATTGATTATATTTAATCATTTTTATATATTTGTATAATACTATATTAAAAATATATATAATTTTTATGATTATTCATTCATTAAATGCTATAATCATTTCAAAGATGGAGAACATAATATGAAAGTAGATTATAAGATTGTTCAGCAGCGTCGTAACGATATTATGATGATCATTCAAAAATTAGGTAACGTTACAGTCAAACAGTTAATGAATGACTTCAACGTTTCTGAAATTACAATACGTCGTGACTTACAATACTGGGAAGACCGTGGTGCCATTATTCGCTACCATGGAGGCGCAAAGATTGTACAGCATATGGTAAATCACGATAATAGTGACTTTACCAATGAACGCTACAAACATGCCATCGCCAAAATGGCAGCAAGTTATATTGAAGATGGCGATACCGTATTCATTAATACAAGTTCTACCGCCCTACTTATTCCGCAGTATATTATGAATAAGCGCTGTACGATTATAACGAATAACGCAAAAATGGTATTGGTAAAGCATAGTCCACTAATTAGTATCGTATTAACTGGCGGAGAATTACGCTATCCAAAGGAAGCGATGGTCGGTGACTTTGCATTAAACAACTTACATAAGATTCGTGCTAATAAGTGTTTCTTAGGTTGTAGTGGCATGAGTAGTACCAGTGGTATTACAACCGCAATCTTCTCTGAAACTGCGATTAACGAAACTATGGTTAGAAATACTCTTGGAAGTATCTTTATCGTCTGTGACTATACAAAGATTGGGCAGACACATAACTATATATCCGCAAGTGTGAATAAACTGAATTACTTGATTACTGATATTAACGCTTCTGACGAAGAACTATCCAAGATTCAAGATGCTAACCCTAAGATTATCATTCATAAAGTTGAGCCTCTTAGTTCAGCCGCAATCAATCAAGAATAAATAAAAAATATTTGAGTAAAATCAAATATTTTTTATTCTGGCGTATTTTATGTACACCCTTGCCTATATAGTACTTATAGACAAGCAAGGAGGGATTCACACATGAAAGAAGCTTATATTACAGTTACAGGAACACACTTCCGCTACGGTACAGAAATGGTTGAGAAAGGAGATATTCTTTATCTCAAGAAAGATACAAATAACGAATACGATAACGAATCCATCCAGGTAAATCACATTCCTTTTGGTAAAATCGGTTACGTCGCTAATAGCGTTCGAACTGTGATTGGAGAATGCATGAGTGCTGGTAGACTCTATGACAAAATTGGACAAACTGCGGAAGCAGTCGTAACCTTCAAATCACAGGAATTTATTATTTGTAAAGTTGTTTTAGATCCTTCTTTTTCTGAAGTCCAAGTTTACCAGCAGAATGCATGTAATGAAAAATAGCCGTGAGGCTATTTTTTTATTGTCTTCGATAATACAAAACCAATGATGAATCCAATTACAGAGAAGATGATCCACGAAAAGCCAATCTCATACATTGGTAATTTCTGATATAGACTTACTAATCCATCCGTAAATGCACTATGCACGAATGTGTAGGATGGTTTAGAGAACGTATCCATAAACGCCGCAATCATTGTTGCGATGATTGTAGATTGATAGATAATCTTATTTTCCCCTACAAAACTGCCTGCTAGTAATAAGAAGATAAATACGATTGTAATTGGATATAAGAATAGTAATGCAGGTAAAGAATACTTGAGAATACGATCTAATCCAAAGTTTGATAAAAGGAATGAAACAAGTGTAAAGCCGATTGCGTAAATGCGATACGATACTGTCTTAGGGAAGACTTCAACAAATGTTTCAGCACATGATGTAACAAGTCCAATCGCTGTCTTTAAACATGCAAAGATCATGATTCCTGCAAGTAATACATTACCAATAGCGCCGTAATAATGTTTTGCTAGGATTGCTAGGGCAACACCACCATTTTCACTAGCACCTTGTAATAGTACAGATTGCGCACCTAAGATTGTTAATCCAAAATAGATAACTGCCATTAACATAACTGCAAGTACTCCACTTCTAAGTGTAATCTTTGCGATTTCTTTTGCGTCCTTGATTTCGAATTCCTTAATTGCGTTAATTAGGACAATCGCAAATGCAAGAGATGCTAAGGCATCCATCGTGTTATAACCTTCTAAAAGACCTGTAAAGAATGGTTGAGATATATATCCACCTGTAGGTTGTACTTCAGTGAAGGAACCAATTGGTTTGATAACTGCCATCACTAATAAGCAGAATAATAACACTAAGAAAATAGAGTTAATATATTTTCCAATCCAAGTCATAATCTTCGATGGACGCAAAGAGAATAATAATACTAGCGCAAAGAAGATTAGTGTATAGATGAATAATCCAAGCTGTGTTTGATCAGCAGAAATAAATGGTGTTATACCAGTGGTAAAACTTACTGTCGCTGTTCTTGGAATGGCAAACAATGGACCAATGCTCAAGTATAGGATAACTGTAAAGAAGTAACTAAACCACGTAGCTACCTTCTTTGAGGCATCAAAGAGTCCTTTACTCTTTGAAATGCCTATTGCGGCGATTCCTAAAAGTGGTAAACCTACACCTGTCATACAGAAACCAATGATTGCAGGAATACTATTGGCGCCAGATAACTGTCCCATATATACCGGGAAAATTAAATTACCTGCTCCAAAGAACATTCCAAATAACATTGATCCAAGTAATAGATAATCTTTTATTGTTAATTTTTTCATAGAACTCCTTAAATAATACGTGTTGTCCATTCAGTACAATCCACAACACGAGTTGCTAAACCTTCATAGAAATCTGGCTCATGACATACCATTAGCACAGTTCCTTGATAATCTAATAATGCTTGTTTTAATGAATCTTTCGCATCCGCATCCAAGTGGTTTGTAGGTTCGTCTAATACGAGTATATTCGCATCACGATTCATTAACTTACAAAGTCTGACCTTTGCCTGCTCGCCACCAGATAGTACTTGAATACGACTTTCAATATGCTTTGTTGTTAAACCACACTTAGCAAGTGCCGCACGGCACTCATATTGTGTCCATGCTGGGAATGTATCCCAAATTTCCTGCAAGCATGTTTTATCATTATCACC
>JABZMB010000002.1 GCA_015256455.1 Solobacterium sp. | reverse complement strand
ATGTCTCTAATGGACCGTTGTTTCCAGGTACGCATGATGGAGCATATCCACCTTCATCACCTACAGCTGTGTTGTACTTGTAGGACTTTAATACCTTCTTTAAGTTGTGGAATACTTCAGAACCCATACGAACTGCTTCGTGTAAGTTCTTAGCACCTACAGGCATGATCATGTATTCTTGGCAGTCTGCAGAAGAATCAGCATGCTTACCACCGTTTAATACGTTCATCATTGGGATTGGTAATACCTTAGCGTTTGCGCCACCAATATATTTGTATAATGGTAAGCCACAAGCATCGGCAGCAGCACGAGCAGCAGCTAATGAAACAGCTAATGTAGCATTTGCACCAAGGTTGCTCTTAAATGGTGTTCCATCAAGATCAAGCATTGTCTTATCAATTAAGTTCTGGTCAAATACATTTAAACCGATAACTTTTGGAGCAATCTTTTCATTTACGTTAGCAACAGCCTTTAATGTACCTGTTCCAAGGTAACGATTCTTGTCTCCATCACGAAGCTCTAAAGCTTCACGTTCACCTGTAGAAGCACCTGATGGAACGATAGCACGTCCCCAAGCACCTGACTCAGTTGTAACTTCACATTCTACTGTTGGATTTCCACGGGAGTCTAAGACTTCACGTGCATGCACTTCAGCAATTGGATCAATAAAATTAGGCATCTAAATTTTCCTCCTATGATAACCTAAAACATATTCTCTCAGCTAAGCTGAGTAAGAACCTATTTTGTAGCGTCAATAATTTCCTTGAAGGATTCAACCTTTAAGGATGCACCACCGATTAACGCACCATCGATGTCTTCGCAAGCCATATATTCCTTGATGTTAGTTGGCTTAACAGATCCGCCGTATTGGATACGAACTGCTTGAGCAGTTGCTTCATCATATAAGCCCTTCACTGTTTCACGAACTAGCTTGCAGCAAGCTTCAGCTGTATTTACATCAGCACTCTTACCTGTTCCGATAGCCCAAATTGGTTCATAAGCAATAACCATCTTGGATACTTCTTCAGCTGTTAATCCAGCTAAAGAACCAGCTAACTGAGACTTAACAACTTCTTCAGTCTTACCAGCATCGTATTCAGCTTCTGTTTCACCTACACATAAAATAGGTGTGATGTTGTCAGCGAATAATCTCTTGCACTTAGCAGCACAAGCAGCATCTGTTTCGTTGTAGTATGTACGTCTTTCGGAGTGACCGATAATGCAGTATGTAATACCGATTTCCTTTAACATTGGTACAGATACTTCACCTGTATAAGCGCCAGAATCCTTTTCATGGCAGTTTTCAGCAGCGATTAATAAGTTCTTAGCAGCCTTAACGCAAACGTCTAAGTCTACATATGGAGCACCAATACCATAATCAGCAGCTTCTGTGCCTGTTAATACTTCTTCAATACCCTTCATGAACTCAGCAGCTTCTGAAGGTGTCTTGTTCATTTTCCAGTTACCAAAAATTACTGGTTTTCTTGTCATGTTTCTTTTCCTTACTTCTCAGGAATAATAGCGATTCCTGGGAGTTCCTTTCCTTCCATATATTCTAGAGATGCTCCACCACCTGTAGAGATGTGGCTGAACTTCTCTGCGAAACCTAAGTTCTTAGCAGCAGAAGCAGAGTCACCACCACCGATGATTGTAGTAGCACCTTCAAGGTTAGCTAATGTTTCGCAGATAGCGATTGTACCCTTAGCAAATCTTTCATCTTCGAATACACCCATTGGTCCATTCCAGAATACTGTCTTAGCACCAACTAATTCATCCTGGAACTTCTTAATAGATTCAGGACCGATATCTAAGCCCATGAAACCATCTGGAATTTCTCCAGCAGGTACTGTCTTGATTTCTGTTGGGTTAGAGAAGTCATTTGCAACAACTGTATCTACAGGTAAGAATAACTTTCCTTCACCCTTGTTCATGAATTCATTAGCTAATTCCATCTTGTCAGCTTCTAATAAAGATGTACCAATCTTGCCACCTTTAGCAGCTGAGAATGTATAAGCCATTCCTCCACCGATTAATACCTTATCTGCAATCTTCAATAAGTTTTCAATAACGCCAATCTTATCAGAAACCTTCGCACCACCTAAGATAGCAACGAATGGTCTTTGTGGATCATTAACTGCCTTACCTAAAACATTAACTTCCTTTTCAACTAAGAAACCTAAAGCTGAAGGAATATGTGTTGGGATACCAACTGTTGATGCGTGAGCTCTGTGTACAGAACCGAATGCATCTTCAACGAATAAATCGCCTAATGAAGCCCAGTATTTACCTAACTCTTCATCATTCTTTGTCTCGCCCTTCTCATAACGAGTGTTCTGCATCAATACGATAGAACCCTCTTTCTGAGCAGCAACTGCTTCTTCAAGTTCAGCACCACGAGTAGCGTTTACAAACTTAACAGGTGCACTCTGTAGGGAAGCTAAGCAATCCGCAACGATAGACATGTCGTTCTTTGCATAGTCCTCATCAGTCTTAATCTTACCTAAGTGGCTCAAAAGTAATACTTTTGCTCCATGCTCTGTAAGATAATTAATTGTTGGCAATGCTGCACGAACACGATTATCATCAGTGATTACATTTCCCTTGTGTGGAACGTTGAAGTCAACACGAACAATGACGTGTTTTCCTTTAACATCTAAGTCTTTTACAGTAACTTTAGACATTTGAAATATCCTCCTATATACTGCTGAAATTATAACACTTGCACGCCAAACTTGAAAATGAAGAAACGCAAATAATGACTGTTTTAAGACAATTTTTCTTAATTTGTATAAAAGAAAACGCTTCCAAAAATATTCTGTATTTTATTTTGTGTAAAAAATAACAAATGGTCTAATCAAACTTTCTGATTAGACCTCTTTTTTCTTTAAAAATTTATTTCCAATTACCATTCCAAGACCCATTATAACTGCATAAATTCCTGCAAAAGACATAATTCCCCAACCAGCAAATAGATTGAGACTAACTGGAATGAATAGGACCATCACCAAGCCTAAAATCAGCCAATCAAAACCTTGTACTTTACCATACAACAATCCACCTATAAGAAATGCAATTGGATTTATGATTAATATACCAAAGAAGAAAAGCGCACGATCTACTGCCACACAAGAAAACATAAGATACAAACCTACTAATAAAATAATCACTATTAGTCTATTTTTTAACATTTCCACGATCTCCCTTTTAACCTAGGCAAATATACTCTTTCAAGTCCTCAAAGCTCCCATGTAATTCATGTTCAACGTCAATCCCATCTGGATTGATTAAGCAATCTGTAATATAAAAGATATCCATCCCTAATTTCTTTACAACACCATCTTCGCCAATATCATTGCCAACCATAAGGCATTCACTACCCTCTAAACCTAAGGTATCTAATATCTCTTGATAATATAATAGACTAGGTTTGCATGCATGACTATTTTCATAAGTGGTTACCAACTCAAAATCACTTGGCTCTAGCCCTGCCCAACGAATTCTTTCCTCTGTAGCGATTCTTGGAAATAAAGGATTCGTTGCAAGCACAACCCTATATCCCTGATTCTTTGCATATTGAACAATCTTTTTTGCGAGTGGTTGAAAACCACAAACACTCTTTACCTTTGGGAAATCCTCACGATAGAACTCATCGAATTTTACACGGTCATTTCGTGTTTTCTCATCTCCATATACTTGCGCAAAGCACTTCCAAAACAAATCTTCATTTGTTAGTGTTCCATCATTTTTTATGACAGCTGTAATACCAGCCCAAATCGTATGAATTAGCTCATCTGGTTTATAATCAAACTGAGCCATCCTCTTTGCCATTAATCCAAAATACGTTTTGACAAATATATCCTGGTCCATTGGTAATAATGTACCGTCTAAATCAAATAGTATTGCTTTCTTCATTTTGCTAACCAACTTTCTTATATTATTTTAATCGTTTTTACGTGCAATTTCCAACCAACATAAAAAGACAGATATTCTCTGCCTTCTTATATTTAATTCTAGAAATCTCTTAATCCCAGTTGCAAATTGAGTAATACAACTGTTCATATTGACTAGCACTTTGATCCCAACTAACGTCAGTATTCATTGCACTCTTCACTAAGCCCTTCCATCCAGTCTTATTGTTGTAGTACTGCTCTAATGCATAACGTAGTGTATACATCATGTCATTAGGATTTGCTGCCCAGAAACTGAAGCCGTTACCTTCACCTGTATATTGGTTATATGGATGAACTGTATCCTTTAGACCACCTGTTTCACGTACAATTGGTAATGTACCGTAATGCATGGCAATTAACTGACCAATACCACATGGTTCATAAATGGAAGGCATAAAGAACATATCACAGCCTGCATAGATTAGGTGTGCAAGATCTTCATTATATCCACAATAGTATACTGCTCTACCTTTATATTCAGACTCTAACCACTTAAATGAATTTTCTGCGTTAGCTTCACCTGTACCAAGCACCACAAACTGAACATTCTGGTCCATAATCTCACGTAACTTCTCTGTGACCATATACATACCCTTTTGCTCAGTTAGACGAGATACAATACCGATTAACGCAACATCACTCTTCACCTCTAAGCCAAGTGTTTCCTGTAGAGCCTTCTTATTTTCCTTCTTGCCAGACACATAGTTTCTGATATCAAAATTCTTTGCGATATGTGTATCTGTCTTTGGATTCCAATCTACAGTATCAATACCATTTACGATACCCCATAGATCTCCACGACGGTAACGTAATACAGAATCCATACGTTCGCCATAGGTTTGTGTCAAAATCTCTTCGGCATATGTTGGAGATACTGTTGTAATCTTGTCAGCATATACAATCGCAGCCTTCATGAAGCTGATACCTGTATCAAACTTGATGGAACCATTATCAAAATAACTGTAATCAAGCCCTAAACAACTCTCCATCATTTCGACACCAAAGTTGCCTTGGAATGCTAAGTTGTGGATTGTATAAACATGCTTGATCTGTTGATAACGATAGTCATCCGCATAACATGCATGCGCCATTAAAGGCATCATACCAGTCTGCCAATCATTTTCATGAATAATATTTGGCCACCAGTTGATGAAATAAATCATATCTAATACGGCACGTTGGAAGAAGGCAAATCTTTCGCCATCATCTTCATAGCCATATAGTCCATCTCTTTCAAAATATCCTTGATGTTCAACGAAGTAGTATACAACTCCATCTACATCACAACGATAGAAAGTAGCTGGTTGATCAATCCATCCAGAACGAACTTGAATTGTACCAAGTCTTTCTAACTTATCATAATGTTTTTCAATAATCTTTTTGTACAAAGGTAAGACTACACGTACATCATGACCACGCTTCGCTAATGTTCTTGGCAAACTACCGATAACATCAGCTAGACCTCCCGTTTTAATAAATGGTAAGCCTTCTCCTGCCACAAACAATACTGATCTGCTCATTGAATACTCCTCGCTTCCTAGATACAATCTCTACGCTTTACATAAATAAGATTATCTTCTGTTCCAACAAGTTCTTTTACCTTATGGATTGTTGCGTACTTATCAACGATGACATGATCAAGGTGAACACCATCACCAATGACAGCACCTGGTAATACAATACTATTTTCGATTACTGCATCTTTACCGATCTTTACATTTCTACTGATGATTGAATTCTTAACTGTACCATCTACTTCACAACCATTGGCAACTACGCTTGCAGTAACATCAGAGTCCTTCGTAAACAAGGATGGACTAGAGTTATTTGTATGCGTATAGATTGGCCAATTTGACTTGAATAAGTTAAAGGCAACCTTGTGATCCTTCAATTCCATATTAATACGATAGTATTCTTTTTGATTGTTGATACATGCAACAAATCCCTTAACTGCATATCCACGAATATCTACTTCGTTTACTACTTCACGTAATACATCTTTGAACCAGTATAGTGACGAAATTTCAGCACCAGTCTTAACTAATGTAATAAACAAGTCTTTTCTCATCACGTATGCTTCTAAGGAAACAGAGCGTGTCTTGTACTTTCCACGGTTCTTATCGATAGAAAGAACTCTCTTATCCTTATCCATTGTGAATGTATCGCATCCATGGAATGCTGTCTTAGCATCAGATGTATTTGTATATAGTGCTGTAATATCTGCACCACTTTCAATATGTGCATCCAATACTTCGCTAAAGTCGATATTATAGATAAAGTAGCTTGGTGCAATCACAACATATGGATTTTTATCTTTCTCAATGTACTGCATGTTCAAGATATAGTTTGCAATATCATGATTATAGACAGGTGAGGAGAATGTCTTTTCCCCAAATAAGATACGTAACTTACCACGCTTGGAGTTGATGTTGTAATGACGACCATCTCCCAAGTGTTCAATTAGATTACGTGGTTTTTCTTTGCAGTAAACCTGAACGCTATCAATACCAGAGTTTGTCATATTACTGAGAATGAAGTCGATAATACGATATCTTCCCATAAACGCTGTTGCTGGAACAGGTCTGAAATCACCAAGTCCCTCAATATTAACGGAACTATCTTCAAATGCAATAATACCTAAAGCTTTCATGATTTCTCCTCCTACTCTGCAACATCCTTAGCAATCAATTCAATATGATCACTATCCGCTGAACCTAAGACAACACCTGGTCCAATCTCCACATTATCGGCAATGATGCAACGTGTAATCTTCGCACCTGCACCAATCTTAGCACCTGTTAAAATAACAGAATCTTGTACATTAGCACCTACATCAATAAAGGAATTTGTACCTAATACCGAGTTGTTAACCTCACCTAATACAACAGTACCCTGTGTAATATAACTATTATGTACAACCGCTCCTTCACCGATAAACTGTGGTAATGCGTTGATATCTTCTGTATAAATCTTCCAATCAGGATCACCTAAGTTGAGGGCATTATCATTCTTTAATAAATCCATATTGGATTCCCAAAGTGAATCGATTGTTCCAACATCTTTCCAGTATCCCTTAAAGCGATATGCCGCAAGAACTTTATTATCATCTAAGTATGCAGGAATGATATCCTTACCAAAGTCATGTGAGGAGTTCTCATTCTTATCATCTTCAAGTAAGTATTTACGTAATGTCTTATATGTAAAGATATAAATACCCATTGAAGCTAAGTTACTCTTTGGATGTGCTGGCTTTTCTTCAAACTCTTGAATCATGTCGTTTTTATCACAGTTCATGATACCGAATCTAGAAGCTTCCTTTAAAGGAACTTGTAATACAGCAATTGTCGCATCAGCACCCTTTGCGATATGATGCTTCAACATCTTTTCATAGTTCATCTTATAGATATGGTCACCTGATAAAATGAGTACATATTCTGGTGCCATACTATCTAAGAAGTCAATGTTCTGTGTAATTGCGTCCGCTGTTCCACGATATACTTCAAAACCCTTCTGATCTCTTTCTCGTGGTGGAAGTACGAATACACCACCGTCGTTTGTATCAAGACCCCAGAACTGGTCCTTTGCAACATACGCATTTAATAAAACTGATTCATATTGTGTTAGTACACCTACTGTGTTAATACCTGAATTTGCACAATTACTCAGTGGAAAATCGATAATTCTATACTTTCCTCCAAAATGCACTGCAGGCTTTGCGACCTTCTTTGTTAAGTCATGCAGACGGCTTCCACGGCCACCAGCAAGAATCATCGCAACCATTGCATTAGATCTCATAAAGTCCTCCTTAATCAAAACTATGGATACGCTTACATTATAAACTAATATTGATAATCAGAACATTACCAATACAAAAAATATATAGATTTTCACTCATTTTTTGATGAATTTATCAAATATCTTTAATCTGCCAATCAATTCCTTTACGATTATTATTTTCTAGAAATTCATTAGCTTTCTTGAAGTGGTTACAGCCGAAAAAACCATTGTATGCAGACAGTGGTGATGGATGTGCAGCCTCTAGTACAAGATGCTTTGTTTTATCAATCATGCATGCTTTATTTCTAGCTGCTCTTCCCCACAACAAGAAGACTACCGGTTCATTTTTTTCATTAATTTTTTGGATTACATGATCCGTGAAAGTCTCCCATCCCATGCCAGCATGACTCTGTGGGTGAGAATCTTCTACAGTCATCACTGTATTCAATAGGAATACTCCTTGTTTTGCCCATGGTACAAGATAACCATTATTTGGAATTGGATAGCCATATTCCTCTTGTAATTCTTTGTACATATTCAAAAGACTTGGTGGTATCTTTACCCCTGGATTTACAGAAAAACACAAACCATGAGCCTGTCCTTTTTGGTGATATGGATCTTGGCCAAGAATAACTACCTTGATGTCCTCATAATCACAATGGTGAAAGGCAGAGAAAACTTGCTGTTTTGGTGGATAAATCTCTTTTGTTTCATAGGCATTCTTTAAAAAATCTGATAGCTTCAAGAAGTATTCTTTCTTCCACTCTTGATGCAACCATTCTGTCCATTGATTATCCATTTTAATATGTACTCCTCTATATAAAAAATCATACCACTTCGGTATGATTTTTTACTAGTTTATTGATAGTTATTTTCTTTTTTCTTGCGAATAAATACAACAACTAAAATTAATACTGTAGCTGCTAACGATACCCAAAGACCAATCTTACCTGGATTAACAAATGGCTTGTTAGAAGTTGATGTTGTAGCACTTACACCACTTGCTTCAAGATACTTCTCTAAGTCCTTTTGTACGATATCAAATGGGCGATCACCATGTGTTAATAACATACGGTTAAATTCTACTACATCAAATTTTCTGCCAAGTGCAGCTTTTGCCTGATCACGGAAGTGAAGGTAATATGTTAAACCTACACCATAAGGAACAATAGAAGCTGGTTCTTGTGTTACAGCCTTAATAACATTGGATGCTGCTGCCGCATTTAATCCTAATGATTCATAGTACTTGCCTAACTTCTTCTCATCCCAGCCTAGACCATTCACTAAGAAATCAGCCTGTGCAGGTAAGATATAGTTTAGGTTTGTATTGATACGATTTTCTTCCTTTGCACCATCATTTAACTCAGAATATGCCCAAGCAACATCTTCACAGTACATTGCCCAACCTTCTGTATAACCAATATTACTGAGCTGTGTACGTAATGGATTTGGATTTGTATTCAAGTACCAAGTAATCTGGAATAAGTGTCCAGGGAAACCTTCGTGTGCTAAAGTAGTAAACATTTCATTCGTTGAATTTACGTTAGCACCATTAATCTTGATAACGTTGTTTACGATGTCATCAATCGGTGGCTGCATGTAGTACGCAACGATTGCATCATTTGCAACAGATGGATCTAAGTAACTTACTGTAAATGTTACTTCAGGACCTTCTGGAAACTCCTGTAAATGTCCTTGTAATGTATTTAAGATTTCAGTTGGATCCTTCTCCGGTAATGTTTCTTCTAAGTTATCATCCTTCTTTGCGTTCAAATACAAAGTTCTAGCTTCATCAATTAACTTCTTTAACTGTTCATCTGTTAATTCAAATAATTCTTGTAAAGAAGCGGATGAACTTGACTTTGAACGTAATAATGCTGCGTAGTATTCTTTTCCATCTGGCAAGTCGTATAAGCTTAAAGATGTACGAGTTCCACGGAATGTTTCAAGTTCTTGTGCAAGCTTCTGATATTCAGGAATAAATGTATTTAAAATAAAGTTACGATTCTTTTCTTTATATGCAACACGTTGTTCCTCTGTCAAACCTTCAAACTTATCAATGTTCTGATTAAAGATTTGAATGAGTGGGTTATTGTCTGTCTTTGCAACGAACTTTTCAATTCCATCTAATGTGCTATCCAAAGCAGCATCTGTCATGAAGTATCCGTTGGCTACCTGTGTACGAGTTACTTCTAATGCTCCTTCAATATATGCTGGAACACTCTCTAAAACAGATAAATAGTCGTCAATATCTTCCTGCTTATAGAAAATAAACTCTGTAAAGTTTGTAATCAGATTACTTTGAATACCGCGGTTTGGTAAGAACTGGAAATCAAACATTGGATAGTTTAATAACTCACGAGTACTTTCTAAGTAATACTTATATGTATCGTAATCATGTTGTTGTACATCTGACAACTCATCATAATTGAACTTCTCTAATTCCTTTAAAGACTCCTCTACTTTTGCGATACTCTTTGAGTTATCTAAAGTTGGAGGTTCACCAATCGTTGGCTGTGGTTTTGTAATACCATATTTTTCATAATCCTTTAACGCAAAATGTAATGACATATAATCATCTTCCATCATTTGGATGAATTCATTTCGCATAAACTGATCGAAATCAGCATTTGTTTCTTCTGCATGTACAGGTGAAATTACACAAAGAAGTGCCATGGCAATTAAGCCAAGTAAAAACTTTCTTATCTTCATTTATTCATTCTCCTTGTTCCTTAGTATAACAGAAGTATGCTTTTTGAGAAATATTACGATTTATATTCTGTTCCACCCCACTCGATAACCATAAATCTATTACGTTCTACACTGTCTAACTTCTGTGGTTGAATCGTTATTGATTCCTTCAACGGTTTCCATGTCATCATTATTCTTTGGATATGCTGCAGTGAATATGCCTTTAAGATTCACTTTTACGTCTACTACTGTTGTTTTCTCTAGCTATAGTATAGATAACAGGTTTCTTAAGTTTTGATTGGAATAGATTACATCCTATCAAAAAATAATAGTAGATCTAGTAAATATATTTAAAAGATTTTTCATATTATTTATCCTATTTTACAAAAAAGGCCTGAGCGAACTCAGACCTTTCCTTGATTATTCTAATTGCTTACTTTTTTGTATCAGCTAGTAATGTATCAGCAGATAACTTACCGAATACTACTGTATCTACTACAGCGTTACCACCTAAACGGTTAGCACCGTGGATACCACCAGTAACTTCACCAGCAGCGTATAAGCCCTTGATTACTTCTCCCTTTTCATTGAGTACACGTGCTTCTGTGTCAATTGTTACACCACCCATTGTATGGTGAACGCAAGCCTGACGAGGAGTTGCAACCCATGGTCCTTTTTCAAGTTTTGTAGAGTATAGAGTTCTTCCGAATTCATCGCTTCCACTTTCAACGCTCTTATTGAATTCATCTACAGTTGCCTGTAATGTTGCAGGATCCATATCTAACTTCTTAGCGAGTTCTTCTAATGTTTCTGCATAGATGATAAAGCCATTCTTTTCGAGGTATTCGAATGTGAATCCGTCACCACTTCTCCATGATGGATCTTTAATATCTTTATAACCAGCGCCATCTCCACTTTCAAGGATGTAGAACATCTTGTCTGTTTGATTTAGAACGCCACCGCAAATCTGGTCACGACGACCGTCTTCACGAACGAAACGCTTACCTTCCTTATTGATGAAGATAATCTGGTCTGTACCGTTAACATCACGTGCTGGGTACTTAGAAATTTGACCGTCAACTAAGTTACCTAAATATAGAAGCTGTAATTGTTCCATATCTGTTAATGAAGCACCAGCATCCTTAGCCATTGTGATACCATCACCCTGTGATGCTGAGAAACGGTTTGTTGTACCTGTCTTAGAAAGATCTGGCCACTTACCTGTTGTATTGTATTCTTGAACCATCTTAGCGTTAGCACCGAAACCACCAGTTGCTAATACGACACCGTCTTTACCAGTAACTGTAATTTCTTTGCCTGTATGGTTGTCTGTTGCCTTAACAGCCTTCACTTGGTTGTTGTCAACTACAAGTTTAGTAGCTGTTGTTTCTGTTAATAATGTAACCTTATCGCCATACTTCTCAAGCATGTCTGCATATGTGGAGATAAAGCCTGTACCCATCTTCATTGTAGATGTGTGTGTACGTTGCCATAAGGAACCAGCACCCTGAGAAATCTTATCTTGGAATTTCATTCCCATGGATTCAATCCATTCATAGCCACCAAATGCATTATAGCATAATGCCTTAACTAAATCTAAGTTAGCAACCTTATCACCATTGATCCAAGTCTGTAATGCATACCATTCCTTGGAGTCGAATAAGTCTGTTCTACCTGCAGCCTTATATGCATCCCACTGAGCTTGAACTTCTGCTTGTAATGCTGCATGTTGTTCGTTAATTGGTGTTTCAGCTAAAGCTTTTTCAATCGTAGTCTTAACTGCATCACTCATTTCAGCGTGCTGCTGTAATGCTGGATCTGGTGCATTGTAGATAGCACCACAAACTAATGTATCACCGCCTATTTCGCCGGCTTTTTCGATAATTGCTACGCTCTTACCACCTTGTAAAAGTTCAACTGCACTTGCAAGACCAGCTCCGCCGCCACCTACAACGACAACGTCTGCTTCAACGTCTTTTCTTTCTTCGTATGTTGCCTTATTCTTAAATGCATCTGGATCGCCACCTGCTTGTTTGATAGCGTCCTTAACAGCAGTCTTAATAGCTCCTGATGTGATTGTTGCACCAGTTACGTTATCAACAGATAAACTTTGGTGCTTAACGATTTCTTCAGGAATTAATTGTACAGGTGCTACGCCCCCAGTTGTAACAACCTTTCCATCCTTGTCAACAAGCTCTCCACCAATACCTGGTGTTTCAGCATGTGAAGTAACCTTAACTGACTTAATTTCATTTTCTGTTACTTCTACTTCTACAGTAACATCGTCGTTCATACCAGCAGCTGAAGCTGTATATGTACCGGCCTTCATCTTAGTAGAAGTTGTTGTTTCAGTTGTCTTGTTACAGCCTACTAATGATCCGGCTAAAACAAGAGCAACTAAAGAAATACTCAACTTTTTCATTATAATTTTCCCTCCATGTATTGATTTTATGATAGACTATTTTTTCACAAATGAATACCCCATACAAAGAAAATCTGTATTTTTTTATTATTGAGTAATCATATTTTATTTTCTTACAGTATTTTATTTCTGAAAAAGTATTTCATTTTTACCTCATGAAAATACCAAATATAATTCTTTTATATTTAAAGCATGCAAATAATGATATTACCAAAATAATTATGCATGTAGGAAACCAAATCGACTTTCACATATATTCATGCATCAACACATCATGTTAAAGCAGAAAAAAAGATACCTAACTATCTCTTCAATAGTCTAAGTATCCTTTGTTTTTAATCATTTTTTATCACTATTAAAGTGCATTAAAAATCTTTTTTGAAGAACAATCATTCCTACTACCAATGTTGATAATAATACACATGCATATAACCATACATTCATAGTATCTGATGTCTTAGGTGTAACTTTCTTTGGGGTTGGATTCTTTGTTGTATTCGTTACATATCGATTAATACCATCATCTACATCTGCATGGTTTTCAATGACTTCTCCATCAACATCCGCATCAACTTTCACATTGAACTGGAATGTTACAACATCACCTGCTTCTAAATCAACCTTCTGCCACTGCAATGTCTTTGTTGTCGGATTATATACACCTGCTTCGTTTGCTGTTCCATCAATATATTGTGTATGAGCAGGAATTGTATCACTCACAATCACTGTACGCTTTTCACCTGTTGTATTTCGGTATGAGATTGTATAGGTTAGAATTTGACCAGCAGATACGGGACGATTATTGATACTTGTATCTAGCTTACCTTCCTCATGAACATCTTTTAATGGAGGTGTTGGAGTAGGATTCTTTGTTGTATTCGTTGTAAATGTATTATCTCCAGACTTAACAGTTGCTGTATTTTCAATCACAACACTATTTGCGTCTTCATTTACTTTAACCTTGAAGCGGAAAACAACTTCTGCATCTGCTGCTAAACCTGTTTTCTCTAAAGTTAATGTTCTTGTTACCGCATCATATGTACCAGTTGGAGATGCAGAGCCTTCCACATATGTTGTATTTTCAGGAATAATATCCGTCATTGTCACATCACGTTGTGATGTAGTTGTATTTTTGAACTTGATGGAATATTCTAATTCATCACCTGGTTTAACAGGTTTATTATCAATACTTGTTGTTGGATCTGCAGCGAATGCTACATCTTTAACTGGTGATTCATATGGTTCAATTACCCATACACCAATAAAGTGTGCATCTTTATTATTGATTGTTTCTTGTTGCTTATCATATCCTCTAAATACCCAGTTTCCTTCAGGTACACTCACTTTTGTGACATTTCCTTTTGGAGTATCTGGAGTTACAGTAGTGCCATTAGGAATATTATGAACATCATCTGGTAATAAAACCTTCACTTCAGTTGGTAGTTCTTTTCCAGGGGTGCCACTAATATATTCATGTGTCTTATTGTAGAGAACCTTAGTTTCCACCTCGTTAGAAGGAGTAATTACATTATCAACTGTTTGCGTTACTTTGTTTTTAATTACAGTTCCGTTATCTACAATCTTTTCATTTGTCTTTACTTTGAAGACAATCTCAAACTTCTTGCCACTATTCGCTTTTCCTAAGTGCTTTTTATCAATATGAACTGTTACTTTCTGCCCATTCTTTTCAACAGTATAATCATCATTTTCTGTCAAAGTCTGTCCAGCAAGTTTTACAGTAGCACTCTGGAAATCTAATCTTTCATCAAATTCATCGGTCATGCTCATTTTACTTAAAGAACCAATGACATTTTTACCTGGAGTAGGGATTGTATATTCTGTTGTATATATGAGTTCTTCCCCAATTTTAGCAGGAACTTCTGCTTTATCTACTTGCTTTGTTGGTTCTGGAGCTTTTGCTTCCGCAAAGAAGCCAAATAGTCCACCACAAATTGCTGTTGTTGTATATTCAAAATGCATCTTGTTATCTGTTGAACGTACTGCAAATCCAGATGCGTTGTACTCAGCATCTCCACTTGTTCCTCGACCATCTGATGGTTCCCAAGTTGTTTTATCTCCATTGGTTGTACGTGTAAGATAGTTAGCATTATTCATAACAATCTTATCCACAGAATTATTCATATCATAGATTGAGAATGTTTCTTTACGACTACCTTTAACGACATCGATATCTGATGGCAACATAACCATCTTAATGTCACATGGAGTACCATCCTGATATTTAAATTCTGTAGTTACATCCGCATCAAATGCATATGCACCTTCCAAATTATGCGTAATATTTGGATGTGTTGGATAGATGTAATCCATAATCTGAATAGACTTTGTGCCCCAATTTTCATCAACTGTTAAAAATGGGAGAACTGTCTTATTTGGATCGTTGTACTCACTATTTCTCGTAAGGAGAGTTGTATTTACTTTATTGACAGTCACAAAAACATCTACATTCTTCCCATACAAAGTACCTGCATTGGAGAATTTCAATTTAAGTGGTTCATTGAATGTTTCTGCAGTATTATTTTTATCAACCTTCAATGAAAATACTGTTGCCTGTTTCCATGATCCATTTGGATCAACGATATCTTTCACAACAGAAGCTGATTGCGAAACAATCTCCATGTTTTCTTGTGTAAGTGTAAATTGATATAACTCGAGCTTTGATAAGTCTGTATCATCCTTTACTTCATCTAGAGCTGCTACAGGTAGCACTGAAAGTGATGAAATGGATAGTAAAATTGTTAACAATGTGACTTGTAAATACTTCCATATCTTCTTGACCATAATTCCCCTCCAAATAATGTTTATATATCTATATTATTATAATTCATTTATTTATAAAATTTATGATTATTTTTGCAAAAATCAAAAAGACAGAATACTCTCCAAAAAGTATTCTGCCTTTATTTTTACATATTCTATTCCGATGCTACGTTTGTTTGGATGTGCAATAATGTAGAGACTGTCTGTTCTGATATATTCTGCATCATTGCATTAAATCGATTAAATCCCTCTTCACGATACGCATCAATCGGTTTAACATTTGCATAACTACGTAAGCGAACACTTGTTTTTAAATGTTCCATAACATCCACATGATGAATCCACTCACGGTCAAGAATCTGCAAGAATATAAACTTCACCATACTCTGTAGTTCTTCTTGTGGAAGCTCTGCAGTCTTTGCGTGATATACATCCATAATTGCATCAGTAATCTCTTCTTGTGATCCTCTATGGATTGCTTCCGCATACTGCATACCATCAATTCCCATGCCATTTAGATACTCTGCAAGTTTTTGCTTTGCTTCATTCTTATTAGGAATCTGATAATATTCTTCAATCGCCGAAGATACATTCTCTTTGATAAGCTCACGAACAAGTGGTTCCATATCTTCAAGATCGAGAACCTTGTCTCTTTGATCATAGATTAGATGGCGTTGTGCCATTAATACATCATCATACTCTAATGTATTCTTACGTGTATCAAAGTGTAGACCTTCTGCACGTTCTTGTGTACGGTCAATGAGTGCTCTCATCTTATTGATGTTTTCTTTATCATGTTCGAAGCGCTCAATCAAACTCTCACTTTCATCTGTATGATATTCAACAATCAAATCATCATCCATCGAACAGTAGAATCTTGAAAATCCTGGGTCACCTTGACGACCAGAACGTCCACGTAACTGATTATCAATACGCTTTGCTTCATGACGCTCACTACCAAGTACCGCAAGACCGCCTAGTTCTTGTACACCATCACCGAGCTTAATATCCGTACCACGACCAGCCATATTTGTCGCTACCGTTACCGCAAACTTCTGACCTGCCTTTGCAATAATCTCCGCTTCATTCTCATCATTTTTTGCATTTAATACATGATGAGGAATATTTTGTTTCTTTAACATTTCGCTGAGTGCTTCGTTAATACCAATAGATAAAGTACCAATTAATACTGGTTGTCCCTTTTCATACAATTCTTTTGTATGTGCAACAATAGCTTCATATTTTTCATGTCTATCTTTAAAAACTAAATCCGGTTCATCAATACGAGCCACCGGTCTATTTGTTGGTACTTCGTATACACGCATATTATATGTATTTAAAAATTCATCTTCTTCTGTCTTTGCAGTACCTGTCATACCACTTAACAAATCATATAAACGGAAGAAGTTCTGATATGTAATTGTTGCAAGTGTAATTGTCTCTTGCTTGATACCAACATTTTCTTTGGCTTGAATTGCTTGATGTAATCCATCGCTAAATTCACGTCCAGCCATTTTTCTGCCAGTAAACTGGTCAACAAGAATAATCTCATCGTCTCCAACGACATATTCAACATCTCTTGTCATAAGATAGTTTGCACGCATTGCATTTTGAATATAATGCACTATGCTTGCATGTTCACCATTATAGATGTTTTCAATGCCAAAGGCACGATCAGCCTTCTTTAAACCTGCCTCTGTCAATACAACTGTCCGATCTTCTCTATCAATTTCAAAATCAACATCTCTTTTACAGCTCTTCGCAAAACGGTCCGCTTGAATATATTGTTGATCTAAAACTGGTCCTGGACCACTGATAATTAATGGTGTTCTAGCTTCATCGATTAAGATAGAGTCAACTTCATCCAATACTGCATAATGTAAACCACGTAATACACGCTGCTCCTTACGCATGACCATATTATCTCTTAGATAATCAAATCCAAGTTCTGAGTTAGTTGTATATGTAATATCACAAGCATATGCCTGTCTCTTCTCACTTTCAGTAAGAGAGTGTAAGTTGCATCCAACCGTTAGGCCAAGGAAGGTATATACACGACCCATCCACTCAGCATCACGCTTTGCTAGATATTCATTGACTGTTACAACATGTGCACCCTTACCTGCTAATGCATGTAAATAGATTGGCATCACTGCTGTTAATGTCTTACCTTCACCAGTTTTCATTTCCGCAATATCACCCTCATGTAGTAGGACACCACCTAATACCTGGACACGATACGGAAATTCATTTAATACACGCTTTGCAGCTTCACGAGCATTCGCAAAAGCATCAGGCAGAACATCTTTTAAAGATGTTCCTGTCTGTATTTTTTCTTGTAGTTGTTTTGTTACTTCACGTAACTCATCATCTGTTTTTGCCGCATATGTTTCCTCTAATTTCAAAACCTTATCTGCGAGCACTTCAGCTTGATGAAAATGTCTTTTTTCACTGTCGAATAAATTTGCAAATAATCCCATATTTTACCTCTTGCATACGATTAGGCTTAATGCTGGAACACAAACTTGATTCGATTTACCCGTTTGACTATTACCATTTTCATCAAAGATGACTTGCCACTTCTCATCAAAGCTATAGAAGCGATCACCAGTTGATGGATTAATAATGACACGAATCGTTTCAGCATTACCCTTCGAACCTGCAATATCATAGAATACAGTCTGGTCATCCGCAACCCAAACCTTCACTTTTTCATTGATTTCTAACGCAGTTTTCAGACAGAATTCACTTACTGATCTGCGAAGTGCAGTTGCCTTACGGAAGTACTTTACAACTTCTTGGTAATATTCCATTCTTTCCCAGTCCATACGATTAATTTCATCCGGAGCGTTATAAGAATTATGATTATCCTTCTTTGTATCACAGAATTCGAAACCAGCATGTACAAATGGTATACCTTGTGAAACCATCGTAATCGCAATCATCATCTTCTGACGACGAATACGAGTGGCTCTATCTTCATTATTACAACATGCATGCATCTTATCCCATACTGTACTATTATCGTGCGTTTCAAAGCCATTAATAGACTGATCTGGTGAGAAGAATCTCTTATAATGCGGTGTATCAAGAACGTTCGCTGTTAAACCTGCCAAGCTAGCAAATGCATTTTCCCACTTACCAGTTGCATAACCACGCTCATACTTTTCACTTTCGCTTGTCTTGCCCTTAATTACATCACGGAAATAGTCATTGAAGTGACCAATGTGAGGCATTGCCCCTTGGTTATGAATATTTGCCTTTTGAGATCCTTGTAACATTGTTGGCATATCCCAGCCTTCACCATAAATTAACGCACTTGGGTTATTACGAATTGCTTCGTTACGAATCTTATTCATCGTAGCGACATCAATAATTCCCATTAAGTCAAAACGGAAGCCATCAATACCATAAATCTGCATTAAACTACGAATGACATATACAAGATATCTAGAAGCCATTGGCATTTCTGAAGCAAAGTCATTTCCACAGTATGAACCATTGGACATATAACCCTCTTCGTTATAACGGAAGTAGTAATATGGCACTAGGCAGTCAAACGCACTTTCCGCAACATCATAGACGTGGTTAAAGACAACATCTAATGTGACACGTAGATGATTGCGGTGAAGACATGCTACTAACTCTTTAAACTCTTTCATGCGTACATATGGATGGTCTGGATCAGAACTGAAACTTCCCTTTAACGATAGATACTGACGAGGGTCATAACCCCAGTTATAGTTGAGTTCTGGTTTGAAATCATCAACCGTACTAAAGTCTGTTAATGGCATAAACTGAACATGCGTTACACCTAAGGATTTAATATAGTTTAATCCCGTTGGAAGACCTCTATATTCCGTTCCATCCTCACACAATGATTTAAACTTTCCGTGTGTTGTAGTACCAGTAAATGGATGCATTGTCATATCACGAACACTACATTCATAGATGATTGCTTCTGTAGGTGCGATTGTATCTTCAAAAGGATAATCTTTAATCTTATCTAATTCAGATAAATCAATCACTGCACTTGCCTTTGCATTTCCATTACAACTATATGCATATGGGTCTAAGGATTTCACCACTTTGCCATTACGCTCTACTAAATATGTATATGTCGCATGTTTAAAGTCACCCGGTACCTTTACATACCAAGTACCCATTTCACTAGGTTCCATTGCCTTTAATATCTGAACACCACTAACATCTAAGGATAGTGATACATTTACCGCAGTTGGTGCCCATACTTTAAACCATGTATATTCAGGAGTATAGTGTGATCCTAAGTCGTCTTTCTCATAACCATACAAGGCATTAAAGCGTTCGCGCTTTACAATCAAACGTGCAATCAATGGTGTATATCTACC
This sequence comes from Solobacterium sp., assembly GCA_015256455.1. Classification (GTDB taxonomy): domain Bacteria; phylum Bacillota_I; class Bacilli_A; order Erysipelotrichales; family Erysipelotrichaceae; genus Bulleidia. The sequence goes on along the minus strand of JABZMB010000002.1, from coordinate 80,127 downwards.
ATGACTTTCACGAACCTGATAATCCATACGGAAGTTAGGTTCATATAAACCCTTTAGACGATATAGGATAAAACTATCATGTGTCTCTACACCTTCAATTGATAGTTCCTCTACATAACCACCCATTGCCGTCAATTGGAATCGACTTGATTCACCATGATAAAAGCTACGATCAATCGTTACAGTAATTTTTCCAAAATCATCTAAATACGCATTAAATATTGACATCTTTATTTCTTACCTCTTTTTTTCGCTACAAACCAAACTGCCGCAAATGGTGCAAGATTCATCTTCAAGATATTCTTTCCATCTTTCTTAGAAGTACGAATTGCTCTAGAATGGATCATTCCATTACCACCATAAACTTGGTCATCTGAGTTTAATATTTCTTTATAGAATCCACCTTGTGGCATTTCTAACTCAAAATTCTCATATGTTGTATTACTTAAGTTCAATACACATACAAGATATTCATCCTTACTACTACGATAGAATGAATATACGCTTTGTATATTGTTATCCGCATCAATCCACTTAAAGCTATCATAGCTATAATCTGCTTCATACAAACATGCATGTGACAAATATAACTCATTTAGCTTCTTAATAAATAAATTGAAGGAATAGTGCTTTGGATACTGGAGTAATTCCCAGTCAATCTCACGAGTTTCATCAAACTCACGGAAGGAACCAAGCTCATTACCCATAAAGTTTAACTTCTTACCAGGATGAGCATACATGTATGCATACAAGTTCTTTGCTTGCGCAAACTTCGCATCATAGTCACCCCACATGCGGTCGATGACAGTACGCTTGCCATGTACGTTTTCATCATGGCTAAATGGCATTAAGAACTTCTCACTATAGAAGTATGCCATCGAGAAAGTCAACTTGTGATGATCATAATAACGATAGATAGGGTCTGTTCCATAATACTTGAGCGTATCATTCATCCAACCAAGATCCCACTTATAGTCAAATCCCAATCCATCTTTTTCCGTCGCTACTGTTACGTTAGGGAAATCAGAGCTATCTTCCGCAATCATCATGACAGTTGGGAATTCCTTATGCATGTAGTAATTCAAACGTTTTACAAAGTAAATTGCACCATCATTTGTGCCTCTATCACGATTACCAGCCCAATAAATGAGGTTAGATACCGCATCGATACGAATACCATCCATATGATACATATTTACCCAGAAGGCAGCTGACGACATTAAGAAGGAACGCACTTCTTCATTCCATAAATTAAAGTTCATCGTACCCCACTCAGAGTTTGCGTCATATTCATTTGGATACTCATATAACGCTTCACCATCAAAGTAACGTAAACCAAAGTCATCCTTTACGAAGTGAACAGGCACCATATCAATGATGATACCTATTCCAGCCGCGTGGCAACGGTCCACAAAGCGGTTAAACTCCTGTGGATTTCCATAACGACTCGTTAAGGAATAGTATCCACTCACCTGATATCCCCAAGATCCATCAAATGGATACTCACTCAATGGCATTAACTCAATATGTGTATATCCATTCTCTTTGATATATGGAATCAGTTCATCTGCAAGCATGTCATAGGAATATGGATGTTCACCATTACGTTTCCAACCACCGACATATAACTCATAGATATTCATTGGTTTATCAAAGTTTAAACTACGCTCTTGTAACCACTTATCATCTGTCCAAGTCAGTTTGCTTAAATCAACAAGCTTACTAGCCGTATTTGGTCTTGTCTCACTATAGAAAGCAAATGGGTCAGCTTTATATAGAATATTTCCTGTTCTTGTTTGAATCTTATATTTATAAACTTCCCATTCATTTAAATATGGAACTGTAATTGTCCATACACCTTGGAAGTTCATTCTTTCCATCAAAATCTGGTTTTCATCCCAGTTTGTAAATGATCCAACGACCCATACATTTTCCGCATGGGGCGCATACACTATGAAGCGAACTCCTCCATCCACAAAGTGGGCACCAAACACCTCATATGCATTCAAGGAATGTCCTTGATGAAACTCCTCAATGATACGTTCTAAATTCATATGTGATCCTCCGTAACTACGTTACATTTATTTTAACATTGCCAGTATTGAATAGATACAGATAGATGATGAAAAACGTACAAACAAACATATAATTCCAAACAAAAAGATGCAGATATCAACCTGCATCTATCTGTATTTAAATTTCTTAGGAGAATAAAGGCTTAAGTACTGCTGCTAACTCATCCTTTTCCTTCTGGGCTTCAGCCAAGTCTTTACCTAAAGTTGTAAAATATGTCTTGATCTTAGGCTCTGTACCAGAAGGACGAACCACTACTGTCGCACCATCTTCTAAACCGAAAATCAGTACATTTGCCTTAGGTAATCCTGTCTCTTCAGGCTTATTATAGTCTGTTACAGATACAACCTTACGTCCAGCAAATTCTACTGGTGGATTTGTACGTAGAGTATTCATAATACCAGCCATCTTGTCCATGCCAGAAAGACCTGCAAACTCATAGCTATCTACCTGATTGAGGAAACGTCCATACTGTGCATAGATTTCTTCCAAGCGTTGCTTGATAGAGGAACCAATACTACGGTAGTACGCAGCCATCTCACAGATTAACATAGAACCAACAACCGCATCCTTATCACGTACATAAGAACCAGCTAAGTAACCATAGCTTTCTTCAAAACCAAAGATGAAACGCTCTTCTTCACCATTTGCTTCAAGTTGTGCAATCTGATCACCAATCCACTTGAAACCTGTTAATGTATGACGTAATTCAACACCATAGTGCTTCGCAACTAAATCCGCTAGTGGTGTAGATACAATAGACTTAACGGCGACTGGATTCTTAGGCATTGTGCCCTTTTCAATACGTCCTGCACAAATGTAATCTAATAAGAGTACACCCATTTCGTTACCAGAGACAAGTTCATAAGAACCATCTGGACACTTCATCGCAATACCTACACGGTCAGCATCCGGGTCAGTCGCAAGCATCAAGTCTGCTCCTACCTTCTTTGCAAGTTCTAATCCTTTTTCTAATGCTTCATAAATTTCAGGGTTTGGATATGAACATGTTGTAAAGTATCCATTTGGATATTCCTGTTCAGGAACGATTGTAATATCTGTAATACCTATATCGCTTAACACACGTGTTACAGGCACAAGACCTGTACCATTTAATGGGGAATAAACAAGTTTCAAACCAGCAGTCTTACATAAACCTGGACGAACCTGTCTAGCTTCTGTTGCTTGATAAAGTGCTTCCTTGCAATCATCACCAACAAACTGGATAAGGCCCTTCGCTACACCCTCCGCAAAGGAAACGTATTTCGCACCTGTTAGTACGTCTGTCTTCTGAATCTGATCGTATACAATCGCAGCCGCATCATCTGTCATCTGACAACCATCTGGTCCATATGCTTTAAAACCGTTATATTTTGCAGGGTTATGAGATGCAGTAATCATGATACCTGCATTGCAGTGATAGTATCTTGTCGCAAAGCTCAAGGCAGGTACAGGCATTAGTTCATCATAAAGACGAACGTTAATACCGTTAGCTGCTAATACAGCAGCCGCATCCTTCGCAAATGTCCAACCCTTTAAACGGCTGTCATAACTAATCGCAACAGTTTGTGTTCCACCCTGTGTTTTAACCCAATCAGCGACACCCTGTGTAGCCTGACGAACAACCCAGATATTCATGCGGTTTGTACCAGCACCAAGAGTACCTCTTAAACCAGCTGTACCAAACTTCAAGGATACTGCGAATCTTTCCTTGATTGCTTCTTCATCATTTTCAATACCAGCTAATTCTGCGTGTAAATCAAAGTCGATTAAGTTTGCAGATAGCCAACGTTTATATTCATCTAAATACATAATTTTCAGCTCCTTATTCCTATTTTAACATAAGAAAAAAAGAAAGATGTAAAAACATCTTTCTCCCCTTATTGTTATCTATTAAGCAATAACTTTTTGAGCGCGAAGAACATCTTCAATTGTCTTAACAGCTGAGTCTTCGTCGTCACCTTCACAGGAAATTGTAATTTCGGACTGTGTTGGAATACCAAGTGACATAACACCCATAATGGACTTCATATTCACTGTACGTCCCTTATAGGATACCTTTACTTCACTCTTAAACTTGCTTGCAGCATTTACAGCAACTGTAGCAGGACGTGCGTGTAATCCTACTGGGTCAACAACTGTAACAGTAATCTCTTTCATTGGTTTATCCTCCTGATCATTTTTACTTACTATATCTGTATTTTATAACATACTTGTTTCATATACAAGCGTTTACATTGTAGGAAGTTGCAATTCGATACAATATTTCTATGTTAGAAATTTACTTATGATATGGCTCATTATGTAGAATGCGGAAGCTACGATAGATTTGTTCCACCACTAAGATTCTACAAAGTTGATGTGGAAAGGTTGCTTTTGAGATACGCCAACGAAAATCAGCACGCGCAATTAGCTCACTACTCAACCCCAAAGATCCACCAATCACAAATGTAATCTTACTTCTAGCATGATTATAACAATCCTGGATTTTATTTGCTAAAGCCACAGAATCAATATCTTGTCCTGCAAGATCTAACAGGATAAGATATTCATCATCACGTACATTCTTTAATAACCGCTGCCCTTCTACAATCTTTACTTGTTCATTTTCAGCAGCGGAATTGGTCTCTGGTGCTTTTTCATCCTGTACTTCAATTACTTCAATCTTATCGTATGGACGGATACGCTTTACATACTCAGCGATACCTTCCTTCATCCACTTCTCTTTCAGTTTGCCACAGGCAATAATTTTAATCATTGCAGAACCACACCTATCTGCTTACTTTCACCACCACGGATAATAGATACATTCACAGTATCACCAGCAGAATGCATATATAATCTTGCAAGCACATCTTGATAAGATGACATTTCAATACCATCAATCATTGTGATGATATCTCCTTCCTGAAGACCGTCTCCTGTTTCTGGCTTTTCAACTACTGTTTGAACATATAATCCCGTCTTCATATCTATGCTAATACCATGCGCACTCTTCTCATATGCAAGCATACTCGATACATTACGCACCACAACACCTAGTGCACCACGCACTACTTTTCCATTTGTCTTGAGTGCATTGTAAATCAACTTGATTTCATTTGCAGTGATTGCGTACTCCATACGGGAATTTCCTTGATATGGTTGATTTGCTACAACTCCAACAAGTGACCCATTTAAATCGATTACTGCCCCACCTTCTTGAATTGAAGTAATTGGTGTATCCATTTCTAGCATGGAAGATAACCAAGTGGTTGTACTACTCATACGCCATACACCAGGTTCTGAAGTAATACCACTGCTAATAACCGCACTACCCGTCGTTAGATTTCTACCACTCATCACCACGACATTAGCACCTTGTGCTAAAACATTCGTATCTAAAAAAGTAAACGGTTTAACCTCAAAGTTTGTAGTAACCTGAATAACTGCTAATCCACTATCAGTATCATCTCCTACAATTGTAGAACTAACGCGTACACCACTATCAAACACTACATTAGGACTACCATTCTTTATAGCTTTTGTAGTTGTTAATATATGTACTGTTTCCTTCTCCTTTGCAATGATAATACCACTATAGTAGGAACCATCACTTTCAACAGTTACTACACTACTTCTGCTCTTTTCAATCGCATTGGTATAGTCTGATGTTGTATAGTTTGTACTATTCATATCCTCAAGAGAATTATTACCTGTATTATTCTTTTGAAGATTCCTAATCAACATCATTGTTAGGACTAGATTCCATACCAATAATAGCGCTAACGCTACCGGCATCAACTTTTTCATCATATATACCCTTTCTAATCATCTCATATTGTCCTGCTGCACATACCAGTAAGTTTTTATGCAGTAAGCCATGATGATTTCGTAATGCATGTGTTGTTATATCTAAAGCTTTCTTGCGTGTATTTGCTTGTTCACTTAAATGCGCAAGAATAATCATTTTAGTTTTCTCTGTAACAATTTGATCTAATACAGCTGCACAATCTTCGTTGCACAAGTGCCCTGTATCGCTATAGATTCTCTGTTTCGTAAATTGTGGACGACTTGTCGCCATGAGCATCTGTACATCATGATTAGACTCTAAGACGATGTAATCCGCATCTTTGATACGCGGAATATGTTTCTCATTGATATATCCCGTATCTGTGATATATACTAGTTTTTCAATTCCATTTTCAACGATATATCCAACAGTATTTAACGCATCATGCGATAGCGCAATTGGCGTAAAGCGCAAGGTTTCAATCGTAAAGGAAGAACCAGGTTTTACATAAAAGGTATCTATATTTGGTATCTCAATCGGTGAGTAGATTGGTAATGATGAGAAATGTTTAATTTGAGAGATATGATCAGAATGATTATGTGTGATTAATACCGCATCTAAATCATCTAATGATATCTCAAGTTCTTTTAAGCGCTCAAATATATATTTCTTTGTTGTACCACAATCAATCATAACTTTTGTAGTACCGTCCACAATCACAAAGCTATTCCCTTTTGAACCACTCGCTAATAATGCAAATTCCATCATCAGTTCAAACCCTCACAATTTATCAATGCAGAACATGCATTCACTGGCTCATCATCCTTATATAAGCTAAATGTTAAATGTGGTCCCGTCGCTTTACCAGTCATACCAATCTTACCGATTACATCGCCTTTTCTAACAATGGTATCAACTTCTAATGTGCATGGTAAGTACATATGCCCATATACACTCTGATACCCATTATGGTGGTCAATGATTACATAGTTACCCAACTCATCTGTATAACCCTTTTCTTTAATACTTCCTGTATCAACAGCCAGTACATTTCCCCATCGATTATATCGATTGATAAAATCAATCGACTCAAACCCTGTATAACAGCCATACTCACAAATGATTTCAGGATGTTCTACAGGATATGCTAAGCTACCACTACCAATACTTAAATCACTATTCTTTCCAATCGCAATTACTTCATCTTGTCCAGCTGCTGTCACAACCGAAGATAGCTCTTGTCCAGCATTCAATACTCCATTTACCCATGTTTCATGATAGAGTACATTCTTTGAACCATTCGCCCCAATCTGTCTAACCACAGTTTTACCAGTTTCAACTGTATTATCTTCTAATACAGAGGTCTTATAGAACAATATTTCCTTCTGTAATCTCTGTTTATAAACATACACATCAATTGGTGAAGTGAAGTATGTTACACATAGTTTTGTGCCTGCAGTTAACGTTTGATTTACATCGGTAATAACGCCTTGATTGATACGCATTAACTGCTCAGCAGTTAAACCATAATTCTGTAAACCTATTGAAGCTAGTGTATCTCCTTCTTCAACCGTATAGTATACAAGACTCTCATTATTACCATAGGATAAGTAGCGTAACACTTCTTCTTCCGTGGTCTTGATTTCTCCTACGGATGCGTACGCATCCGCAATCTGTATTGTTTCATTGATTTTAAAACCCATTATCATTTCACCATATTCCATTAGATTTGAAATTGTCTGGTGCTCATGAATCGCTTCTAGTGTATCCTCATCAATAAAATAGGTTAAATACTTCTGTAACGCTTCTTGATAAATCTCTTCTGACTTCACAAAAATTCTTGCATATTCTTCATCGCCATTTGAAAAAGAAATTGATTTACAAGCAATGCTGTATAGAGAATGATCATCTAAATACTGCATGATTTCAGTATCTGCATCTGTATAGACATTTGAACTCATCTCTTCAACAAGATACATGTTACTGGCAATACTAATATGTGTATTTGGAAACATGCTCGCATACTTTGTTTCATAAACGGTTTTTAGATGTTCATCCATGTAAGTTTTATCTTTTATGATACCTATCAACTTTTGATCTTTATACAACTTATATACTTTATGTATATCAGAAGTAACCATTTCTACAGTTTGGCTAAAATCACCAACTGTTCCTGCTACAACACCTTCATAGGAAGGATAGAAAAAAGAAGGCACGATTACAATTGCGATTGATAACACTAAGCATATTGTTACAGCAATCAAATTTTTCATGCCTTCCTCCTTCATTATTGTGGTTTATTTGGGGCAATGTTATAGAGTGCGTTCGTATCTGCTTCAAACGCTACATAAACTCTACCTGTTGCACCATTACGATGCTTTGCCAGATTGATTTCTAAACGTTCTGTTCCAGATTCTCTAGCTTGTTCTTTTGCTTCTTCGTTATAGTAGGACTCACGATATAACATCATAACGATATCGGCATCCTGCTCAATCGCTCCAGATTCACGTAAGTCACTTAACATTGGTCTTTTATCTTCACGTGTTTCAACACTACGACTTAACTGAGACAAGGCCACAACTGGAACCTTTAGCTCACGTGCAAGAGCTTTTAAGCTACGAGAAATATCAGATACTTCCTGCTGACGATTTACACCAGAACGATCGGATGGTCCACTGATTAACTGAATATAGTCAATCATAACCATGTTTAAGCCTTGCTCTGCCTGTAAACGACGACACTTTGAGAAGATTTCAGGAATCTTGATTCCTGCCATATCATCGATATAAATATTGGAAGCTTTTAACTCTGCTGAAGCTTCATTAATACGATTCCATTCTTCATTTGTTAAACGACCTGTCTTTAACTTATCACCTTGAATATGACTCTTTGCACTTAACAAACGCATCGCTAACTGTTCGGCGCCCATCTCAAGTGAGAAAATCGCAATTGCACCTTTTTGAGCTTGCGGAATAAGTGCAACGTTCATCGCTATGTTTAAGGCAACCGCCGTTTTACCCATAGATGGACGCGCAGCCAAGACAATCATATCTCCGCGCTGTAAACCATGTGTAATACGGTCAAGATCATTAAAGCCTGTCTTTAAACCAGTAATATCTGTTGAATTCTGAGATGCTGCACGAATTGTCTTTAACACTTCATTTAAGACATCGTTAGGATTCTTAAACTCACCAGCTTTACGATTACGAGATACATTCAAGATTTCTTTCTCTGAACGATCAAGATAATCATTCAAATCCGTCTGTCCATTAAAGCCTTCTTCCACAACTCTTTCAGCAGCTTCAATCATACGACGCATCATTGCTTTATCACGAATCAAATTAACATACGTTAATGTATTCGCACTTGTTACTGCTGCATTCATTAAATTCAGAATGTATTCCATTCCACCAGACTTATCTAAAAGATCTGTATCCTTTAAACGTGTCGCAACAGTTGTAGAGTCAATCTGTATACCCTCTTGATATAGTTCTTCACATGCATGATAGATACGACGGTTTGCTTCAATGAAGAAATCATCAGCCTCAAGCCCTTCTTCTAGTGCTGTACGAGAAGAACTTGGGTATACAAGCATAGTTCCAAGTAAACTAGCTTCTGCCTCAGGTGCAGAAGGTAATACACGTGACATACTTAGTTCTCACTTCCCAGTACTTTTACAACAATCGTACCGATAACGTTTTTGTGTAGTTCAACTTTTACTCTTGTTGTACCAAGACTATGAATTGGTTCTGTATCAATAATCTTACGCTTCTCAACAGTAATACCTTTTTTATTCAAAGCCTCAACAATTTGCTTTGTAGAAACAGAACCGAAGACTCTTCCTTCTTTACCAGACTTCACTGTGAAAGTAATCACTGTCTTTTCTAATAAAGCAGCTTTTTCACGTGCTTCTTGTTCACGCTGTGCTTCTAGTGCAGCTTCTTCTGATTTCTGTTCTTTTAAGATTTCTAAGCTAGCCTTAGATTCTGCCACCGCAAGTCCTCTTGCGATTAAGAAATTTCTTCCGTAACCATCAGAAACATCAACGATATCTCCACGCTTCCCTACTTTTTTAACATCTTGTTTAAGAATTACTTTCATCATCTGCCTCCTTCTTCTGTTGTTCAATAATATGAATTAACTCTTCTTTGAGTTCTTTTACTGTCGCATCCTTACGTTGTGTTGCGGCAGCTGTCATATGTCCACCACCATGCATGGCTTCCATAATTGCCTGTACATTAATTTCACCATTTGAGCGTGCAGAAATACTATTGATTCCTGTACTCTTATCCTGCGCGATAACAAAGGCTGCCTTTACATCTTGAATACTTAATAAACTATCCGCAACCTGACTCATAATTGAACGCGTAATCTTCTCGTTTTCTACAGCTGCAATTACGATACCATCTGGATAACTTTCACTTGCATTCATAATTGCACTCTTCAATGCAAACTCTTCATATGTATCTTTTAGATAGTCATACGCAACCTGTGGATCAGCTCCAAGTTTACGTAATGCACTCGCCGCATCATAGGTACGTACACCTGTTCTTTCACGCCACTTACGTGTATCAATTGTCATACCTGCAAGCATGAATGTTGCTTCTAATTCAGAAATATCTACTTTACTTGATACAAACGGAATCATTTCAGTCAAAATCTCACAAGTACTGGAAGCACCAGCTTCGATATAAATCAGAATAGGCTTTACTCCCATATCTGTACTTCTACGGTGATGATCAATTACAACAATACGTTTCGCCATCTCTAACAGTTTTGCACCATTAGACTGTAGAATGTTGTGATGATCTGTCATGATAACAAGTGTATCATCCTTGAGTTGGTTGATTGCTTCACCTTCCGTCACAAATGTTACACCTTCTGCTAGTTCCTGCTCATTCTCTTTCATTGCAGCTTCTAACTTTTCTTCAATACCACCCGTCTTAGCGATAATGCTGACCGGTTTATTGAAAGCAGATGCCATCTTGGATAAACAAATTGCAGAACCAATACAGTCAAAGTCCGCATTCTTATGTCCACAGATAATTACGTTGGAAGAATGTTGAATAAGGTCACGTAATGCATGTGCCATTACACGTACACGTACACGACTTCTCTTCTCGGCAGCTTCAGTTGAACCACCAAAGTATTTAACATCTTCACCAACTACCTGAATCGCAACTTGGTCACCACCACGAGTTTGCGCAAGATCCATTAACTTCGTAACTGTCTCATCTAGCTCCGCAAAGTTTGAACTACCTTTGGCAAATGCCATAGACAATGTGATAGATACTTCAGCCTTCTGTGATGCCTTACGTACAATATTTAGAATTGAGAAACGATCGGCCGCAATTTCACGATATATTCTTTCATTGAGTACTAATAAGTAACGATTGTTATTTAATCTTCTTAAGAATACACCATACTGCTGGAAGTATTCGTTGAGCGGTGTACGAATTGTCGCATTAATATTTGCAATATCCGCATCATCCGCATACATCGTACTTTCTTCATAGTTATCAAAACTTGCTAGACCAAGTACAACATGTTCTTCGTTATACTTACCACGATACTTATCTAAAAGTGTAATATCTTTAAAGAATATCGTTGGTGCATTTTCACGCTTACTTACTTCATAAACATATTGGTCAATCTGAACATTAACCTTTTCCGTTTCCCCGGAAATAATATCATTGGTTTCAGGTAACCAAGTCAGTAGTTTAGAACCAATCCGATCAAGTCCTCTCTCCTTAAAGAGTTCACTTTGCCATGTAATGACATAGTTTTCATCATAGTTCATCATACCTACGCCACCAACTAGATACGCATCCGCGTAAGAACCACCTAGATACTTTTCTAGACCAATGGACTCTTCTTCATTTGCAGATTGGAAAAACTCTATGAGATATACTGCTATTAGAGCCTCTGCAATCAATACCAAGATACCTGGCAAGATATTTAATTTAAAAATCAACTGCAATAAGATAACAACCGCAAGTTGGATAGCAAGTGCCACAAAAACAAGCTGTTTAATTCGATTCATTTTTTGTTGCATGATATCCCTCCTCTACTATTCTCTGATGCATATTTGTTGTGATATATAAAAATCCATAAATCGCAACTGGAAATGACAGGACTATCGCTAAGATAAACACTACAAATGTCAAGATTTTGCGACTTTCCTTTGCCATTAATCCAATCATAACCAGTAATCCAACAACACCCATCGCTGTTAGATAGAAATACGCAAACGTACCTAACGCAGAAATAATTGTTAGAGCTGGTTCTGTTTTAATATAACCAGAACCGACATACAAATACCCAAACATTCCAACTAGTGCCACATATCCAATCCATTTAGGTGGAAAGTATAGATAGAGCGGTGTTGATTCAGGAACCTTCATACGCAATCTCTTGAGTAATAATCTTGATGAAATATGTGTCACGATCGCTTCTAATACACCTAACATCAACGTACTTACGAAGAATACATTACGCAATAATACGTTGATATCCACATTTGTATTTACCGTTAAACCCATTGATTTTTGCATCATATCAAAGGTTTGACGTAATTCTAATACAAGCTGATCGAAACTAACGCCAAAGATAGCCACATTAATCACAACCGCAAGCAGCTCTGTAAGACCTCCAAGAACCATTGTTCTTAATAATAATCGCTTACTCTCTACATTTTGATAGATACCACATCCATATACCAAACCAATAATCGCTTCAGCGACAAAGAAGAATACTGCAAATGGACTCGCGAAAATAAAGGCCACAAAGATGATAGCAGCCAAAACCATCAAGCTATCACGCAGTCCATATTTCGCCCCAAAATAAACCATTGGAAGTGGCAACAGGAACACAAACATACTGCTAAATGTTCCTTGGAACTGTCTATCGATTAACATAAATACGCCGATTAAGGCAACCATCATTGCCCCTTCGGTAATCTTTCTAACATTTTGATTCATAATAATCTCCCAAAAAGCACTATGAAAAGTCGCTTTTCGCATGCCAATATTATACCATATCCAACCAAATTCGATTCCCCTAGGTTTTGCTAAATCACTTTCATTGAAAGTCTCATCATTTTATCACTTTTATAATAGTATCGAATTCTGTTATGATACTCCCCAAGGAGGGCCCTATGTTAACAAAAATTCTCTATTTTCTGATTGAACTAATCACTTCTATTCATAATACAATTTTGACATGGAATGATAATAATCTGATTGGATTATCTGATAAAGACTTGCACTTTGTAGTCATTGGTATATTAGGAATTTTAATGATTGCGATTATATATCCATTCTTCAAATTCCTCGCAAAGCGACATCACTTTCTAACATTAACTTTCATCTATGTATTTACACTCATTATTGTGATTACCTTTGCGATTGAAATTGGTCAAGGCATTACCCATACCGGTACTATGGACTTCGTTGATATTGTGGCAGGTATTGCAGGTTTTCTATTAATGTATATTGTGATGGCAATTATTACAAGTGTTATTAGTGGTATTCTCTATCTCATAAAGCAATCAAAGCAGTAAATTTTCACTCTCCACATACTCTCAGTTTGATATAATAAACAGTAGAGTATCGGGGTGTGGCTCAGCTTGGTAGAGCGCTTCGTTCGGGACGAAGAGGTCGTGAGTTCGAATCTCGTCACCCCGACTATAAAAATCCGTATAGCGGATTTTTATTTTGAAGATATTGAATATCATCAGGAACATGAATACCACTCAATATTCCTAAGAATGCTTTATAATGAATCTAAACAATCGTTCATTTCTAAATGAACCAGAATCGCTAGAAAAAGAGGTTGTATGTCTATTTCATTTACTTATTGTGGAGTTGCCTGTGGGGTAATCTCCATAGATGATAAATTCTATATTGGTATCGATCCAGATTTATCTCCAAAAGGAACTAAAGTACAGTTTAAAGGATTTATATCTGAGAAACAAAACGATGTCTTCAATGATACAACTCTCCTAAACAAAGTTAACATTTGGTTAATCACGCATAATCACCAAGATCATCTAGACGATATTGGAAGAAACTACATGCGTGAGAAAATTGTTATTTCTCCCAATAAAAAAATCATAAAAGATTTGTTATGTTCCAATAGTACCATCTTAAATTGGAATGATGAGAAGAAATTTACTATTGATGAGTATCAGATTATCATCAAAGCCATACCGGCATATCATGCAAGCAATTTCATCATGCAGGTAATTATAGGAAAAGTAAATGGATATCAAATTTCAATTGTTGGACCATCCGAAACCAAAGTGCTCTATTTTACAAGCGATACTATTTTCTATCCAAAATTAATAAACTATATATCGAGAAATATAGATGCTGTTTTTGCTAATTTAGGAGCCGTGAAATCTGAGTCATTTGGAGGACCATTCACAATGAATTTGAAAATGTTAAGTCAACTAAATGATTTACTACATCCCAAAAATATTTATCCAATTCATATTGATGACTATAGCCATTATCAGACAACAAAAAAAGAAGTTATAGCCGCAGGATATAAAGTTCTAACTATCGGTGAGAGAATAGATATTTAAATTCATGTATAACACATTATGGGCACGAATACTTCGTGCCCATAAGTGTAAATGTCTCTTACCTCTATTGTTCTAAACTTATACTATTACCAATTTGCGTTGAATACATATTGATTCAAACGTTCAAACGCTTCCTGTACACGCGATAACGGTAATGCTAGATTCATACGAATACTGTATGGTCCATGAAACATGCGTCCATCTTGCCAAGCTACACCCACACGATATCCAGCTTTTTCAACTTCTTCGATTGTTTTATTATGTTGCTTACACCACTTCTCACAATCAATAAATAACATGTAGGTTCCTTCTGGCTTCATTAGCTCTACACCTTCGAAGTTCTCTTTGATATACTCTACTGCATAATTTACATTACCAGTAATCACTTTACGTAATTCTTCTAACCATGCATGTCCTTCTGGTTTATAGGCACCAATTAATGCATGCATGGATAAGACATTCATATTATTATAGTGAGATTTTGAGGCTTTTGAATGGATGCGATCACGTAGCGTCTGATTATAGATAATGTGATATGCCCCCACCAGTCCTGCAAGATTAAACGTCTTACTTGGTGCGTATAATGCAACTACATGTTCATGTGCCCATGCATTCACAGATTGTGTAGGAATATGCTTATATCCTTCTAATATAATATCTGACCAGATTTCATCCGAGATAACAACTACGTCATTACGTTCATAGACTTCCATTGCTTTTTGAATTTCATCCAACTGCCACACACGACCGCAAGGGTTGTGTGGGGAACAGAAGATTGCCACATGAATATGATTTTGCTTAATCTTCGCCTCCATATCTTGATAATCCATCCGCCAGATACCATCTTCATCCTTTACAAGTGGACTATGTACAATATAAAAGCCATTATTATTCAAGCAATGCGTAAATCCAATATATGTTGGACTATGTACTAACACCGCATCTCCAGGAGCAGCATAAGCTGTTAAAACAGACAACAAACCACCCAGAACACCATTTTCATATCCAATATGTTCTGGTAAAAGCCCTATTACTCCATTACGCTTGTATTGCCAATCAATGATACTCTGATAGTATTCTTCACTTGGCGCAAAATATCCAAATGCAGGATGATTGACACGCTTAACGATTTCTTCCTGCACAGAAGGAACTGTAGAAAAGTTCATATCCGCAATCCACATTGGAATTACATCAAAACCTTCATCAGGCAACTCAGGTTTTCCTGCCATCCCTATACCATCAACCGCAATCGCATCTTTGCCATGACGATCCATAATTGTTGTAAAGTCATATTTCATCGCAGAATCCTCCTAGTGATTTAAACATCTCTATTACTATCATAACCCTTACACCAAATAATTTCATTAGATGGGAAAAAATGAAGTAAACTCTTTCCAGTTCACTCCATTTATTGTTCATTCTTTTTATTTAACTCTTCTGTTGAGTGATGCTCAATTGGAGCCCAATGTACTTTTGTAAACAATGCCTGTATAGAAATTGGTAGATATGACAACAAGAACAATGGGAACAACAATAAATGCTTAATTTTAGCCCAGTTATTGGTCTCGATACGATCCCATTCCATGCCAACTGTAATAGCCCCAATAATCATTAAGGATACCCATAAGCTTCCGATAGTTTTAAATACAAACCACAACATCTCCCTTTGGAAGACAAGACGTACGTAGTATGGCATTAAACCAGCCGATGCTAGAATCCATAATACAAAGCCAAAAATCGCAATTGTTAATAATCCAGCAGGTAGTACTGTCATCAAAATATCATAGAAAGCAAGACGTCTTCCCTTTGCAGTAATGACACCTTTTGCAAGATCGCCCAAATATTTACCATCAATCTGATAGAAACCCTTTGCCCAACGCATACGTTGTTTCCAAGATTGTTTCCAAGTAGATGGTTGTTCATCATATAAGATTGCAGTATCACAATAGCCAATCTTTAATTGATTAATCGTACTTACAACTGAGAATTGAATATCTTCTGTTAAAAGATAGTATGGCCAGCCATCGTTATCTTTCATTACTTTAGCAGAAACGACAAAGCCTGTACCCGAAATCATACACTGTGCCCCCAGTAACATACGAGGGTAATTTAAATGACGAGCCTCATGCATAAACCAAATAGAGTACGCTGCTGTTAACCAGTTTTCATCAAAATTCTTAGAGTTACGATACGTTGTCATCGCATCAAATTCACCCGTATCAAATGTCTTATTTACTTCATATAAGAAATTCTTATCAATAATGTTATCCGCATCGAATACCATGAAAGCTTCATAGTAATCTTCACCCTTCAACTCAATCACATGATGGTAAAGATAGTTTAATGCATATCCCTTACCAACTTCTTCTTGGTTGAAGCGTTCATATACAGTCGCTCCATGTTGACGTGCTACTTCAGCAGTCTCATCTGTGCAGTTATCCGCAACGACATACATATCATACATGTCATCTGGATAGGTCTGATTACGTAAACTATCTAATAATTCACCAATAACACCTTTTTCATTACGAGCAGAGATAAAAATTGCATATCGATGATTCATCTTTGCATCAGGTAACTTCGGAACCTTGCGCTTAAACATACTTACCGCAATATATACAATCTGATATAGATATAACACGATCATTAGTCCAAAGATAATGTCGGTGATTAATGTAAACTGTTCAAGAAATTTCATTTGACCTCCGTCCACACACCATTTATTGTTACATACTTTCTATCATGTGTGTTAAAATTCTTCTATGCGAATTCAAATTCTACCCATGTTACCGGATTTCATCGTTTTAGGATGTTTATATTATTTTGTCTTTTTACAAAGATGGAAACAACTACCAAAAAAGAAACTGATTTGGTATAGTGCACTCTATTTGTATATATGTATCATAATGATGTTAACACTAATGCCTATCATCATACACATCCCTAATATATTCAGTGGATTTTCATCAAAGACAAACTTCTATCCGTTTATTGACTGGCAGTTACAACGCGGAGATTATCTAACTGAGTCATTATTAAATATATCATTGTTTATACCATTTGGCTTTTTAATTCGACAAAATACAATTCTCAAACCATGGCAAGTCATTCTCATCGGACTGTTCTCAAGTATCGGTATTGAAGTCTTGCAACCATTACTCTCATTTGATCGTGTTAGTGATGTCAGTGATGTAATTACTAATACCATTGGTACTTGTATTGGTGTATATTTTTATCAAATATATCTGCGTAAAATAAATAACGCTAAGTAACCAAATATGTAAATCATTTCTAGTCTGGAATAGCAATATGGATGGTGAAAAATAATGGGTCAAATGTTTTATTGTAAATGCGAAAAATGTGGGTACGGTTTCGAGGCAGATTTAGGTTTTGGATTTTTATACCCTGTAGCTTACTGTGAGGCTGTAACAAAAATGAAAGAGGGAAATTTGGGTGAACAAGGAAAAGAATTTTTCGAAGCTTTTCCAGATGGTGCTATATCATGCGAATATATAGTTGTTCAATGTAATGAATGTGGAAAACTAATGAATGTCCCTAAACTTGATTTATATGTACCTAAAGACGGATATGATGCTTCTAAACAAGACAAAGATACACGTTGGTCAGTAGCATTCTCTGGAAGAGGTTATGACTATGTCTCACCATGTGATTTAGACAAATATTATGATTTATTTGAACAATATAATCACAGATGTACTTCGTGTAATGGATACGCATCAGTAGTACAAGGTTTCACAGATTGTACTGATGATAGTATCGACAGACACGTCCAATGTCCTAAATGTAAATCCATGTTAGAAATTCGGCCCTTTGGACATTGGGATTAAAACCTTTTTACTATTAACTTTTAACCTATATTTTTTGTTGAGTATATCTTTCTATTAATCAGATATTTAAAAGCACTTATATGATTAAGTCATACGAATAAAGCGATTAGCATCCATTGCTAATCGCTTTTACGTTATATCAACTACTTTATCTAGACATTTGATTCTTCTTAATGACTGCAGCCGCAAAACCTAAGATTGAGATCAATAACATCGTCGCAAATAAAGTGATTCCATTTGTATCAGATGTTGGTGGTGTTGGTGTCTTTGGTTGTGTATAAGTATTTGTGAAAGTCGCAACTGGCATCTGTGTACCATCATCCTTCACAACCTTAGTTGCTACAACGAGTTGTCCATTATCATCTGTTACTGTGTAAGTAATGGTATAAGTGGACGCATCGTATGCATAATTTGGATCACTACCAACCTCTTCACTGATTTCATAAACATATGTTCCTACTTCAGTAAATTCATATTCACCGAATTCAGTTTCACCAGTACCTGTGATTGTAACAGTCTTCACACCAGCTGTAGTTCCCTGTGGCATTGGATTATTTGGATCCAATGTCTTCAAACGGAATGTGAATGTGGATGGATTTGTAGGACTTCCCACAACCACCTTCTTCACAGGTGGATCAACCTGAACAGGATTTGGTTTATATACGTTTGTAAATTCAGCTGTAGTAACTTCTTCAGTACCCTTTGTAATCACAAGTTCTGATTGTAAATCACCATTTACATCCTTCACTTTGTAAGTGAATGTATATACTGTCTGATCGTATGTATAGCCTCTTGTAGAGCCTTGTACTTCTGTCAGTTCATATACATAGGTCCCTGGGAGTTTGAATTCAATCTCGCCAATAGAAGTTGTGCCAGCACCTGTGATAGTAGCTTCCTTAACACCATTTAGACTTCCTTCTGGCATAGGATTATTTGCATCTAATGCCTTAAAGTTAAATGTAAACTTCGCAGGATTTGCTGGATTACCTTCTACTGTCTTCTTAAGGTCAGGATTTACAGTGACTGGTGTTGGCTTGTAAGTATTTGTAACTTTGAAGCCTTCTGTTTGACTACCAGTAATATTCTTATCATATCCTGCAATATCTGTTTCTGTAACTGTATACGCATATTCATGGCCATCTGTGCTGTCATATAAAGCTAAGCCTGTAAATGTGTGTGTCCAGTTATTTGCCGCATTCAGAGTTACACGATCAATCTCTGTACCATCCTTAGATAGAATAATTTCCGCAGAAGTTCCTTCTGGTCCTACCCAAGTCTTTGTAACAGGAATATCAATCTTCTTCGTATTCGTATTTGTGACAACATAATTTGTCGCATCACCTGTAATCGCTGTTGTATATCCAGCAATCGGATCTTCCGCAATTGTATAAGTGATTAGTTTTCCATCCTTATACTTCGGCATATTTGTAAATGTATGTTGCCAGTTATTCTCAGCGTTTAATGTAACATTCGCTGCTTCTTGACCATCTGCTAAAAGACGGATTGTTGCACTTTCTGCTTCCTTACCAATCCACTTCTTTGTGACAGGAATCGACACCTTACCATCAATCGTATTTGTAATAGTGAAAGTTGTAGTCATATCACCAGAGTAGGATGTAGTATAGTTTGCAACTGCATCTTCCTGCACTGTGTATTGAATTTCATGACCACTACGATATCTCGATAATCCCGTAAAGATGTATTGCCAACTATTTGTACTATCCAAATCAACTTCATCAACTTTTTCGCCATCCGCAAATAACGTTACATGTACGCTAGTAGGACGTAGAGATTGTGCATCATTATCATCTACCCACACCTTCTTAACAGGAATAACAAGCTGTTCAGGTGCATGTGTATTCGCAATATCATAATTACTAATGCTTGTAGAGTAATCTGCTACTGCATCTTCACTGATTGTATAAACAATCTCTGTTGTTCCGTTGAACTTCGGTAAATCTTCAAATGTAAATTCCCAATCAGTATCTTTCGTAACAGTCTTATTCTGTACTTCTACACCATCCGCGAGTAATCGTACTGTAATTGATGTTGGACGCTTACCATCATTATCCTCATCATCAACCCAGAACTTCTTACCAGAAATAGATACCTTTTCCTGTAGGAGTTTATTTGTAATCTCTAGTGCAACTGCATCTGTTGGAGAATCTTTATTTACCTTTCCAGAAGTAGAAGTTACTTGATACTTCTTACCATTGTAAGTTACTTGACCATCATCATTTGCACCAACTTCTTCTACAGAATATACAATTGGTGTCTTTGTAGTCGTACCATCCGTTGCAGTTTCAATATTGTATTGACGTAGATGTGTGAATTTTGCCTTCCAGTTATCTGCAGCAGTAATGTCCAATGTCTTACCCGTATCTATACCATCTGCAAGTAACTTCACCGTAATGGAATTTACATCAGGGGTAGCGATTGGGTTACCATCCGCATCTAACCATTTCTTTTCTACAGATACATCCATTACATCAATTAATTGGTTTGCTACTGCAGGTACCTGACGCATGATTGTCTCATTGTTATAGATAACATTTGCACTATTGTATGCAATTGCTTCCGTTAGAGCCGCATCATACTTCGGAGCCTTCATTGTCAGATAAGCTGATAAAACACGGTATGGTTCAAGAATCGTACCATTCTTACCAACAACTTTGATGGCTGTAACCTGTGAATAATCAGCAGGTGTTGTAGTCCAAAGTGGGCTTGATAGCTCATTTACATCATTAGGATTTGGATATTTATCTGTACGATAGTAAATATCATACTGACTACTTACATCAGTTGAACCAATCTTTAGTTCAATTGGACCTTGTAGAGTATTACTGAAGGCAGAATTTCTACCATCTCCTACAAACGGGAATACGTCATACATCACAATCTTATTCATTGGTGTGTTGTAGTAGTTACGAACACTAATACGATATTGGAAAAGACCACTTGTATTTGTAACATCCGCAAAGTCTGTTGTAATTGTCTTATTTGTGAATGCTCTACCGTAAACAGCAGCTCCACCTTCTATATTTGGTTCTAAACTACGGATATGCTTATCCGATTGAATACTCTCAACGTTATTACCCAAAATCTTAGCAGTTGCCTTCAAGATCTTCTCATTTGTAACACCGTTCATATTGATATCCAAGTCATCATTTACAAAGATTTTTGGATCATATTGCGCTGTTAGTTCTGGTGGAACACCATTTGTCCAGTTCTCGGCGTAGAAATATACTTCATTATTGTTATTTAACTCATCATTTTCAGCCTTACTTGGAATGATATCATCGTTGATAACTAAATCCTTAATATCAAAGGCCATATTTTCAAATTGATATGCATAGCCTGATGGCATCTTAATCTTTACCGCATCATGACCTGTATCATTATAGTTCTTAATGAATTCAAATGACCAACCTTCAATATGATTGACCACACGTGTTACATATGTATGTGAGTCGAAAGAAACACCTAAAGGTAGTAAGTCAATGTATGTTGGATTCTTAAAGTAACGTGCGCTAGATAATTCTGTTAAATTGAAATTCAAACGTGCTGTAAAACGTTCACCCGGCATACCTACTTTTTGGAAGAAGGTTTGTTTCCAAAGGTTTACCTTTTCATTAAGTGGTGTAAAGAGAGTATTCCACTCACCACTTAAGTTAAGTGGTGTCTTAGAACCATCATCGTTCACCTTATTTGAAGTTAATTTAATGACATTCGTTAACGGTTTTGTCGCACTATATTCCTCATGGAATGGATCCATGAACATCATCTTCAAGTTGAATATGATACTGTTTGTTGGCTGAAGTGTTACATCCTTTAGATATAAACCTACCTTCTTATACTGAGGTACTATCGGTGCCGCATTGGCAGGATCTAAAGAACCATCATTAATCTGATCAAGATAAGACCGTAATTGCGTCTTACCAGTTTGATTCATTTCACTCTTAAACAACCAATTTTGACCATCAGGTGTCACAGGAAGAATATCATATGTCCCATCATCCTTATAACCTC
Source organism: Solobacterium sp. (assembly GCA_015256455.1). Classification (GTDB taxonomy): domain Bacteria; phylum Bacillota_I; class Bacilli_A; order Erysipelotrichales; family Erysipelotrichaceae; genus Bulleidia. The sequence goes on along the minus strand of JABZMB010000002.1, from coordinate 57,818 downwards.
TAATTTCAACCTGACTCATTTGGAAACCAATCTTAGAACCGAACGCAACCAGATTACCGTAGAATTTTGTTAAGAATAGTCGGTTATCTGTATTTGCTACATCTTCAATAAATTCGATATCTGTCAAAGGTTTATCAAGTTTATTGATTAATGTAACCCCATAGTCAACTTCTTGTACCGCTAAACTATTCTTATCAAACTTGAGTGTTTTAAGTCCACGCTTTGAAAGCATACCATCACCACTAAAGTCGTCACCTGCTAAACGGAACTTCTTTTTATCTGACGCAAAGTTATGTTCATTTCCAGAAACTTTGCCAATCGTATCTTCCGCAGTACTTGGATTATATGGTAAACCCTGTAATGTTGCGCTATTCTCAAATACTACTCGATCTGAACCGTTTAAATATTTCGCCCCCGGGAAAGAGAGTCTTAACTCTGAATATCCTGGCAGATTATCACGATAGTTATCAAATAAATGTGGTACACCCGTCGTCGGAACATCATATCGCAAGGTTACTGTCTTACCATCTGCACCTAGTGTCCAATTTGGATTCTTTGCAGGATCAAAGTGTGCTGTCACCGTTTGGCCAGCATAATTAATATATGTTGGAAGTGTGTCTGTGATGATAACAGAACGATATGAACGCTCGTATTTATTCAATCTAAAATTAAAGATGACATCAGATGTTCTATCATCAGATAAAGAATTTGGATCACCTTGCTTATTAATACCACCATAAACAAGCTGATCATCTGTTTCTTCACCTGCAACCTGCTTAATTAACCATGGATTATTATACTTAATTGTATATGTCTGTTCTGTTAGTGTTGCTAAATTAGTCTTTGAACTATCATATACACGCACAACTGGTTTTAATTCAAAATCCTTTGGCGTAATACCATCTGAAAAACTCATTACATAAGGAAGTTCCAATTTAACTGTTGTATCAATCTTATTCAGATAAATACGCTTAATTGTTCTACCATCATTTGTAACGATTGTTTCTTCAGATTTAATAATAGGTTGTGTCTTTGCAGCTGGAGTAGAAAAGTTATCTAAGTAAGTATCACTTTCAATATTTCTTGTATCATTGAAATTCTTAGACGACTGCTTTGTATTTACTTCAACTTCTAGATACAAACCTTCAACTGGTTGTGTTAAACCAGTACCATCAATTTCGATACCTGTAGAAATATTATCGATACCCCTCACTTCGGTTGGTGAGGTTGGTTTCAAGCTAATCTTCAATGAGCCTTTAGCCCCAAAGTTAATCGTCTCTGAAACCGGTGTTGGTGTAGCACCAACTGCATGAGTTGGTAAGATGTTTGTTAGTACCATATTCAACATCAAAATAACTGTCATAATATGGGAAAATAATCTCATTTTTCTATTTTTCATACTTACTAATCCCCTTTACTTTTTGTGCTATTTCGTAATATACACTGTTGTAATTAAATTTTTAATTCTGCTACTTTAGTTGCATTTAATTCACATATATCCTGCCAGTTTCCTTATAAAATGAAATGCGTTATAAAACAAAACTGCGCAGTTATAACCATAATAAATTTTAGAGGATATTTTTGTAATCGTCAAAATTGATGCACTCGATTTTAAGACTACAAATAACCCTCATTTATTACTCAAAAGTCACATCATTTTTAGTAATTTTGACGATAGTATTATAAAAACAAATTTATACACTGTAATCAAAATCTCTATACTGTATCTACATTTTTTCAATTTCTTCTAATTCCGAAAAATCGATTTCATTAGTTTTCGCTATCTTTATACAAGTCGAAAATATTTCATATAAATTCTATTTTTCTATGTAAATTCTATATATTATCTTAAGGAAAACTTAACATTTGTAAGCATACTACAATACTATTAGCAAACCCTTTCAGTTTCCTCTATATTCGTATCAAATACACCACTCTACACTACTAGTTCAAAACGAAAAAAACACTCTGCACATATATGCAAAGTGTTTTTTGTTTGTTGTACTGTCCAATCCAGCAAATTAACGCTTGGAGAACTGTGGAGCGCGACGAGCACCCTTTAAACCGTACTTCTTTCTTTCCTTCTCACGGGAATCACGTGTTAGGAAACCAGCCTTCTTTAATACTAGTCTGTAATCTGCAGAAGCTTCTAGAAGAGCTCTAGCAATACCATGACGCATTGCACCAGCCTGGCCAGTATAACCGCCACCTGCTACATTGATCTTGATATCGAACTGTTCCTTAGTTTCTGTGAGTACTAATGGTGAATTAACTACCATGCGTAATGTTGCTTGTGGTAGGTATTCTTCTAAAGTACGACCATTAACTGTTACAACACCTGTACCCGGAGTCATGAAGACACGAGCAACGGACTGCTTACGGCGTCCTGTTCCAACATAAGTTACTTTCTTCTTAGTTGCCATCTTGTCTTATCCTCCTTACTTTACCTTCAGCTCAACAGGCTTCTGAGCTGCGTGTGGGTGTTCAGCACCAGTGTAAACAAATACATGCTTACGCTGTACATCACCCAATTTGTTATGTGGTAACATACCCTTGATAGCCTTTTCAACCCATTCAACAGTATAGTTTTCACGCATAACCTTTGTACTTCTTGTACGAAGTCCTCCTGGATACATAGAATGACTATAGTAGAACTTCTTTGCATCCTGGTCACCACTAATCTTAATCTTATCTGCATTGATTACGATTACATAATCTCCACAGTCAACGTGTGGTGTGTAGGCAGGCTTGTGCTTGCCTCTTAATAATGTTGCTACCTGAGTAGCTAGACGTCCTAATGTGCAGTCAGTTCCATCAACGATATACCATTGACGAACAACTTCACTTGGCTTTAACATAGTTGTTTGACGCATTTTTACTTTCCTCCATATGTAGTTTCCGGGGCTACATTGGCATGAAGTGCCATTTACCATTTTAGCCGTTGATACCCCGCAAGTCAATTAGATTATTTCGATTCTTCGACTGAATTTGATACAATTTTTCCACTTTTTGTATAAATCCGAATCGGCTTGAAGTTTGCTTGCCTTTGTAAGCGTTTCTCTAGTTGTGGAAGTAGGATTTTGGCTAGCGGGATACCACGTTCTTCTTCAAGAATATGTAATGAAGCTTCTCCATCGTTGATTTCATAATATCCCAATAATTCTTGGCTATGTCTTGTAGTCATCGCAAAGAACTTATGACTAGCATTCTCTTTAACTGCTTGCTCTAATATAGAAAGTTCTTGGTTTGTACAAGAGGTATCATCCCCCATTAAAAACTCACGAACCATTCCCATTTCATCAAGCGCCAATGTCTTAAAGTAATCAACATACTCTAGTGTCAGTCCTTCAGCGGGACTGTTTTTATGTGGGAAACTTTTACGCTTTGCATCTAGAATCTCTTGAATATGTGCTGGTTCATACTTATGCTGTCCAATTTCAATGAATACAGAAGCCATCATGCGAACCATATATCGTAAGAATCCCTTTCCTACAAAAGCTAATGTAATAACACCATCCTCTTCTGTTAGTGTGATGGAACGCACTGTTCTTACTTGATCTGGATATTCTTCCAAAGAACTAGAATTCAAGGATGTAAAATCATGTGTTCCAACAAGGTAAGGAATACCTTCCCTCATCTTTTCTACATCCAGATGCATCGGGCATTGAAAAACTGTATCTTTTGTAAATACGTTGTATGGCCCATGATTGATACGATAGTTATATTGTTTAAAGCGAACGTTATATCTTGCGTGGAAACAATCATCCTTTTCTTCAACTGCCATGATATGAATATCGTCTGGCAAGAACGCATTGATTGCGCCCATCCACTTACGAGCAGGCATCTTGCGCTTTGTATCAAACATGAATACCTGTGCGCTAGCGTTTACCCCTGCATCCGTTCTACCAGATCCAATGACATTCACCTTTTCCTGTGTAATACGTTCAATCACTGCTTCTAGGATTTCCTGAATGGAATCCCCCTTACGCTGTGATTGCCAGCCAGAATAATTTCTTCCGACATAAGATACAACACATTTATAGCGCATCATAATAGAATCGCCAATCCAATCATCACAATTAAAGTTGTAAAGGCACCTAGCAATAACAAGCAATCACGTTTTTCCATCTTTAAGACTTTATAACGTGTGCGCTTTTCTCCTGGCGCATAACCTCTAGCCTCCATAGCATTCGCAAGATCTTCTGCACGTTGTAAAGCAGATACGAATAATGGAACAATCAGAGAAAGAATCGCCATGACTCTCTCCATGAGTTTACCTTCCTTCATATCTACACCACGTGATTGTTGTGCCTTCATAATACGCTGTGTTTCTTCAATTAAATCTGGAATGAAACGTAGCGCAATACTAATTAACATTGCAATCTCATGCGCTGGTACATGGAATCTCTTTAAAGGCATCAATAAATCTTCAATACCTAAAGTCATATCTAAAGGTTTTGTTGTGGCTGTTAGACATGTTGTAATCATAATCATCAACATGAGTCGAATCGCAATATAAAGTGTTTGGAATACTGCACCACTATAGATTACAAAACTTCCAAGTGTTAGTAATGGTTCTCCTGTCTTCATCACAAATGCATTGATGATTAATAAGAAGAATAACATCATCAACATCGGTTTCATGGATTTCCAAATAAAACCAAAGCTTAGCTTCGAGATAAGTATCGTACTAGCAGCTACTACAAAAATAACTCCATAACCAATCCAACCGGCTGGAATAAACACTGCGATTAACATCACTAACATTGCAATGATTTTTGCACGTGGGTCCATCTTATGAACTGGAGAATCTAATGGCAGATAACGTCCTAGTGTAAAATTACCCATGATTCTTCACCTGCCTAACGATTTCTTTCGCAAGTGTTGGAATATCACTAATTTCATCCGGAATCTCAAATCCCTTCTTACGTAAGCTATCTTTCATCTGAATCAGTGCTGGCGGAAGAATATTCATACTACGGCATAGTTCAGAATTATCAAAGAACTTCTTTGTACTATCATGGAAACGGATTGTTCCATCTTCCACTACAACCACTTCATCACAGTATTTATAAACCTGCTCCATATCATGTGATACGATTAGCACTGTCTTATTGTATTTACGGTTTAATGCATAGAATAATTCCATCATCTGTACCGTACCGATTGGATCAAGACCAGCCGTCGGCTCATCCAAGACAATAATCTTTGGATCCATCGCTAGGATACCTGCAATTGCCGTTCTTCTCTTTTGTCCACCAGATAATTCCAGTGGGCTCTTTTCATAATTTTCAACACCAAGGCCAACTAGCTTTAATGCGTCTTTTGCTTTTTTAATAGCCTCTTCTTCCGTACATCCAAAGTTCTTTGGACCAAACGCAACATCCTTCAAAACAGTTTCTTCAAATAACTGATATTCAGGAAACTGGAAGACAAGACCTACATCACCACGTAAAGACTTCAGTTTCTTCGGTGTTTCTTTTGCGTCTATTGTACGATCAAGAATGTGAATTGTGCCTTCGGTTGGTAATAGTAATGCATTTAAATGTTGAATTAGCGTGCTCTTACCAGAACCTGTTTGTCCGATAATTGCTGTAATTTTATTTTCTGTAATATTCAGGTTAATATCCTTTAAAGCATCATATTGGTAAGGTGTACCGGTGCTATAAATATGTTTTACATGCTCGAATGTAATTGGCATAATTCTTCCACCAGTCCTTCCTGTGTAATATGTGATGAAACATGCAGACCACATACCTGCAATTCCTCACTCAGCTTTAAGCTGAAAGGAATATCAAACTTCATCTTCTTTAACTTATCGGAATCTTTAAAGATTTCCTTTGGTGTTCCTGTCATTGCCACATGACCACCATCCATCGCAATCACATAATCACTCTTAGCGACTTCATCAATGTCATGTGTAATAGAAAGAATCGTCAACTTGCTTTCACCATGTAATTCTGTAATAACACGTTTGATTTCATCTTTACCTTGTGGATCTAACATCGATGTCGCTTCATCAAAGATGAGAATCTTTGGCTTCATTGCGAGTACACCTGCAATCGCAACACGCTGTTTCTGTCCACCACTTAATCGTGTCGGTTCTTGATTTAGATACTTTGTCATTCCAACAAGAGCTGCGTTTTCTTCAATGATGCGGTCCATATCTTCTTGAGGCACACAATGATTTTCAAGTCCAAAAGCGATATCATCTCTCACCGTCGAACCAATAAACTGGTTATCTGGATTCTGAAAAACAATACCGATATCGGAACGAATTTTACTTAAGTTTTCTACATTTAATTCCTTGCCATCAATGATGATTGAACCAGATGCCTTCTCTAAAAGACCTGCAATTAACTTCGCGATTGTGGATTTTCCACTACCGTTGTGTCCGATAATTGTTGTATAGGTTCCTTCCTCAATCGAAAAAGAAACTTCATCAATTGTCTTGGCACTTTCATCATATGCAAAACTGAGATTTTTTACTTCAATAATCCCCATGTGCTCTTATCTCCTGTACTTCTTACACAGCTTCTGTATATCTATAAAGCGTGCATATTATATCATTCTTTTTTACTTACACTCAAACTACAGACTTCAATCTAGTGATTTTGTATCAAATTCCTAAAATCGTATAAAAAGTTGAAGCTTTCACTGAAGTGAACCCCAAAAGTTGGACAACAACTTAGGAGGTTCATTTTTATTATGAAATTTACATTTGAAGACAAAATCCAGATCTATAAGGAACGCAAACTTGGATTTTCACTTTCACAACTCCATTTTAAATGGAATATAGCACAATCTAAAATTGAATATATTGTGAGGTTAGTTGATAGACATGGAATTGATATTCTACGCCATATTCATCATGATTACTCTGCAGAATTTAAAGAAGAAGCTATCTATAGAGTATTGACGCTTCATGAGTCAATAAAGAGAGTATCAATAGACTTAGGATTATCTACCGACAGTATTTTGACTAGATGGATTAAAGAATATAAAGAAAATGGATATAATGTCGTTATAAGGAAGCGAGGACGTCATGCCAAAGAAGAAAACAATCGAGGAGTTAGAGAAAGAAAACAAGTTCCTACGCGAGCAGAACTTGAGGCTATTAATAGAGAACGAATTCATAAAAAAATTAGATGCCTTAGTTACGGAAAGAGAAGCACGAGAAAAGAAGAAATAGTTAGGGCGATATCGGAACTAAGGCAAGAACTACAAGTGTCTGTTAGATTTATCATTCAAACAATCAATGGCAGCACACACTTGCCTTATCATATCAGCCGCTCTGACTACTATTATCGGAAAGACAAACAAGATAATGATTTCAAGTATGATGATGTAATGAATGATATCATCAATGTTTTCTATACCCATAAGGGAAGATATGGATATCGACGCATTTATCTTGAAATCAGAAATCTGTATCCAACGATCAATCATAAGACAGTACAAAGACTCATGCATAAGATGAGTCTGTTTGGAAATACACCGAAAGCTAAATACAAATCATACAAAGGCAATATAAATGGTACAGTAAAGAACCACTTACTAGATGTCGTTATTGATGAAGAGAATCATAATACATATTACAAGCGCAACTTCTCAACAAACACAGTAAATGAGAAATGGACAACAGATGTATCAGAGTTCCATATCACTGCAGGTAAGCTGTATCTATCACCTATTCTCGACATGCATAATAGAGAAATTATATCTTGGAACATATCTAAGACCCCAAACTATGAACAGATTTCCAATATGCTTACTATCGCATTTCAGAAACATCCATATATAGAAGGACTGATATTCCATTCTGATCAAGGATGGCAGTATCAAATGAATCAATACCATAAGACTCTATATGAACACGGAATCATCCAATCGATGTCACGCAAGGGAAACTGCTTAGATAACTGTGTGATGGAGAACTTCTTTGGAAAGATGAAGAATGAGATGTTCTATGGACATGAATATGAATTTAAAACCTTAGATGAGCTAGAAAGTGCCATGAATGAATACATACACTATTATAACGAAGAAAGAATACAGACAAAATTAAAAGGCCTAACTCCTTGCCAGGCAAGGAATCAAGCCTTATCATACCTGTAAATTACAGTGTCCAAGAAATTGGGTTCACTTCACACCCCAACTTTTTTCTTATGAAAACTTGTTTGTCCCTACTTCTGAATAGAGTAGTTCTGGTAGTTACCGTTTAATACGGATGCTTGGTTGGCAACGTTTAAGATATCACTAATAATAGCTCCATCTTCTACGAATAATTTCTTTGTAATACCTTCTTCTGCACATTCATAGCCAGCAGCCGTCATGATATCACAGAAAGCCTCACGGTTCTTTTCACTATCAAATGATACATAGTGATGAATTGTCACAAGTGTATCTTGTTCAAACATACCGTTTAAGGAACTAGCTTCTGCTAGCAATTCTTCTACGAAGTCTGGATTGAGATATGGATATACACCACATACTTCCTGTACTTCTAGAGAACGATCACTTGCGTCGTAAGTAGGCTGTGCTACTCCATCTCCATCTGCCAAAGTTATAAAATGTACTTCATTATCATCGTCTTCAACTTCGTTATTTTCAGTTTCTTTCTGATCTTTTAATAGTTTTACTGCAATGACTGCACCAACACCGACAGCCACCGCAAGAGCACCAAATAGTCTATTTAACATAGTTGTCTCCTCTCTGTCTCTATATGTCATATTTTAGCACATCTAGCTAAAATACCCTAACGGAAACATCATCTACTTTTTTCTAAATAGGTCATAATACTAACCGCATTGGAAGCAGCACCTTTACGGATCTGATCTCCACAACACCAAAGACTAATACTATTTGCACGACTTGTATCCTTGCGTACTCGTCCTATATATACAATGTCTTGATTCGAAGTTTCTACTGGTGTAGGAACATGATCTTCAATAAGTTCAACCCCAGGGAAGTTTTTCATCTCTTGTCGAATCGCATCCAAGGATAGTTCTTGTTCTGTCTCTACAGTTAGAGAGATGGAATGAGAGCGATATACTGGTACACGTACACAAGTACAGTTTACCTGCAAATCATCCGCATGCATGATCTTACGACCCTCATTGTGCATCTTCTCTTCTTCCGTTGTATAACCATTATCTAGATACGAACCAATCTGAGCGATACAGTTATATGCAATCTGTGCTGGGAAGATATTAGGATGGACCTCTTCCCCCTTTTCAAGCTGTAAAATCTGCTCACGCAATTCACGCATACCTTCAATGCCTGCACCACTAACTGCTTGGAATGTTGTCGCAGTAACATGCTTGATTTTAGATAAGCGATGAATTGGTGCAAGTGCCATAAAGGCAATAATCGTAGAACAGTTTGGATTAGCAATTACACCGTGATGACCTAGTGCATCTTCCCCATTAATCTCTGGTACGACTAACGGAACATCATCCTGTAAACGAAAAGCGCTGGAGTTATCGATAAGTACTGCATTTGCTTTTTGAATCAAAGGTAAATATTCCTTAATAAGGGTGTTGGATACTGCACCAAGCACATAATCTAATCCTTCAAAAGAATGCTCATCTACAACTTGCACAGTGATTCCTTCGCCATGAAACGATAATACACGTCCCGCTGACCTTGGACTTGAGAATAAACGTAATTCTTCTACTGCAAGGTTTTGTTCTTCGATGCATTCTAGCATCTGTCTACCGACAGCACCTGTCGCACCTAAAATTCCAATTTTCATGCATGTTCCCTCTCTTCTTGAATAAATCTATCATAAATACAGCGAATCGCATTGTGGAAGTCATGATTGGATACACCTACCACAACGGATAATTCATCTGCACTCTGGTTAATGACTTTAATATTAATCTTATGATTACCAAACTCACTTAAAAGTTGTCCCGAAGCACCAGGTACTTGTTTCATACCTCTACCTACAATAGCTACCATCGCTAAATCTTCTTCTAACATCAGTTCATCAGGTTCTAATTCTTTCTTAATCTTTGCAAGAATCTCATACTTGCACTGTTCAATTGCACCCTTTTGTACAATTACAGTAAACGTATCTACTGTAATTGGAACACTTTCGATTGAGATGTGATACTCCTCAAAGATAAACAATAATCGACGTAAGAAACCAACTTCTGTTGAACTATGACTCTTTACAACTGTAAAGGAAGCGTAGTCTCTACGTCCTGTAATACCTGTAACAGTTGAAGTGCCGTTAGCTTTATCATATTCTTCGCAATCATCTTGAATAAATGTTCCAGGATTCTCTGGGTCATTCGTATTCAAAATATGGATAGGAATATTCTTTTCACGTACTGGGAAAATCGCATCATCATGGAGTACATTCGCACCCATGTAGCTCATCCCACGAAGTTCACTATATGTAATCACTGGAATCTGTTGTGGATTATCAATGATACGTGGATCAGAAACCAAGATTCCAGATACATCTGTCCAGTTTTCATAGACTTCCGCATCCACAATATTGGCTAAGATTGAACCCGTAATATCACTTCCACCACGGCTCATGACTTTGATTTGTCCATTTGGTAAAGCGCCATAGAAGCCCGGAATCACATACTTCTTATCCATTCCCATAACCTTGTTTAAATTTTGCTTTATTTTATCAAAGTCAAAATCACCATTATATTTAAATGCAATAACATCTTTCGCATCTAAAAACTCTGCACCTAAATATTCTGCCATGCATCGTGCAGTTAAATACTCACCACGAGAAACGATATAATCTACAGGCGCATTTGCATCTAACATCTCTTTAACACTAGCAAACTCTTTTTCTAAATCAATCCTTAAGCCAAGTGAATCACAGATACGTTGATATTTCTCTTTTACAAGATTAAAGATTGTTTCATAGGATACACCATAATTTATATGTGCATGTAAAAGATATAGTAAATCTGTTACCTTGTAATCATCACGGTTTTCTTTACCACAAGCACTAACGACAATAAACTTACGATTTACATTCGCATCTACGATGCGTTTTACTTTTTCAAACTGTTCTTTACTGGCTACAGAAGAACCACCAAACTTACTTACAATCATGCATTACCTCCGCCACAAATACCGCATCATCTTCCAATATCTTCATCACAGAAGCTAACTCCACAAAGGACATTTTCTTTGTAATGCATGTATCTTCATCAACTCTTTCTTCTATTACTTCTTCCATACGATTTAGATTTGCAGAACGTACATAGAATGAGGATACGCGACTCATGTTATCCACGCAAATACTTACTCCAGTTGAAACTTCAGTATCTTGATGAAGTACTAAATCAATTAAATCTTGTACAACCGCATGTGCAGTTGGATAAGAACCTGCACCCTGGCCAACATAAGTCATCTTACCCAGTGTTTTAGAATCACTTTCAATCGCATTGAAGTTTGCCGGTATTGTCGCAAAGATATTTTGCTTTGGAATAAATGTTGGAATAACAGTACCACTTACAGTACTACTAGACTTAACACCAGAACCAATTAATTTGCATACATAGCCATGCTTGCATGCATATGCAATATCCTTTGCACTGATATGACGAATCCCGTAGATATAAATATCCTGAATATTCGCAAGTACACCAAAACCTTTACAACTTGAAAGTACTACTTTATATGCTGTATCCATACCATCAATATCATCTGATGGATCAAATTCCGCATAACCACAAGCTTGCGCTTCTTTTAATGCAACCGCAAACTCTGAACCTTCATCACTCATCTTACTTAAGATGTAGTTTGTTGTTCCATTGAAGATGCCACGGAAACTTTCAATATCATCGATACGCTTCGTACGATCTAGATTGCTCATCCAAGGAATCCCACCACCACAAGCAGCTTCATACTTCAAACTAACACCACGTGTACGTGCAAGTTCTAAAAGCTCTTCTAAATGATTTACCAACATCTTCTTATTACTAGTCACAACATGCTTTCCATTGAATAACGCTGCTTTGACATAACTAAATGCCGGCTCATCTCCACCGATACATTCCACTACTACATCAATTTCAGAATCATCCACAATATCATGAATGTCTACTGTCATGCGCTTATCCGTAATATCCTTTTCATAGCGCACTAATATCTTAGAAATCTCTAACTGTGAGATTTCTTTTGTATTCTTTTCATCAACGATTTTTCTAACACCAGAACCAACTGTTCCGTGTCCCAATAACCCAATCTTCATATAAACCTCTGTTTCTAAAATAGATACACTTGTATTTAAAACACAAACAGTGTATCATTTTTCTATATTTGAAACAAGAAGGAAGCCCTATGAAATATATTAGTACACGAAATAAAGAAAAAATTGTATCCGTTTCTGAAGCGATTATCCAAGGTCTCGCTGATGATGGCGGACTCTATACACCTCAAGCACTTGATCAAAAGGTAGATTTAGCCTCTACTCTCAAGATGAGTTATTTAGAGCTTGCTCAATACATTCTATCTCTTTTTTTAAGTGACTTTAGCCATGAACAAATCCAACAGTGTGTTCAAAATGCCTATCAAAACTCATTTGAAAACAATGAAGTAGCACCACTGTGCAAATATAACGATGGTTGGCTCATGGAATTATGGCACGGCCCAACCAGCGCCTTTAAAGATGTAGCCCTAACACTACTACCACATTTACTAACAGCCGCATACCAAAACCAGAATGAAAATGACCTCATCTCCATTCTGACTGCCACAAGTGGTGATACAGGCAAAGCCGCAATCAATGGTTTCGCAGATGTTAAAAACACTGCTATTACAGTACTCTATCCAGAAATTGGTGTATCCGATATCCAGAAGAGACAAATGCAAACATCACTTGGTAAAAATGTTGAAGTTATCGCAGTCAAAGGTAACTTTGATGATTGCCAACGTATTGTAAAGGACGCGATGAAAGATCCAGTTGTGCTAGAGGCGTGCAAACACATGAAACTTTCCTCTGCTAACTCCATTAACATTGGTCGCTTGCTTCCACAGATTGTCTATTATTTTGACTCTTACGCAAAACTTGTAAATCACGGTGATATTCAATTGAATGATGCCGTTAACTTTGTTGTGCCAAGTGGTAACTTTGGTAATATCCTTGCTGGATATCTTGCAAAACAACTAGGCTTACCAGTCAAGAAGTTAGTTTGTGCTTCAAATTCCAACAATGTTCTAACAGAATTCATTCGAACAGGTACATACAATGCGAACCGAGCATTTATTCCAACGATATCCCCATCAATGGATATCTTAGTTTCTAGTAACTTAGAGCGTCTATTATTCCTTCTCAGCAATCATAATGATACGTTAATTAACCAATATATGTCTTCTCTAAAGAGCGATGGCCAATACACAATCTCTGATGATTTACGCAAACAACTACAAGAAAGCTTTACGGCATATGATTGTTCCGAAGATGAATGCAAGAAAGTAATACATGATACTTTCCATAAGGAACATATCCTTATTGATCCACATACAGCAGTTGCTGTACATGCATGTCATGCATACAAACAGGAATCAAACGACAATACACCATGTATCGTATTATCCACTGCTAGTGCCTATAAGTTTGCAAAGGATGTATATACAGCTTTGACAGGAAATTCTTGTAAGGATGAATTCGAAGCGATGAACGCATTACACGACTACACATCTTTTGCAATTCCAAAGAATCTTGCATGCTTAAAGGATATGGAAATTCGCTTTACAAACACAGTTAAAAAAGAAGACGCATTAGCCACAATCGCAAAGCGCTTGGAGGGTTTACAACATGATCACAATTAAGACTCCTGCCACATCCGCTAACCTTGGTTCTGGTTTTGATTGTCTTGGTATTGCATTAAAGCTATATAACATTTTCCAAGTTGAAAAATATGACCATAACTCCCTAGAGAATGTGGATGAAGAATACAACAACGATAACAATCTCTTCCTGCAGGCATATCGCCTTGGTTGTGAGACAATTGGTAAATATGATCCTATTCACGTTATATTTGATTGTCATATTCCAATTAGTCGTGGATTAGGTAGTAGTGCCTCCTTTATCATTGGTGGCTTAGTCGCTGCTAGTGTTTTACACAACAATATTTTAAGTGAAGCAGAAATTTATCGCTTAGCCTGCAGTATTGAAGGTCATCCAGACAATATTGCACCATGTTTATATGGAGGACTATGTGCTGGCATGACAATTGATGAGAAGCACTTCTTATCACATACACTACCAATCCACAAAGATTGGAAATATACAGCTCTTGTACCTAATGTTGAAGTTAGCACAGAAAATGCCCGTGGTGTATTACCAGATGCATACTCTCGTAGTAAAGTAGCTACCGCTATCAGTAATGCAATCCTCACATCACAAGCATTACAAGAAGGAAATCTCCCCCTACTTTTAGCCGCAACACACGATATTGTGCATGAACCGTATCGTCAAAAGCTAATTCCTAACTTTGAAGTAATCCAACAGATTGTAAAGGAAGATACTGATGGCGTTTTACTGATCAGTGGTTCTGGTTCAACCTGCTTATGTATTGCGAAAAAGGAATTAAGTACAGCCGCACGTTTAAAGATTGCGTCACTTCCAAATCATTGGCAATGTTTGCAATTAGACGTTACCTTTCACGGCACAGAGATAGAGAGGTAAGCACATGCGAAACTCTGAATATCTAATTGTTCATAAAAAAATTCTGCCTGAATACTTTAGCCAAGTTATCCAAGCAAGATCTCTACTTGAAAATCACGAAGTTGAAACGGTCACAGAAGCCGTAAAAAAAGTAGGTATCTCTAGAAATACCTACTATCGTTATAAAGATTATCTATTTGAGATTTCTGATAACGCCACTTCGCATACAATGACAATCTCTCTCGTTCTAAAAGATGAAAGTGGTGCATTAACAGCAGTATTACAAACACTAAGTAAAGCACAAGCTAGTGTCTTAACAATCTCACAAGCCATTCCAGTAGATGGATACGCAACAGTATTGATTAGCTTAGATATCTCTAAGATGGAAAATACTCCAGACAATCTATTAAAACAATTACTCAAACATTCTTGTGTACGTAAAGTACAGCTTGATGCGATCGCATAAGAAAAGAGCCAGTTGGCTCTTTTTGATTTATTTACTTTTGAACGCTTCCTTGCTTAGCAACTGCAGCCATCTTAGCTTCAATAGCAGCCTGGTCACCTAAGTATTCCTTAGAGATGAACTTTCCGTTGTCATCGAATGTGTAAACGAGTGGAACACCTGTAGGGATGTTTACGCCGATGATTTCTTCATCTGTTAAGTTTTCAAAATACTTAACAAGAGCACGTAAGCTATTACCGTGAGCGGCGATGATGACACGCTTGCCAGCCTTCATCTGTGGTAAGATTTCCTGTTCATAGTAAGGAACTGCACGAGCAATTGTATCCTTTAAGGATTCAGCTAATGGAAGTTCATCCTTATTTTCATTACGGTAAGCTTCCTGTAATGCTGGATTTCTATCATCTGTTGGATCTAAAGCAGGTGGCTGAACATCAAATGATCTTCTCCAGATCTTAACCTTTTCTTCACCATACTTCTCAGCTGTTTCAGCCTTATTTAAGCCCTGTAATGCACCATAGTGTCTTTCATTAAGCTTCCAAGTCTTCGTAACTGGTAACCATTCACGGTCCATTTCAGATAATACAAAGTTTAATGTGTGGATTGCACGCTTCAAATATGATGTATAGCAAAGATCAAAGTCAAATCCTGCTTCCTTTAAAGCACGTCCGCCAGCCTTAGCTTCTTCTACACCCTTCTCAGAAAGTTCAACGTCTGTCCAACCTGTGAAAAGGTTGAGCTTATTCCATTCACTTTCACCATGTCTAATTAAAACAAGTTTCATTTTAAGCCTCCTTCGCTTTTTAACAAATCAATCGTATCACATGACTTTATGATGTCAAACGAAAATATTCACATCTACTTACGCTTTTTGTGATAGTTTTTAAAGAATTTATTATTTCCAGGAAATGTTAGGAAACAATATGCATTGTAGCCCCTGTTAGAGTAGTAAATGCACCCGAAATTTCTGTTGGAGTTGCTGTACAACTACCCTGCATCATTTCACCATTTCCACCACCCTTTGCATGTATTCGTGTATTGAATTCTGCACGAATCGATTGTAAGTCAATATTCTTACTCATGATGACATAGGCATAACCAATTTCATTTTTTGCAATCACCATAACAGTTGAAATACCATTTTTGATACAGTAATTACAAAATACACGCATCACTTCATAGTCTGCTAGTAAAGCAGTATATAGAATCGAATCATGCATAGGAATTTGTTTTGCATCCTTTAAAATTATCTCGGTAGATAATTGACGATAGGATTTTTGTAGATCTAAATATCGCTGTCCAAGATCACTAACTGCACTCGAGATTTCTAATGGATTTGCAGATAGTAACTTTGAAATCTTACTATTTTCTTGTTGAATGTGATTGAGATAGTCAAATGCTTTTCTTCCACTCAACAAGAATACTCTTGTTTTATTTCCTGTCTTTTCAAAATTGATAACTTTGCAGACTCCAATCTCTCCAGTATGACTAACATGCATACCACAACATGCACACATGTCATAACCATCAATTGACACAATACGTGTTATCCCGGCAATCTCAATCTTAGAGCGATATTCATACTTTCCGGTTTCATTTGGAGTACAAAAGATTTCATTTACTGATAGATTTGCCCAGATTGCCTGATTTATTCGTCTTTCAACTTCTTGAATCATTTCTTCTGTTAATTCACCTTGGAAATCTGCACAGATATATTCACCCATGTGAAAACCAACATTAGAATATCCATATAACTTCTTAACTAGGCCCGAAAAGATATGTTCCCCAGTATGATTCTGCATCAAATCATAACGATGTTCCCAATTGATTACACAATGTACTTTCTCTCCTAACGGAAGTGGTTGTTTTAATATATGTACAATCTTATCTTCCTTCCGTTGTACATCAAGTACAGTTATACCTTGAATTGTACCTTTATCACAAGGCTGTCCACCACCTTCCGGATAAAAGATTGTATCTTTCAAAACAATTTCATATCCTTCCTTGCATGCATGACAGGATAGAACAAATGTATCTAGTTCTCTTGCATAAGGGTGACTATAATAATATTCTTGGAATTCATTCATCTATTTCACCATCTCTTTATATAAGATATCTGCCGCCTCTTGCTCAGCAATACCATAGGAAAACGCAGTCGCTGATCCCATCGCTACAGATTTCTCTAGTGCTATTTGATCACTTTCTCCATTTAATTTACTAGCCAAGAATGCCGCAATCATAGAGTCTCCAGCACCTACGGAGTTTAATATTTCTCCACGTGGTGCAATGCTTCGATAAACTTGTTTGTTTACAAGTATTGCTCCATTTTCTCCTAGTGAAACAAGCACATTTTGTGCACCCATCGTTACCAATTTGCATGCATACTCTTCTACTTGATTCTCTAAAATCTTTTGACCAAATATTTCTGATAATTCATGTTGATTTGGTTTGATTAAATATGGATGATATGGTAGTACTGTTTTGAGTATACTTCCTGCCGCATCGACAACAACCCTTATCTTTCTACCCTCAAGATATTTCATAACATCTGCATAGAAGTTATGATCAACGCCTGATGCCATACTACCAGAAAGAATGAGGATATCTCCTTCTGTTAGATGTTCTAGTTTTACATATAGCTTTTCTAAATCTTCTTTTTCAATCGTAGGACCACTCGCATTGATTTCTGTTTCCTCAACATGTTTCATTTTTATATTAATACGAGATTGGCCGTGTATTAACTTAATAAAATCAGGGATTAATCCATGACTACTTACACGCTTCTCAATTTCATCGCCCGTAAAACCAGCCACATAACCTAGTGGTGTACTAATTCTCCCTAAATGTTTTAGAGCAATCGACACATTAATACCCTTACCACCGACATCAATCTGTTCAAAGATAGAACGATTTAACTTTCCCTCTTCAAACGTTTCTAATTGCATGATGTAATCAAGTGATGGATTCATTGTTACTGTATAAATCATATACATACCTCTTTACAGTATTATAAATGAAAAAAGGTTCACTATGACGTGAACCTCGTAATTTGTTTAGATAATAAAGAACTTCAAGATAAATAATCCTGTAAGGATATACATCAAGAGTGATAGTTCCTTAGCCTTACCAGTAATTACATGGATGAATGTATATGAGATAAATCCAAATGCAATACCTTCAGAAATAGAATAAGAGAAGCCCATCATTGTGATGCATACAAAGCATGGGAATGCCTTTGTGATATCGTTCCATTCGATGTTAACAACCTGCTGCATCATCAAGAAACCAACAACAATTAATGCTGGTGCTGTCGCAAAGGAAGGAATTGTTAAAAATAATGGAGATAAGAATAATGCTACTAAGAATAAGATACCTGTTGTAACACTTGTCAAACCTGTTCTACCACCTTCAGCGATACCAGAAGAAGATTCAACGAATGTTGTGATTGTGGATGTACCTAAGATAGCACCTACTGTTGTACCAACAGCGTCAGCTAATAGCACACCCTTAATTCTTGGTAGCTTTCCATCCTTGTCTAACATATTTGCCTTAGAAGCGCATCCGATAACTGTTCCAAGTGTATCGAAGACATCTACGAATAAGAATGCAAATACTACTACAATGAAGTTTGCAAGGTGACTTGCCACAAACGCAAAGTCAAATTGGAAGAATGTAGGAGCGATAGAATTTGGCATTGAGAAGAACGCTGTTGGAATTAATGAATAGTAACCTAATTCTGGATTTGGTACATAGATACCTAATAATTGGCAGATGATACCTAATACCCAAGTTAATAAGATACCCCATAACATGTATCCCTTAACACCCTTGATGAGCATCACTACAATAGAAACAACACCAACCATACACAAGATTACACCAACACCCTGTGATGAGAATGTTCCATTCGCAATACCACCTGTAAATGAATATAGACTAACAAGTGTTGCGCCATCAACGATGATATGTGCATTTTGTACACCAATAAATGCGATAAAGAAACCAATACCTACAGATACAGCAACCTTTAACTGTACTGGAATCGCATTGAAGATTGCTTCACGAACACTTGTTAGTGACATGATGATAAAGATAATACCTTCCACAAGTACTGCTGTTAACGCAACCTGCCAAGGATAACCCATAACACCACATACTGTGTATGCGAAGTAAGCATTCAAACCTAAACCAGCAGATAATGCAAATGGTGTATTTGAGAATGCAGCCATACAGAAACATGCAATAGCGGATGCGACTGCAGTCGCTGTTAAGATGGAACCTGCATCCATACCAGAAGCACTTAAGATGGATGGATTGAGCGCAAGGATATAAACCATTGTAATAAATGTTGTAACACCTGCAATCAATTCTGTTTTAACTGTTGTGCCGTTTTCCTTTAAATGAAATAACTTTTCTAACATAAATATCCCCCTTTTTTCATTCACACATCGTCGCCTAAAAAACAAAAATCCTGCCGAGTAGCATCTCAACAGGAAGTCACTAAAAAAGAATAGAGACAACCGTAGTCCCGCTATTAAGGTAGCAGGGTAGAGACACTTCCGCCAATTCGGAAGCATATACGATATGTGGCACATAGGTATTATATGAAATTACTACGCCATTTACAAAGGGATTTTGTTAAAAAACCAATTTTTCCAACATTTATCGCAAAATGTATATATTTCCCTTTGATGAAAGCACTATCATCATAAAAATCAATAATATTCGTATCATTCTAAGGAAAATAATGGGATAATAACTAGCGTTTGGGAGAAACTATATGAAACATATTCGACAGTTTTTGATTATCCTTCTTTTTACTTGTATTGGTGAAGTCTTACATACATTTATACCACTACCAATTCCTGCGTCCATTTATGGACTTGTGCTTTTGTTCATCGCACTTAACCTTGGCATCTTTAAGGTTGATGAAGTACATGATACAGCTGACTTCTTAATCGAAATTATGCCCGTAATGTTTATTCCTGCAGCTGTAGGTTTAATTGAGTCCATGGCATCCTTACAACCGATCTTGATACAATCCATTCTCATCATGATGGTTTCAACTATTATTGTCATGGCGGTTACTGGAAAAGTATCTATGTTATTAAGAAAGGAAAAGTCAAACAATGAATAATGTCATGTTAACGAGCGCCACAATTGGCGTAGTGATATCCCTTATTGGATTCTTTATCGGGATTCTCTGCCGTGAAAAGTTCAAACTACCAATCTTTAATCCTTTATTGATTGCGATTATCTTTACGATTGGTTTTGTATCTATTTTCCGTATTGATTATGATTCCTACTATTCCTCCGCAAAGTATCTAAGTTGGTTATTAACCCCTGCAACAGTCGCTTTGGCAGTACCACTCTATAAAGAAATCGATAAGCTCAAAGCGAATTGGAAGATGATTCTAATTTCCATCGCTTGTGGTTGTATTAGTAGCGTTGTTACAGTACTAGTTCTTTCACTAGTGTTCCGTTTCAACCATGCGCAATACGTTACCTTCCTACCAAAGTCCATCACAACAGCCATCGGTATGGGTGTTGCGGAAGAATTAGGTGGTATCGTACCGGTTACAGTTGCGGCAATCATTGTGACAGGTATCTTTGGCGCAATCATCGCAGATATTGTATTCAAGATTTTCCATATCACCGACCCAATTGCCCAGGGCTTAGCACTCGGGGCTAGTGCACACGCAATTGGCACATCCAAGGCAATCGAACTCGGTGACTTGCAAGGTGCCATGGCAGGTCTTGCAATCTGTACTTCCGGTATTATTACCGTCGCTCTAGCAACGACCTTCGCCGGTATTATCTAAACAATGAAAGAAGCGTATTACGCTTCTTTTTTCTATGAACATAAAAAACGACTATCTAAGATAGTCGTTTGTGTCATTAGTCTTCTACGTATGGTAATAAAGCCATTTGACGAGCACGCTTGATAGCGATTGCTAACATTCTCTGGTACTTCGCACGAGTTCCTGTAACGCGACGTGGAGTAATCTTTCCATTTGCGCTAACGAATTTCTTCAAGAGCTCTACATCCTTATAATCGATATAAGTGATGTTGTTTTTTGTAAAGTAGCAGACCTTTCTGCGGCCCATTCTTTGTTTTCTGAATGCCATTGTCTGTTCTCCTTTATTTAGAATGGCAGGTCATCGCTGGAAATATCCATTCCGATTCCTGCGCCGAAGTCATCACTCACAAAATCATCATTTACAGATGGCTTTGGTTGTGAATACGGCTGTTGATAACTGTTGTCTTGATAACCACTGTTCTGTGCTCTACTCTGTGATTGACTCTTAGATTCAAGTAAGTTTACAGTATCACAAACGACTTCTGTAATATAAACCTTTTGTCCATCACGGTCATAGTTACGTGTTTGGATTCTTCCTTCAACACCCACTAATGCACCCTTATGTGCATATGAGCCTAAGAAATCGGCAGCTTGTCGCCAAGCAACACAACTGATGAAGTCTGCAGACTGTTGATTGTTTCCATCCTGTCCACGAGCCATACGACGATCACATGCAACAGTAAATGTCGCAACGGATAAGCCACTAGCTGTCTTACGAACTTCAACATCACGTGTCAGTCTACCAACCAAAACAACGCGGTTAATCATTACTTAGCTCCCTTAGCCGGAGCTTCGTCACGGGTAATCATGAAACGAACAACATTTGCGTTGATTCCCATCAAACGATCGAATTCCTTTACGCAGTCATTTTCTGCTTCAAATGCTGTTACTACATAGTAACCCTTCTTCATGTCATCAATTGGGTAAGCAAATTCGCGCATTCCCCATTCGTCTGTCTTTGCAATCTTACCACCGTTGTCAGTGATGATCTTGCTGAGAGTTTCAATTAATTCAGCTCTCTTTTCTGTTTCAACAGATTCGTTGATGATGTACATGACTTCATACTTCTTCATTCCGTACACCTCCTTCTGGTCTAACGGCCATTTCTGGCAAGGAGCGGGAGTAACCCACTCGCCACAATATATTAACAGTTCCCCTACTAAAAGTAAAGGAAAAAATCACTTCTGTCATTACGATCAAAAGTGATTTTGTTCGCTATTTATGCGGATACTGGCATCCTTTCGTCGCCTGCTTCGCTATGTAGGTCCATCGTTACACCATTGACCTTATACTTCTTAAGTACAAACATTGTAACTGTTGCCGCAACACCTTCGATTGGAGCTAACTTTTCACCAACGAAGTCAGCGACTTCGCGCATTGTCTTACCATTTACATTTACTAAGAATTCAGAGTTACCGCTCATCAGGAATAGACTGCTTACTTCAGGGAAATGTGCAATTCTTTCCGCAATCTTATCATAACCACTGCCACGTTCTGGCTTTGCACTAACACCGATAATCGCATCAACATGATCGATATTCGCCTTATCCCAATTTACCATTGTGTGGTAACCACAGATAATTTTCTGTTCTTCTAAATCTTTTTTAGCACGATCAACGGTTTCCTCTGTTTCACCTAAAATATCAGCTAGGTCTGTAATACTTGCACGTGGATTTTGTACAAGTAAGTCAATTAACTTTAGATTATCCATCTTATTTCTCTCCTTTGTGATCCCTTATAAACTGTGCAATGCGTCTCATTGCTTCTTGCAAGTGTTCAATACTGTACGCATAACTAATTCTCGCAAAACCTTGTCCACTTTCACCAAATGCAGTTCCAGGGATAATTGCGACATGTTGTTCATTCAATAGTTTCTCACAGAACTCATCACTGGTCATACCTAGACTAGAGATATCTGGGAATACATAGAAGGCTCCTGTTGGTTCAAATGTCTTCAAACCCATTTCATTGAGCTTACGTACGCAATACTGACGGCGCATATCATACTGTTTACGCATCTCCTCTACATCCCTATCACAATCACGAAGTGCTGTAATTGCGGCATATTGGCTCACGGTAGGAGCTGCCATAACACAATTCTGATGCACCTTTAACATTACCTTAATAATTTCCTTTGGCCCAAGAACATAGCCTAAACGCCAACCCGTCATAGAGAAGGTCTTAGAGAAGCCATTTAGTACGATTGTTCTTTCCTTCATTCCTGGAATTGACGCAAAGGAAGTAAACTCTCCATCTCCATAAATCAGTTCTGAATAAATTTCATCGGAGATGACAAGAATATTTGTATCTTTCAATACTTCTGCGATTTCTTCCATCTCTTTACGAGATAGTGTCGCACCTGTTGGGTTATTTGGATAAGAGAATAAAATTGCCTTTGTCTTATTTGTGATTGCAGCCTTGATGTCTGCGGCTTGGATTCTAAAACCATTTTCAACCTTAGCCTTTACATACTTTACTTTCGCACCCGCAAAAGTAGCTGTTGGTTGATATGTAACGTATCCTGGGTCTGGCAAGATGACTTCGTCACCCTCTTCTACGATTGTACGGAATACGAGGTCAATCCCTTCACTTGCGCCTACTGTCGCAATCATCTGATCAATGTCATAATCCAGATTATATTTACGAAGCAAGTATTCACGAACCGCAAGACGTAACTCTTTTAAACCTGCATTGGTCGTGTATTGTGTCTTACCTAGTTCAATTGTATGGATTGCCGCATCACGAATATCCCATGGTGTCTTAAAATCAGGCTCACCAACACTAAGTGAAATGCAATCTGGTATTTCCGCTACCAAGTCGAAGAACTTACGAATTCCTGACGGTTTCATATCTACTGCTCTTTGTGCTAATAACTTTGTATAATCCATAGTCTGTACCTCGTACGTCTCCTCTATTATACTCGAACTATAAAAAAATGCTCCCTATGCAGGAACATTTTTTCACAGTAATTTTCATAACATCTAAAACCTAGAGTATATCTGAATGTCTATTCAAAATCTCTTGGATGAAAAAATCTACTTTCTCTCTTTCAGCGATGACGCTGACATTCATTTGCTTACCTATCTTCTTTTCATTAAACCCACAAAAGATAGGGTTTTTGATTTTCATCGTTACCTTCGAACAACCAAGTGGAAGTTTACTTTCCTTTATTTCTTGAATATCTTCCAATGCAAATCGAAAATGCAATACACTATGTCCTCTACTTCCGTAAGTATAGTATTTTAAAGAGTTGTTTTTATCAACTTCTAATTTCACTGCATTTAGATAGAAATAACAAACCATAAAACAAAGAAGTAGTGGTATACAAACAAGCGCAATCACAATAATCATCCTGCCTGATTCATCCGTTCCTTCATGAATCAAATTTTTTAATATCCACGTCACAATCAAAGAGAACGATATAATTGTCACAAAGGCTATCCAATTTAGTATCGTCTTATGTGGATATGTCAAAATCAGTTTCGGTTCTTCTTGTACAGTATTTGTTTTCATAATTTACTCTGATTTTAATTCAAAGAGAATATCACGAAGTTCAGCTGCTCTTTCAAAATTTAAACTTGCGGCTGCCTCACGCATTTCAACTTCCATATCAGCAATGAGTTTCGCTTTATCCTTCTGGGAAAGTTTCGCTTTCTTCTGCATGTATTTCGCAGCCATTTCCTTAGTCTCTTTCCCACGAATGGCTTCTTCAACATTCTTCTTAACCGTTGTAGGTATTATGCCATGTTCTGCATTATATGCTTCCTGAATCTTACGTCGACGTTCTGTTTCATTAATTGCATAACGCATGGAATCTGTCATGACATCTGCGTACATGTATACTTCACCATTCGCATTACGGGCGGCACGTCCTATCGTCTGTATTAAAGAACGGTGGCTACGTAAGAAACCTTCCTTATCCGCATCTAAAATACATACCAGAGATACTTCTGGAATATCCAAACCTTCACGCAACAGGTTGATACCAACAATCGCATCAACCTTTCCCAAACGTAAATCACGAATAACTTCCGTACGCTCTAACGTCTTTGTCTCGTGATGTAAATACGCAATCTTATAACCACGTTCTTTGAGATATGCTGTTAAATCTTCAGCCATGCGTACAGTTAATGTTGTAATTAACACACGCTCATTGCGTTTGAGTCTAACATCCAGTGCCTCACAGATATCATCAATCTGCCCCTTGGTTGGCTTGACAGTAATCTTTGGATCGAGCAATCCTGTAGGACGAATAATCTGTTCTGTCACATGGTGATTAACTGCTTCTAATTCAAAGTCACCAGGTGTTGCGGAACAATATACAACCTGATTCATCATCGACTGGAATTCATCAAATTTCATTGGACGATTTTCTAGTGCAGATGGTAAACGGAAACCATATTCCACCAATACTTCTTTACGTTGACGATCACCGTTATACATACCTCTTACCTGTGGTAAGGATACGTGTGATTCATCCACAAACAACAAGAAATCCTTAGGGAAGTAATCAAAGAGATTCCATGGACGTTGACCTACTTTTCTTCCATCGATATGCATAGAGTAGTTCTCAATACCAGAACAGTATCCATTCTCTCTTAAGGCTTCTAAATCAAAACGTGTACGCTGTTCTAAACGCTCTGCTTCAAGTGGTTTCCCCTTCTGACGGAAATACTCAAGTCGATCTTCAAGCTCTGCTTCAATCGCATCACACGCTCTTAACATTGTCTCCTTTGAGCGAGCATATCCACTCGCTGGGAAGATGTTATAAAACTGGTATGCATTCATGGTCTTTCCTGTCAAAGGATCAATCTCAGTAATACGTTCAATCTCTTCACCAAACATCTCAATACGAATATTAAATTCATTTGTATAGGAAGGTGTTAAATCAATAATATCTCCACGCACACGTATCGTACCTCTTGTTTGGTCAACGTCATTACGTGAGTACTGTAGTTCAATCAAGCGGCGCATCAAATCATTGCGATCAATGCTTTCCCCTACACGTATCGTATAGAACATGTTCTTATATTCAACAGGATCACTAGCCGCATAGATACACGCAACAGATGCGACTACAATCGTATCTCTTCTTTCCAGCAGAGAATTCAAAGTGGACTCACGGAACATATCCAACTCTTCATTAATCGCAGCTGTCTTTTCAATATACATATCACTCTTAGGCATGTATGCCTCCGGTTGATAGTAGTCGAAGTTTGATACAAAGAACTCTACACGATTATGTGGGAATAATTCTTTAAACTCTGAATATAACTGGCCTGCCAATGTTTTATTGTGTGAAAACACAAGTGTTGGACGATTCATCTGTGCGATGATATTCGCCATGGTAAATGTTTTACCAGTACCAGTAGCACCTTCTAGAACCTGTTCTTTCTTACCTGCACGCAGGCCAGCAACCAGTTCCGCAATCGCCTTTGGCTGGTCTCCCGTAGGCTTAAATGGTGATACAAGTTCAAACTTACGCTCATCCATTTAGGACTTCCTGTGCTTTCTGTAGTTGAACGTCATGTATCTTTGTTGTATTCCAATCTAATACCACAGCACTATAGAGTACACCAAATGTTTCTTTATCTAATACACCATCTACTGTAATACCTTTATCTGTTTCAAACTGACGTAATGCGACTTCTGTTTGAGAGGAGAAATATCCATCTGTACGATCAACATCATAGCCTAAGTAATCTAAACATAATTGAGCAAATTTTACAGAGTCACTTACACTATCAAAAGCGTAACGATCCGTATCGCTCATCTTTGGCAAAGTAGTATACATCACTTCATGTAACTTCACTTCAACATCTGGTGTAATACCAACACCATTTACCCAAACATCATTTGGAGATGTCCACTTAGATGTTGTGTACTTTAGTGCTGATCCATCCTTAAATACACGAGATACCTGCACCGTACCCTTACCATAAGTTGTAACACCTAGTACGGTTACATCCTTGTGCTGTTCCTTAAGCGCCATCGTTAATACTTCAGAAGCACTCGCTGTATTCTTATTCACTAAGATAGCTATCTTCTTGATATTGTCATACATACCATCCGTTGTACGGATTTCCTCTACCGTTCCATCCGCATAAACCTGCTTCATCGCAAGTGTATCCTTAGGCAAGAAGTATGACGCAATCCCTTGTAATGCGGTTAGATATCCACCGCCATTATCACGTAAGTCAATCACGATATTTGATACATTCGCATTCTTGAAATCATCAAGATACGCCTTAACTTCATTGGTTGTATTTTCACCGAACTGATAAATCTGTAAGTAACCAGTATTATCGCTGAGAATCTCACCAAATGCAGTTGCACTGACAGCTGCACGTGTGATTGTAATCTCGATAGGTTGTTCCTGACGGATAAATTCAATCGTAACTTCTGTACCGCTATCACCCTGTACTAGATTCTTAATTTCTTCAGTTGTCTTACCTGCCAGTGATTCTCCATTGACTTTATTCATAATATCTCCAGCTTTTACACCAGCTTTATCTGCTGGTGAATTACGGAAGACACGTTCAATGATATTAATACCATTGGCTTGTAAGAACTGCACACCAATCCCTACATAATTACGGTTGATCGAATCTGTAAACTTCTTCATTTCATCCGCAGTCATGTACTCCGTATGCTTATCAATCTCATTGGTTGTAATACCCTTTAGAGCCTGGTCTGTTAATTGTGTATTGATATTTTCTACCTGATCCGCAAAAAACCAATCATTCTCCATCACCTGTAAAACTCCATTGATTTTCTCATCAGAATTTAAAGGAAGATTATTTACAACGTTCTTGCGTGTAGGAGCCAAGGAAGATAGCGGTAACACTGAACCAAGTAACCAACCACCAACTAAGGCAACCACCACAAACGCTACTAAGAGAATGCGTAGACGCTTTACTTTCTTCTGTTCTTGTTTTAAAGCCACTTCTTCTGGCCATAAATGACGACGGAAAGGAATACTATATACTTTTTCATCGTTCTGTAATTCTTCTTTGTTTTCGTCCATTTCACTGCCTCTATCTTTCTAAAAAGAGTCTCTATTTTAGAAGAGACTCTTTGATGATATTTTTAATAACCAAATACTTCTTCTGGTTGAATACGACATGGAGCACCAACGCCATCACTGCAACGTCTGCCATATAAGCCGTATCTTCCACCAGTCCAACCTGCTCCAAAGCTTACGTCACCATTCCAGTTGGCTGCGTAATACGCAAAGTTAGATGCATCTCCTAGATAGAATATTTCCACGTGACAGTGTGGTCCTGTTGTATTACCGGAAGAACCTACCTGTCCAATGACATCACCTGCATTTACAATCGTACCTGTCGCCGCCGGTGTATTTAATGTCATATGGAAATAATCCACACCATACAAGCTACCATTTACAGTTACAAGTAAGATAACCTGGTTACCTGAATAGGAAGCACCACCAAACTGATAACCACAACTATCACCCAAGTAACCTACTGTCGGACAGCCATTAACACCTCTTAATACAACACCATTAGCGACTGCACGAATTGTCGCACCATAACCAGCCGCAAAGTCATATCCCAAGTGGATACTACCATCTGGGTAAGACCAAGTACCAGCACTACGCCAAGCGCCGTCAACTGGATAAGTCCAACCATTTGTTGTTTGAATCGCCTCAATCTGAGCAGTGATACCTGCCATTAATGCATTGTTTTGTGCAATATCAGAGTTCTTAGTCTCGATTGAACCACGAAGTGCAGCTGCAGTCTTCTGTGCTGCCTCTTGGGCTATCTGCACATAAGTTTGTAAAGTAATGAGTTCCTTCTGTTGGTCTTGTTTTTCCTTCTTTTGAATCTCTAGTTCATTCTTCGCAACAACAAGCTCTTCTTTTTGTTTGTTTAATGTTGCGATAATCTGAACAAGTTCATTCAAAGTCTTCTTATCGTATTGAGAAATAGTACTTAAACCATTCGCAATACGGATAAAATCTGTAAAGTTATTCGCACCCATCAAAATATCAATATATTGATTGGTACGCATCGTAGGTTGGTTTAACACCATACGTGTCTTTACTTTATCTTGCAGTTTATCTGCTGTTTGTTGGTTTTGTTCAATCTCTGCCTGCTTGTAGTCAATTTCTTTCTGCTTTGCGTCAATTTCAGCTTCTTTCTGCGTAATTTCAGCTTGCTTTGTATCGATTTGAACCTGATACTCCGAAATCTTCGCTGCATACTTTGTGATATTGGCTTCCATATCAGCCTTTTGAGCCTTCCAAGCCTCAATCTGTTGACTCATTTCCGCATTCTGAGACTCTAAATATGCCTTATATGCCTCACATGCACTGGCATCATCTTTACCGTAGTTTGTACAGCGATTCAACCAATATTCAGAGTTGGAATAATCTTCATCCGCCATAACGGTACTGGATTGATTTCCAACCATAATCATTGCCATTAGTAGACATAAACAAATCTTTGCTAGTTTTTTCATCGCTTATCCCTCAAATACTTCGTAACGGAGAGCCAACTTCCGAAAAGACCAACAAGAATACCAACTAATAATAAGATACCTGAAACATAGTATAAGAATGGGAACGGCTTCTCTAAACGGAACATGTTAGAGATTAATACACCAGACGTCTTTTCGAAAATCACGATGTAACCCCAAACCGTTAGGCCAATCGGAATGATTGCACCTAGAATACCTGTAATAATACCTTCCCAAAGGAAAGGAGCACGGATAAACCCGTTTGTCGCACCTACATGTTTCATGATCGTAATTTCATCTTTACGTGCATAAATTGTAAGTTTGATTGTATTTTGAATTAAGAAGATCGCAAGTAACGTTAACGCAGCTACTAGGATACTACCAAAGCGGCGAATGGATGACATCGCATCAACCATGTTCAATGTACTTTGTCCACCATAGTTAACACTATCAACCCCAGAAATCTTGTCGATCTCCTTAGCAATCTCTTCAAGATTTGCACCATTCTTTGCTTCTACATAGTAGGCATCATGCATAGGGTTATCTGCCTTGAATGGTTCAAATACTGCTCTAGTACGCTCATCCTCAAAACTATTGATGTAATATTTCAACTCATCATCTTTTGAAGAATAGGATACTCTTTCAACACCATCAATTGCCGAGATTGCTGTTTCAATCTGCTTTAAGCTAGATGCAGATTCCGCATCATATGCCACCATAACAGAGATTTCGACAGAAGACTCTACTGAACGTGTAAATTGTTCTAAGTGATAACTTAATACCAAGAACAAACTAATAATCATTAATGTTACTGTAACTGCAATAGCACTCGAAAGAGACATTGCCCAGTGTCTACCAACACCACGGATACCTTCACGAATTGGTCTAATCATGACGAACATAACCTCCTTCGGAACGGTCAGCCACAATGTGTCCTTGTTCCAAAACAATCGTACGCTTACGATACTTGTTTACAAGCGTAATATCATGGGTAACCATGACAACCGTTGTACCATAGCGGTGATTAATTTCTTGTAGTAAGTCCATAATTTCATCTGATTTTGCTGGATCCAAGTTACCAGTAGGCTCATCCGCAATCAAGACCTTAGGACGGTTAGCAATCGCACGCGCAATCGCTACACGCTGTTGTTGTCCACCTGATAATTCCTTTGGGAAAGAATTACCCTTTTCACTTAGTCCAACGACTTTCATCACTTCAATCGTACGCTTACGAATCTGTGCCTTCTTCATACCGATAACCTCAAGGGCATATGCGATATTCTCAAACACTGTCAAATGTGGCAATAATTTATAATCCTGGAATACAACACCGATATTACGGCGATAGATAGGAATCTGACGTTTGGATAATTCCCCAACATCAATACCGACAACTTTCACATTGCCTTTTGTACACATTTCTTCCGCATCCATCAACTTAATCAAAGTAGATTTACCAGAACCAGTTGGCCCAATGACGTAAACAAATTCGCCCTGATCAACTGATAAATTTATATCATACAGTGCATTCGTACCATTTTTATATCGTTTGTAAACATGGGTGCATTGAATCATAAGGGTACCTCCTTACTTGTGAAATCCTGCGCAATAATTTTATCACATTCTGTTAAATATTGGATGAAGCGTAGGTGAAACCTTCACCATGCATATCAGACGCATCATTTGTAATCACAAATGCTTTTGGATCAATTCGATTAATTAATGAGATTAAACTTGCATATTGGCGTGTTGATACAACGACCAACACAACATTCTTCGTTGCACTGTTGAATCCACCACGACCATCTAAAATCGTAACACCACGATTGAGCTCCTGATAGATTGCATCTCGTAATTCTTCCCAATGACTGGAAATAATATGTACAGACTTGGCATTCGCACCTTGTCCAGCACTCAGCACCTTTCCAATCGCAAAGCCAGACGCAAACACGGACACTAGACCAAGTAGTGCAGAGTTAATGCCATACGCCGCAATACCTAATCCAACCGTTAAAGTATCAATAATAATAACCAAAACCGAAATTTGTACACCTGTAAACTTATGTAAAATCAAAGCAGGTATATCCATACCACCTGTACTAGACCCTGCTCTCATCACAATACCAATACCAGTACCACCAAGGAGTCCTGCATATAAAGCAGCTAGTATTGGATCAACAGTGATTGGATTTGGAACCTTAATCAGTAAGTTGTTAAATACTGGATAGGCAAGTGAAGATAACATCGTTGTTAAGGCAAATTCCTTACCCAGGATAACTGCTCCTAAAATTAGGAAACCAATCACTGCAGAGTTCGCAAACAAGGTCTTATCTATATGGAAGAATGGCTCAAAGGCAACCGCAAGACCAGCGACGCCACCGGAAAGAATATTGTACGGTAAAATAAAAAATTCTACTGACATAGACAATAAGAACGTTCCAGCTAAAACCATCAAAAAATTGATTACACTTTTCTTATTCATGGAAGGTATTATATCATAGGAAATACAATATGGAGAATGGCTAATGAGGGATAAACGTATAAAAAAGATAATCCTATGGACTATCGTAATCGCATACACACTTTGGATATTTCACAACTCAGCACAAACTGGGAAAGTATCCGCAAATCTAAGTGAAACATTAAGCTATCGTATCTATGATCACTTACAATTTCTTCATTTCATACCATTCAAGCTATTCCACACTCTAATCCGTAAATTTGCCCATTTTAGTGAATACGCTCTACTCGGTATTTTGGTATCAATTGTTAGTTCTTATACCATCGAGGAGCGCCAACAAAAACGAGTCATCATCCTGTGGATGATACTTGTACCAATAATTGATGAAGGAATTCAATACTTTACACCTGGAAGATCAGCCGAACTACGTGACTGTATCATCGATATGTGCGGATATGGTTTCGGATTTCTAATCACTTATCTGATAAAACAGCGGAAAACCAAATAAGTTTCCCGCTGTTTCTTTATTGAATTAATCCTGCAACCTTACCCTCTGTAATCTTGATAATATCATCTGGGGCAATCTCAATCTGCGTTCCTATCTTGCCACCTGATACAAGAATCGTATCAAAAAGTACGACTGTTTCATCATAAACAGTCACAAATAATTTCTTCATTCCAACTGGCGAACAACCACCATGGACATAACCTGTTGTCTTTAGCAGTTCCTTCTGCGGTAACATCGCTACACTCTTTACACCAACCGCACGCGCACAAGCCTTTAAATCCAGTTTCTCTTTTACTGGAATTACAAATACGTAATGATTGCCATCATCACCCTTCGTCACTAATGTCTTAAAGACCTGTTCTGGATCTTCTCCACATTTTTGGGCAACCGAAACACCATCCAATAAACCATCACTTACATCATAGGTATGTTCCTGATACGTAATTCCTTCCGCATCCAAAAGCCGCATCACATTTGTCTTCACTTCTTTTTTTGCCATATGTTTACCTCGCCACTATTTTACACCAATTTATAAATCACTGCAGATACGTTCCATCCATATTAAATTTACGCTACAATAAACTGCGAGGTAAAGCTATGATTAATCGTTTTTCTAGAACACAACGCGTCATTGGAAGAGACGCACTACATAAAATCCAACAAGCACATGTAATTGTATTCGGTGTTGGTGGAGTTGGTGGATACGCCATCGAAGCTTTAGCACGTAGTGGCATTGGCAAAATCGACATCGTCGACCATGATACGGTTTCACTTACTAACATCAACCGACAACTTATCGCAACCGACGCAACCATCGACCAATACAAAGTAGATGTGATGAAAGAGCGCATCACTACAATTAGCCCTGATACCATCGTTAACGCTCTACCAATCTTCTATTTGCCAGAAACCAAAGATCAGTTTAACTTTAGCCAATACGACTACATTATCGATGCAATTGATAATGTTACCGCTAAAATTGACCTTATTGTAACAGCGAAGAGTTTAGGTGTTCCTATCATCTCTGCGATGGGTTGTGGCAATCGTTTCGATCCAACAAAAGTTCGTATCATGGATATCTATGATACAAAAAATGACCCACTCGCAAAAGTAATGCGCCATGAATTACGTGCACGTAACATTAAAGACTTACAAGTTTGTTGTTCAACAGAAGCACCGATCAAACCGATTGAATATCCAAATGAAGAACAAGAAAAAGCAGTGAAATGGAGTATTCCAGGTTCCACTGCCTTCGTACCACCTGTTGCAGGTATTACACTAGCTGCCGAAGTTGTTCGACAAATTACAAATTTTGACCCAAACAATCGCAAGTAACGAAAGTTACTTGTTTTTTTTAATGTAAGATTGTGCCAAGAATACGGTTAACAGTCTTACCGTCTGTTTGACCCTTATACTTATCAAGAATCTCCCTCATCACAGGACCTTGATTACGCTTAAGAGGTTCTAAGCCCTTCTCTTGTAAGATTCCCTCGATAATTTGATGAATCTCTTCTTCCGTTAACTGCTTTGGTAAGTAAGAAGAAAGTAGTGCTAGCTTCTTTTGTGCTTCTTCCTTTAAATCTTCACGATTTTCAGGAATACTATCAATTGTTTCATTTGTTTGTTTGATTTCACGCTGAATATACGCTAGTTCATCATTCTTCTCTAACGTATGACCAGCTTCCTTCTCCGCAAGTGTAATTGCGGCAATCACAAGGCTCAACACACCCTTGGTTAGAGTGTCATGTTCCTTCATTGCCTTCATATTATCTCTTCGTAATTGTAATAATAGTTCACCCATTTTAAATACCTCCTGTTTCTATTATAGACTTTCTAGCGAAAAAGTATGCTGGTTCTTCATCTTTATACCCTAAAATATGCTAAAATCATCACGAAGCAGGTGAATATTATGCAAAAAAACTTTATCTTTATTTCCCCTAATTTTCCTAAGACATATTATCAATTTCCACTCGCTTGGAAACAATTGGGCGGTCGTTCCCTCGCAATCAGTGACGCAAATTACAACTCTTTAAGCGACGTACAAAAGTCAGCTTTTGATGATTACTATCAGGTAAGTTCTTTAGAGAACTATGATGAGGTATATCGTGCTGTCGCATGGTTTGCACATCGTTATGGCAAGATTGACTGGTTAGAGTCCAATAATGAGTATTGGTTATTTCAAGACGCAAAGCTTCGCCAAGACTTTAATATTACAACTGGTGATAAAGCAGATGATGTTGTCCATTATAAGCTAAAATCTGAAATGAAGGCATACTATCACAAGGCAAATGTACCTACTGCACGCTATCATATCGTATCTACATATGAAGCTGGTAAAGAGTTTATCTCTAAGGTAGGCTATCCAGTTGTTGTAAAACCAAACAATGGTGTAGGTTCAAGTGCTACTTGGAAGATCCGTAATGATGGTGAACTAGAAGACTTCTATAAAATTCAACTTCCTAATGAATATATCATGGAAGAATATATCCCAGGATACATCTTGTCATTTGATGGCATCGTAGATGAAAACAATAAGATTATTTACCGTACATGCCACGTATTCCCGAACCCAGTTATGGAAATTGTAAACGAAAAGACAGACTGTATCTTCTGGAATGAAATTGACATGCCAAAGGATCTAAACCAAATGGGTGAAAAACTCATTCATGCGTTTAATCTTCGTTCACGTTTCTTCCATACAGAATACTTCCGTATGACAGAAGATAAAGAAGGACTTGGTAAGAAAGGTGATTTAATCGGTTTAGAAGTAAACATGCGTCCACCAGGTGGATACATGACAGACATGATTAACTACTCACAAGACATAAATATCTACATGATTTATGCAAAGATGTGCATGCATGTACAAAATATTGTATCCCCACACCCTATCTATCACTGTGTACACGTAGGTAAACGTGATGGTAGCCACTACGCACATTCTGGCCTCGAAATATTCCAACGCTTTGGCGCAAACATCGTCATGCATGAAAGAATGCCACAAGTGTTAGATGCGGCTATGGGTAATGAATTCTACGTTGCCCGCTTTAAAACAATGAAAGAACTACATGAGTTTGTTGATTTTGTGACGGAAAAGGAAGTTAAGCCACATGCAGATAAACTACCACAAGAGCTATAGTTACCATCTAAATCGTGATATGGAATTCAAGGTTTTTGGTCATGCAGGTATTGTGCTACTTGCCTTTCCATCCCAAGATGGAAGATTCTATGACTATGAAAACCGCAACTTAATTCAATCTATTTCCTACCAGATTGACCAAGGTAAAGTCATGGTGTTATGCTGTGACTCTATTGATGGAGAATCATGGTCTGCAGAATGGAAAAACATCAATGATCGCATCAGTGCGCATGAAGCATATTTCAATTACATTCACCAAGAACTATTACCACTATTCCGTGATTTATATCATAACCAAAGAGAAAGTAAAATTTATACAACAGGATGCTCACTAGGTGCTTACCACGCACTCAATATCTTGTTCCGTATGCCAGACTTATTTGCAGGATGTATCTGCTTATCTGGAGTCTATAGCACTTACCCATTCTTTGGCTCCTACAGCAATGAAATCATCTACCAAAACTCCCCAAATGACTTTATCAACGGTATGCACTATGATCATCCATACGTCGAAAAATACCGTCAAAAGCAGATATACATCTGTTGTGGACAAGGAGCTTGGGAACACCCAATGTTAGAGGATACTCATCGCTTAGAAGAACTACTTCAATACAAGAATATCCCTGCTCATGTTGAGTACTGGGGATTTGACGTCAGCCACGATTGGCCATGGTGGGAAAAGCAATTTCCATACTATGTAAATCAATTAATTAACACTCAATCAAACAATTAATCAATTTATGCTTTTCATCGCCATACTATTCTGCTATTATTATTTAGCACGCGGATATGGCGGAACTGGCAGACGCGCTAGATTTAGGATCTAGTTCCTTCGGAGTGCAGGTTCGATTCCTGTTATCCGCACCATTAAAAAGGACTTCAATATCATATTGGAGTCCTTTTTGTTTATTTGAACATCTTTTCTAATCCGTCTACATACTTTTTAAAATTGATACCATTGACTTCCTCGATGAGTTTTATATCGAGGGTATTGAATTCTGGATAAAATGCTCCACAGATAGCAGTAGATATAGCACCAATTGTATCGCTATCGCCTGCAATGTTGGCTGATAATTGAGCAGACTTCATAGGATTCCCTTTACTAAGGATAATCATTGCAAGTACAGCTGGAATTGTTTCAATAGTTTCAAACCCAACACCGTAGACTGTTTCAAGTTTTTCAAGGACCTCTTTCTCAGGTAATGTCATAATATCTTGTCGAATTAGATCAAGTCTCTTTGATAGCGATGGTGATGGAAGTTGGTTTCCATGTTTCATTCCCTCTTCAATTGCAAGTTTCGTTAGTGACCAAATTTCTTCTTCATCATATTCATGTCGCAACGCATAGCTAGCTAGTGTTGCGATAACACTCGCACCTGCGATTGCAATACTTGTATTGTGCGTTGGAAGACATAGTTTACAAACATCATATACTAAGCCTTTGATGTCATGATAATCATGCAGAATCCCAAGCGGGCTAACTTTCATAGCAGAACCATTCGTGGTTCCATATTTTCCAGACTCTACATAACTTTTATCAGAACGTAATAAATCTAAAGCCTTTGAAGTAGATGGTCCAATTTGACTAGCATTCTTTTCTGGATTTTCATCTGCCCATCGTAATAATTTACGAAGATATAATTCCGTATCAAATTTTCCATCTTCAATGATTGAATCACATACCAGCAAGGTATTCACAGTATCATCTGTCACCTCACCTGCTTTAAATTTCCGCTTGAAGAAATCATTCTTTGAAGATGGTAATAATGCATGGATACCATCAGGGAATGTTTCATCCAATATTGTGCGGCGCATCATTTCAGATGGCATTCCCATCGCGTCACCATAAGCACAACCGAAAAGCAACCCAAATATTTTATCACTTTGGGAAAAACTCATTTATTTCACTTCCTTTGTTTCTTGAAATGTAACAAATGTAAGAGTAAATGTTACTAACATTGCAGCAATACATGCAATAACTGCCCAAACCAGTCCACCGATACCTGGGACATTTGGATTAATAAATGACATAACACCTGTTACACCCATACTAATCGCATACATTGGAGAGTTAGATAAAGCTAAGATTAAACCACCAACTAATCCACCAATCATACAGAAGCCAAAACGCTTCTTAACTGGTAATGTAACACCGTAAATAGAAGGCTCAATAATGCAGAAACATGCGCTCAAGAATGCAGGGAAAGCAATATTCTTTGTCTTAATATCTTTACTCTTTAAGAATACCGCAAAGCAAGCTGCCATATGTGCAAAACTTGCAGGGAAGATTGAAGCTACAATGAGTGAATTTCCTAATGAGCCAAATTCCATAATTCCCAAAGTAATTAATGGCCAATGTAAACCAAAAATAACCAATGGTTGATAAATTAATGTAATTACTGCAAATGCTAAAATCTTAGAAGTTGAAATCAAACTGTTTAATCCAGCTTGCAATAAGTTTTGGATAATCATTGAGATTGGTCCAACTAATAATACACCTACGATTCCAGCAAAAAGAATTGTAAAGAACGGAACCATGAATTGTCTTGTTACGCGTGGTAATACTTCTTTTAAAATCTTTTCTATCTTAGAAGCCAAGAAGTTAACCATCATGATAGGAATAACTGTTGATGTATATCCTGTTGCAGGGAAGATAATTGGAATGCCTAAGAAAGTCTTAAATACAGGCATTTCTATAGGTGTACCTGCAAATAGTGTAAACAATGGATCACCTGCATTAATCGACTGTGCCATGCCTGGATAAATCATAAATGCACCCAGGATCATACCGATAAATGGATCCATACCAAATGCGGTCGCACTTGTATAACCTAAAATAACTGGGAAGAACGTTAAACATGCATTACCTAAGTTAGATAATAGAATATTTGTTCCATCACCACTTGTAATTACTCCTGTTGATAACAAAATTGAATTAACACCCGCAATAATTCCACAAGCACATAAAACACCTAATGATGGAACTACAATTCTTGTAATTAATGCCGCAAAGCGATTTAGAACATTTTTGTCTTTTGTTTCTTCTTTCGAAGTTTCTTCTACCACATGTACAAGTTTAATAAACTCTTCGTATACATCTCCTACTTGTGTTCCAATAATCACCTGTAATTTCCCTTCTGCAACCTGAGTAGAAATAATACCTGGATGATTATCTAGATTTGCACGATTCGCTTTTGAATTATCTTTTAACTTTAAGCGTAATCGTGTCATGCAGTGTGTAGCAGACTCTACATTCTCCTTTCCTCCAACATTTTCCAAAATAAATTGTGCTAATTTTTGATTCTCATTCATATTGATCCCCCTTTCATGATATTGATCTTTGAATATGAATTATTAAATACGTTAATTCCTCATTACCTATTTCTACATCATATTTTGCATAAATAAATTGTTTGATATTTATAGCACACAGGTACGCATCCTTATATGCTTCCTTTAACATTTTCAACAGTGCTTCATTCTTATCGTCACTTCCAAATTTATGATGTGTAACAATATTTCTTGCAAAGTACTTTAAGTGACTGATGAGTCTGAAATATACCAAAGACTTTTCATCAATCTCCACATTAAAGTAATTTGATATGATTTTTAATATTTCATCGATAATAATAGTAACCTTCCTAACATTAGCAGTACCTATTCCATTTTCAGTTTCAGAATTGATGATATGCATTGCAATAAAACCTGCCTCATCAATTGGTAGTTCAACCCCTGTTTCTTCATTTATAATTTGAATACCTTGTACCCCTAGCTCGTATTCATCCGGATAAAAATGTGATATTTCATTTAATAAATCATTACGCACAGAGATTCCATCCGCATAATTCTTTAGAGCATAATGAATATGATCACACAAAGAAACATATAACATGTCACTGAATTTCTTTGTCAAAGATAAACGTATTTTTTGGATAATTCTATCCACAATATTAATTTCACTTAATGGCAAAGATACCAATACCTTCTGTAGGTTAAGATTTAAATCATTAGAAGATAAAAAGAATTGTTTCTCGACTAATGCACTATTAATAGAATCTCCAGCTCTACGCTGAAAACAAATT
This sequence comes from Solobacterium sp., assembly GCA_015256455.1. GTDB lineage: Bacteria > Bacillota_I > Bacilli_A > Erysipelotrichales > Erysipelotrichaceae > Bulleidia. The sequence goes on along the minus strand of JABZMB010000002.1, from coordinate 18,173 downwards.
CCTTTTCCAATCACAATGACTTCGTTACCGTTATCATCAATTACAGCAGTATTATTGTTCAATATCTTCTTGATTTTCATAGTCCCTCTCAACGAAAAAACTCGTCTCAAAAAATATACAAACCGTATAATTAAATGAAAACGAGTTAAGCTCAATCATGATAACTTCCTCATTGATATGTCTACTAAAATATTACTCAAAGAATACTACAAAGTCAATGAAACTTACATCATGCATGCAAATTAAATATCATAAAAAGTAAGAGGCCTCCCCTTACTCATATAAATAATATGTACCATCCGTCTTAATTGTAATCTTATCGCCCACATTTACAGTGATCATCTTGATTACATCAGCGTACTTTGCTTTATAAATATTTTGATCTGTATCAATGATATAAAGATATGTATTACCATTAATATCAATCTTCTCAAGTTTCGCTACCGTAATTTCCTTCTCTTTATAGTTAGAAGTATCTACAGCATCATTTACTTCTTGATTTGCTTGTTCAGTACTAATTTCACCCTTTAGTAAACGACGATACTGCTCGATTGCGTCCTTTTGGTTATACGCTGTTACCACCATGTTATATTGTTCGACATTTACACAAGCATACATCTTCACCAAACCATTATCATCCTTTAATACCATAATATATGTTGGTGTACCATCTACATTAATTAATGATGGGAAAGATGCGTGATATCCCTTCTCTTGTACTTCACCTTCAGCCGAATGCATACCACTGCCTTCATCTGCACCAGAAGCTAAAATGAACTTTGTCTCGGATGTACGTTCATTTGCCATGATAAATCCAATATTACTGGAATCACCATTTACAGAGGTTACACCTGTATAAATCCAGATATCTCCATCTTTAGCGATATATCCATAGTCTGTACGATAACTCTTATCACCATCTTCATTCTTAATTTCTACAGTTGTAGTCTGTCTACAATCAATCTGACCAAAAATACTATTCAAGAATCCACGGTGTAATTTAGCAGAATCATTATACTGATCTACGATAAGATTTCCTGGGTAAATAATATCTGCCCAACGAGGAACATCTTTCACATCAAGCTTTGTCATTGTGCCATCAATTGGATTAACTAAGATAGCACCTGTAATCTTCTTACCACCAAAAAGAGAAATACTATTTGTATAAGTAGAAGCGATATACCAAGGATTACCCTCTTCATCAATTTCAAAGTGCAGATTTGTAAACATAGTTGTTGGATATGCAAAACGAATATGTCTTTCTAGGTTCTCATTGAAGTAAGCGCTAGGCACATACTTCATCTTGCTTGACATCGCAACATATTCCGCATCCATTGTAACTGGATTTACTTTTACATAACCAGGAATACCATTTTCATGGTTTCCAAACCACTTAAAGAAACCATCATATTGTAAAGGTGCTACCTTGATTGGACTATTTTGATAGTCAATTTGCATATACTCACCAACATTAAACTGTGAAACAACATCACTTAAGGAGCCAATCTTACGATCACCAAGTTTTTCTGCACTTGCAGTATCCATTAACGCAATGGAACTTGTTCCACTAACAGATGGAATATCTTCTGTACTACCATCATCTACTTTTAAGATGGATGAATATTCCTTCGCATGAAAAAAGCGCATACTTGTAATACTACCTAATACCATACACACAAATAGAATACATTCCACAAGTGCAATCCACTTTAGATTCTCCTTTTCTTTGCGGACAGAAAATACTAATGCCTGTACTATAAGGTACACTGCACCAACTCCTAATAAGAATGCCCAGAATTGAATACTCTTAAAGTTGATTGCTGGTAAGAAAAAGTAGAAACCAATACATGCGATGATAAGTGTAATTACAACTCCAATCACAAAGCTCATCATAGTATTATTTTTTAAATTTTCTTGACGAATCTTCATTCTACTAAACTGATTAAACTGTGGGTTCTTTTGTACGTTCATCATTTCACCCTCCTCTTCATTCTACACATGCATTATATCCCGTCATATCGATTTATCATTTTGCGAATATTACGAATAAAATGCTTATTTTTTAGCGATTTTTACGAAATGTTAATTTTCATCAATATAATGTTCAATCCAAAGTTGTAGTGAGTGGATTGTTTCTTCCATTTGTTTCAGTTGATTCTGAATTAACTTAAAATCATGGATTTCCTTATCATCGATTTTCCCGTCTACTGTCATCTCAATTAAGCGTGCTTTCTTTTCATCTAAAGATTGTAGAGTCGCAAGCATCTCTAACACAATCTGGGATAAGTTCTTCTCTTTTACAACCTTCATCCCACGTTTGATTCCAACCGGACACTCTGTTGCGCAGAATGCACTACATAATTCTTTATCCTTATAAATTTCTGATAGTTTTACAACTTCTTCAGGATGAATTTCAAGTTTCCCAGTTTCAATCTTCTCAAGACGACTCTCGTTGAAAAAACCATCTGATAAATCCGCAACTCTATTTCGTGTTAGTTTCAGCTTCATACGAGCTTCTTGAAACATACTTTTTTCTTTGTTTTCCATTTGAATACCTCTAATATCTATATTCAGTATAGTAGTCCCCTATTCGCATTACAATATAACAAAAGCAGGATTGAATCCTGCTTACAATATTTACTGAGTTGCTAGTAGATAGTACTGATGGGCAAATCCATGTGCACCAATTTCAGATAATGCATGGATACCTGTTTTGCCTAGTTTGAATTTGCCAATTACTAGCATCGGTACCTCATAGGATTTACTGAGTTGTCCTATCACATTCATCTCCATGAAGTGAAAATATTCGTGGCTAAGTATGAGATTGATTGCGTCATCCATAGATAACTGATTCTCTTCTGCCCACTTTTCAATAGATTTTAAATAGAGGTTAATTTGATTGGTTCCGGATACATAATCACTGAAGTATCTTTGGTTACCGACAACATAGTCAGTATCTTTATCATTTAAGTGAAGGCCTGATTCTGTGCAGATTTTGCGAAAATCATAACTACCATTAAATTTTGCGAATATTTCCTTTGCGGTTTCTTCACCCTTTTTCCAAGCCTCTTCTACAATGCGCTGTTTATCTTCTTCCTTAATCTTGTTGTAACAATAATCATAGGTAAGTTCTTGATACGCAAGATCTTTGGTTGGAAAGGGATATGTAAATCCTGGCATATTAGCCATCAACTCTCTTTGTCGCAATAACAATGAGTTTTGTGTCTGCCGCGATACCGCTTAATTCAACACCACCGATTGACTTAATCTGTTCAGCATTCTGTAGTCCAGATAAGTCGATGATACGTTTTCCTAATACGATATAAAGATTTGGTAAGTTTGCTCCACCATCGTTATATTCTGTTAGTTCTTCAATCATCCAATCAATATCTGCTTGCCAGCTTGCGGATGAAGATTGACGTGACCATGCATTCTTCTTCTGTAGACGAATAACACCTTCATCATCAATGAGACGTAGTGGTTTTGTTGTCTTCTTAACAAGACCAAAGATTTTCTTTTCTGTAATAGTTGCTTGGACTGCGTACATACTACCATTTTCTGCAGAAATTTCTAATGTTGATTTATCAACATCTAAGTTATGCGCAACTGTATCTAGTAACTCTTCTGTAGTAAGTTGTTTCTTGAGACGATCTTTACTACGTAATTCAGTAGCACCTACCGCGATTGCACGAATGATATTACGTTGTGTATCTACTTCAACAGATACTTCAACTGTATCTGGGGATGCGCCATTTTGGATTGCCTTAAGTTCCGCTTCACGACGTACACTGATGATATCTTCTTCTGTTGGATTTGATACGGAACGTTCCACCATATCGCGAACCATCGCTAGAGCAACACCAATTGTTGAGATAACTGGAGCGTTCTTTGCAATCTTGAACTGGTGGTTCATTGTTTCAGCTAGATGTGGTACAACACTAGCTGCACCTCCTCCACCCCCAACAAACAACGTTGTACGTGGATCCATCTGATAGTCATGCATTAAATCTTTGACTACCTTACCATTCTTTTCTGCTGCGTATGCCATTACCTTCTTTGCAGTTTCTTCTACGGATAAACCCATGTTATCTGCCAGTGGTTGCCATGCTTTACGTGCAGCTTCTGCATTACCATATGCATAATCTTCTGGATGTACATAACCTGCAATGTTTGCGGCACCTGCCATTGTTAAGGATACCTTTGTACCATTGCTACATTCAATGTATGCATACTCAGGGTCACCATTCATTGGTTGGATTGTTTTTAATACAGGATCAACAATTAAACTTGGATCTGTATATACTTCATATTCAAGGTTTGCGATATGAGCAGATCTTGGACCGATATTAACGGCTTTGCCGTCTTTGATCTCTACCATAGATCCACCACCAATACCTACGGTACGTACATCAAGAGAGTTTAAGTATGTCTTATGTCCACCAACTTCAGCGTACTTAATCATAACCTTACCGTCTTTTACGCATGAAATATCTGTTGATGTGCCACCGACTTCAAAGAAGATACCATCTGTTAATTTTTCATACATCAAAGCACCCGCAACACCAGCTGCTGGTCCAGATAGGATTGTTAGGATAGGACGATTTCTTACTTCCTCAACCGTCATAACACCACCATCACAACGCATAACCATCAGTGGATTCTTGATACTTGCCTTCTTGATTGATTCATCTGTCATTGTTGCAGCCTCTAACATCTTAGGCATGATACTAGCGTTTACAACTGCTGTACGTGTTCTAATCTTTAAGCCATATAACTTGGAGATATCGTTTGTAGCTGTTGATGGAACATTCTGCTCTGTACAATGTTTAATGACTAAATTTTCATTTGTTGGATCATCAACAGAGAATGCCTCAGCTGCTACGATACTCTTACATCCCTTTTCTTGTAGAGATTTGATTGCCGCAAGAATTGCCTCATCAATCTTTGATGTATCAGAAGTATCTACAAACTCATTTTCAGAGTAGAGATACTTTCCTTTTGCTAATTCGATATTATCGATTGTTGTATCACTCTTTGATTTTGCACCTTGTAAACCTTTACCAAGTGTTACAACACCTACCTTAACAACATCTCCTTCTAGTAAGGCGTTTGTTGCCTGAGTTGTACCATGAGCAATAAATACAACATCATCTGGTTTGATGTTATATTCCTCCATGATTTTATGTAATACTTGAACGATACCTGCAGCCACACCCTCTGGTGCAAAGTGCGTTGTAGGAATCTTAACTGTTCCAATCAACTCATATGTTTCGTTGTTAATTGCAACTGCATCTGTAAATGTACCACCTACGTCAATACCAATACGAACTTTCATATACCCTCCTCAAATGACTATCTAAAATCAACACAAGTTAAACTTGTACTCATTTTAAATAACTGAGGGCACTTAAAGAATAAGTACCCTTCAGTTTTATTTATTTGAAAAATAATACGGCTGATAATACTACACCAAATACTGCGATTACCCATAGGTAAGGTAGTAATTTACGTGTAATGCTGTTGACATCTACTTCACAGAAGTTTGCTGTCCAAACGTTCTGTGTATTTGTTGGGTCACCACAACCCTGGATACGTTCAGCAGATAAGAATGCACCCATAACTGCTAGTGGAGATAATGTTCCTAAACCAATAATTAACGCTGCAATACCAGAACCTAAACCGAATAAGTTCATTGGTCCACGGTAAAGTGCTAAAGGCGCTAATAGTGAGAAGAATAGGACGTATGTAACCATAGACTTAGGTGTTACAGCTAATAAGAATGGATTGAGAACTTCTTTTACCATTGGGTGTGTAACTGCTAAGTAAAGGATACCGATACCTACCATCAAGATTACTGCTGGACCAGCATCTGTGATACCGTCGTAGCATGTCTTTGTAAGTGTGTTCATTGCCTTTGCGAAAGATGTTGATGTGAATAGTAATGCCCATGCAATACCAACCATGAATGCAGGGCAAACTGGAACCTTAAGACCTGCAACAAGTACGATTGGGATTAATGGTGTTAACATTGCTAGTCCACCTCTAACACCAGTTAGTTGTGTTGTTTTAGCTTCTTGCTTGGCTGGAGCTGAGAATGCAAACTTGATACCGTTCTTCTTAAATTCAACGAAGATCAAGATTAATGTAGCTACTGCTGTAGCTGCCATGAGGTAAATCTCAAAGTTACGAATCTGATCGATTTCAAGTGAGAAGATACCTGCAAACATCTTCCAGTTAGCGATGTTGAATGTTAAACCTGTTGTGAATGACATTAAGAAGATTGATGCTGCTGATAAAGCAGGAACACCGATAGAAATCAAGATTGGTAATACGATAGAACCAACCATGATGATGGAACCAAGTCCACTTAATGTTGTGAAGAGTAATGCTACTGCAACACAGAGAATCAGTGTTACTACTAATGGCTTATCGCCACCTAATTCGGCGGATTTCTTAATGATATTTTCTGTAATACCTGTCTTGTTCATTAATTGACCTAACCATGAACCGAAAATAACCGCCATGATAGCTGCGCCCATACGAACAGTTCCAGCTTCTAGAACTGCCTGCAACCATCCGATTGCTACACCATCAGCGTTTACACCAATTGCTGGAACACCAGCAATCAAGCAGATTACAACTGCCATTAAAGGTAACGCTAGTAATGTAGGAATCTTTTTTGTCATCATCAATGCTGCGATGATAACGAAGGCTAAAATAATTAAAATACCTTGAAGCATATTCAAATTCCCCTTTCCTATATGAACACGACTTTTGTCGTTAGTTCCTAAACAAATAACAATTCATTTCTAACTTTCTCAGCCATAAGTGGTGATAAAGTATCCGTGTCTTCTGTGTGGACCTGTATCAGTTCCACATGTTTATTTTGAAGTTTGAGTTTCTGATAAAACTGAAAATCTGTACCCATCATGAAAATCTTTTCGATATCAAACATCGTACATAACGTGTTGAGCAGTTGATTTACTTCCTTTGTGCTAGTGTTTTCCGATAATAATTCTTTACAGAATTCAGAGCGTAGTGGAACTTTCTGCCCATCGATTGTAATCGTTGTAAATACCTTTTCACCAACCATCACATGTGCACAGTTTACATTTTCATGCAGGGTTTCTTCATTGAGCGCATTTGTGATTGTAAAGCTGCTACATGTTTCTTCACTGACTGGAATGTGTAGTTGGCTACTGAGTGCATTCTCCAAACTAATCGTCGCAGATGCGTATCCTGTATCATAGATTGTATTCAAATCACTAGGTTGTACGTCATCATGAAGTAATAGACCGATTCCAAGAATGTTATGGTCCGCATAACTACTTACTGTCTCTACAAGTAATTCAAACAAATCGTTACCTGTTACTCTTTGCTTGGTAATGCATGTTGACTCAAGTGTATCTAAACACATATCGAAGAGACAGAAGAAGACAGAGCGTCGACTGATTTCAAATATGGCAACACTACCAAAATCTGCAGCGATAGATAAGTCTTTACGGCTTCTACCCTTTTCTACTGTCTGCATGCCAGTTTCCACAATGATACCTTTACCTAACAAATCTCCAACAATTGAACTAACAGTACTCGGTGATAAACCAGTTTCCTGTGCAAGCTCAATACGTGAGATACTCCTTGCTTGCATGATCTGTTGCATGATTAAATTCGTATTCTGATTTTTAATATCTTTTAACCCTGATTTCCCCATGCAAGCTCCTTTAATTCGGACTCCGAAATAAATCGTACTTTTAAAATACACCTAACTTTTAAGAAATGCAATAGGATTTTGTAAACGCTTTCTATTTTTGTATTTAAAAAGTACTCCTGTGATAGAGTACTTGATTTTGATTAGTGATATTCACCTAGTTTTTCTGCGATATCTTTGCCATCTAAGGCATTCAGTGGAGTACTGGATTGGTTTGCAAGTACTGTTGCCATACCTGCAGCTTCACCCATATCAATGCAGGTTGGAATAATTCTGACACTTGCCTGCATTAAGAACGTTGTAGAGATACATCTACCTGCCACAACAAGATTTTCCACTTCATTTGTGACCATCGCACGATATGGAATTTCATAGTAATCGCCTGGTTGATAGGAAATCTGGTGCACCAAACTCTTATTTGCGGAATGGACATCGATATACCAGTCTCCACGAGCCACTGCATCTTCGTATCTAGCCTTTCTTGGATAGTCTTCCTCATGCATCAAAAGTTTACCAACAATTTGCCATGATTCTCGTACACCTAGCATATTCGCTACCTGTACTAAATAACAGTTTTCAAAGCCTGGCATCATTTCCTTCAAGAAACGAACCAGACGACGAATGCACTGATGACCATATACGATAGCGGCAGAACGATCTAGTGCATGTGTATTGTTCTTTAAATCCACTAGGTGTGGACAGTTAAATGACATGACGCCTGTCTTATCAGGAATTGTAAAGTTTTGGAAATAGTGTAGATCCTGTGGAATTAGAATACCTGCCTCTACACCCTTACGGAATAGTGGTTCCATCGCAAAATTCTTGCCAGCTACCATCGCTGATTCAAACTGGTCACCCTTGATACGATGAATACTGTAAGTATCATCTAGTGAGAATACATATTCACGATATTTCTCAATATCGATACCACCTACCTCAAAACGTAATGAAGTAATCTGGTTATTTCCCTCTTCATCACCACACAATACTTCTACACCCGATAGACGTGATAGCACTGCATCACCACTGGCATCTACGAACTGTCTTCCACCAATCGCAACTAAACCTTCAATCGTATTGGCGATAACATACTTAATCTTTTGGCCTTCTAAAATCACATCACAGACAGACGCATCATAGAGTAATTCACCACCACAGCTTGTATAAAGACTTTCCCACGCATCTGCCATTGCCTCTGCAGAGAACCATCTTTGTGCAGTTCCATGTTGGTCTCGTGTTTCACCATACTTCTTCATTTCATTTTCAAGATCATAAAAATTCTGATGATGATTTGTAAAGGAACGCATCATCGGTGTTACAAGTGCATTTGTGGCACTACCACCTAATCGAATTGCCTTATCAATGATTAATGTAGAAAAGCCATTCTTGGCTGAAGTATATCCTGCTGAACTACCTGCACTACCTCCACCGACAATGACAGTATCATAGGTTTTTAAAACCTTTAGCTCTCTTGAGCCATATTGAATTTTCGTTTCCATAATTTTCCGTCCTTGTATTTGTTTTTAGTTATGCCCCAAAAAGAACAGATTGTCAAATACTCTTTGAAGTGTATACAATAAAACTACCAGGAGTAAAAACATATGAACGAAAAAAATAAACAAATTTTAGACGCAATCAAGGGACAATTAATTGTCTCTTGCCAAGCATTACCTAGCGAGCCATTACACAGCAGTTACATCATGTCCAGAATGGCTTATGCGGCATATTTAGGCGGTTCTAAAGGAATCCGTGCAAATAGCGTAGAAGATATCATTGAGATTAAAAAGACTGTTGATTTACCAGTGATCGGTATTATCAAAATCGACTATGAAGATGCACCAGATGTATACATTACACCAACAATGAAAGAAGTCGATGCATTAGTCCAAATTGGTGTTGAAGTCATCGCCATGGATGCCACAAAGCGTACACGCCCTGGACAATTAGATCTAGATACCTTCTTTAAGGCAGTACGTGAAAAATATCCAGATCAATTATTCATGGCAGATTGTTCCAACATTGAAGAAGGCATGCATGCGGCAGAGATTGGCTTTGACTTAATTGGTACAACGATGGCAGGCTATACAGAGTACACAAAGGGCTGCAGCCTACCTCCATACAGAATGATTAAGACACTTGTAGAACAGTGTGGTAAACCTGTTATTGCGGAAGGAAATATCTCTACACCTGAACAGTGTCGTCATGCGATGGATATTGGTGTGCACGCTGTTGTTGTAGGTTCCGCAATTACTAGACCACTCGAAATCACAAAGAAGTTTAAGGCGGCTCTCGATGCGTAAGATTGTTACTCTAGATATTGGTGGCACAAACATCAAGATTGGAATATTTGAAGATGAAGTGCTTGTCCAAGAAGCAGAAATGCCAACACGAGCCAAACAAGGCGCAAAAGATGTCATTGACCGCTGTATTGCATTCATCAAACAATTTATGCCATGTGATGGTATTGGTATAAGCACCTGTGGACAAGTCAATAACGACGATGGTTCTATCCACTATGCAAATGAAAACATGCCAGGTTATACAGGCATGCAAGTAAAGAAAATATTTGAAAATGAATTCCATGTCAAAGTCACAGTTGAAAATGATGTATACGCCGCTGCTCGTGGTGAAAACCAATACGGCGCAGGCAAAGGCTACAAAGATTTCATCTGCTTAACCTATGGTACTGGCATTGGTGGAGGTATATACCTAAATGGGCAGCCCTACTATGGTGCAGGTAAATCTGCAGGTGTCATGCTAGGCGGTATGATATTGCAATCATCAATAGTTAATAAACCATGGGATGGCAGTTATGAATCTCTAGCATCCACAACTGCACTTATCAAAAATGCACAACAAGTCAATCCATGCATTACAAATGGAAGAATCCTATTCGAGCACTTAGATGAGCCAGAAACCAAAGCTGTTTTGGATGCTTGGATTGAACAGATTGCGATTGGCTTGTGTTCTTTAACACACGTATATAACGTACCACTATTCATCCTTGGCGGTGGTATACTCGAACAAGAATATGTATTTAACAACATTAAAAAAGCATATCAAAAATATGTAATTCCAGGCTTTGGTGGTGTACAAATTCACCAAGCAAAGCTTGGAAATAAAGCGGGTATCTATGGTGCACTTGCATTAAATACCAGTAGATAAATACAACAAAAGGAGTGATAATTCACTCCTTTTCATATTTATTCAGCGTGTGTTAAATTACGTTCTTCCGCATCATAATATACAGGATTTACTAAGCGGATATAACATTCATCACCCACTGCCAAAACTTGGTGGTGTGGTGCTTGAATCTTTAATTCCTGTGTACCTAAACTTACATAGTATTCTGTATATTCAGATAAGATAATACGCTTTGTAATCTTTGTCTTGATACCAGACTCATGATTGATTTCAATCTCACTTGGTCTAGTCGCAAGCTTCACCGCTTTATCCATGTGTTTGATATCACATGGTAATGGTTGTGTTGTATCACCATCGGCATATATCTTGCCATCTCTATACTCAACCTTTGTGAAGTTAGATTCACCTAGGAAGTTATGTACAAATAAACTTACAGGCTTGTTGTAGAGCTCTTGTGGTGTGCCGATTTGGATGATTTCACCCTTGTTCATAACAAGTAGACGATCAGATAACGCTAAGGCTTCTGACTGGTCATGTGTTACGAATACGATAGTGAAGTTGTATTCCTTTTGTAGACGCTTAATTTCAAAACGCATACTCTCTCTTAGCTTTGGATCAAGGTTAGATAAAGGCTCATCTAATAATAAGATTCCTGGGTTAACAACGATAGAGCGTGCTAACGCAATTCTCTGCTGTTCACCACCAGATAAATCAGATGGGAATACCTTTGCTTGGTCTAATAAGTTTGTCTGCTTAAGCGCAAGATTTACACGTTCCTCAATCTCTGCCTTTGGACGTTTTTGAACTTGTAATGGGAAGGCAACGTTATCAAATACGTTTAAGTGTGGCCATACTGCGAATGCCTGGAACACCATTCCTAAGTTACGGTGTTCAGGTGGAACGTATAAGTTCTTCGCTTTATTGGATACAACCTTACCCTCCAAACGAATTTCGCCTTCGCTTAAATCTTCAAAACCCGCAAGCATACGTAGAGTTGTTGTCTTACCACATCCAGAAGGCCCTAAGAACGAGAAACATTCACCCTTCTTGATTGTTAGGTTGAAGTTATTTACTGCTGTCACTGTACCTAATGTTTTGGTCGTATAGTCTTTTCTTACATTTATCAATTCAATCTGATTCATACTTATACGCCCTTTCTTTCCTTCGTAATAAAGTTAATAATCCAGTTTACAACAACGATCAATAAGATTGTTAGAGTTGCAAGTGCTGAAGCTTGTGTAATATATCCATCACTACGTAACATGTAGATAGCTACACCTAATGTTCTTGTATATGGTCCATACAAGAGTGAACTTGTTGTTAATTCACGCATTGCTGGCAAGAAGATTAGGAAGAAACCCGATAACATCGCAGGACGAATGAGTGGAAGTGTAATATCCTTGAGAGATTCTGTATGAGAAGCACCGCAGGAACGTGAAGCCTCTTCCAATGATGGGTGTACCTGTCTTAAGGCAGCAGAAGCTGCGTTCATAGAGAATGACAAGTAACGTGCGATATAAGCAATGAAGATAATCCATAGTGTGTTATATAGGTTGATATTTAAGATCTTACCAGACCATGCAAGAATGACACCGATTGCAAGTACTGTACCTGGTAAAGAGTATGGAAGTGTAGCCAAGAATTCCAAAGCACCCTTTCCCTTTGGCTTGATCTTGATGATTACATAAGCAATCATTACACCTAGTAACATTGCGAAGATACCTGAGCTTACTGCTAAGATTAAGGAGTTGGAAACACCATCACGAACCATCTTGTTGTTAAATAAGATATTAGTGTAGTTACTGAAGTCAAAGTTACTTGGAACAAGTGGTAGACCGTAAGACTTCAATAGACCAACTAAGAATATCATTCCTAATGGTACAACTACAATGATAACTAATGTCACGATAGAGATAATCAAGAGAGGAATCTTAGCAGAACGTAATTTAATTACGGTTGGACGCATACTCTTACCCTTGATAATGTCATAGCTTCCAGACTTCAAGATAGCCTTCTGTAATACAAGTGCTACAGATACAACAACTACTAATAAGATAGATAGAATTGTCGCTTCACGAATACCTTGGAAGTCACCAGCCGCACGGTTAATGAGCTGGAAGATACGTGTTGGTAATGTGTAGATGTTCTGTGAGAATCCTAAGATAGATGGAACACCAAAGTGTGATAATGATGAAATCATAATCAATAGTGCACCAGATGAAATTGCAGGCTTAACAAGTGGTAATGTAATCTTACGAATAACATATCCCTGTGAAGCACCGGCAATACGTGCAGATTCTTCTAATGTTGGGTCCATTCTCTCTAATGCACTTACTACCTGCATGAATACAAATGGGAAGTAGTAAGAAACTTCAACGAAGATAATTCCCCAGATGGAGTTGATGTTAATAGGTGCCTTTGTTAAGTGGAAGGTAGTCATTAACCAGTTATTTAAATATCCACCTCTACCTGATAACAATAAGTCCCAAGCCATGGCTCCAAAGAATGGAGGGAACATGTATGGAATGCTAAACAATGCACGCATGAATCCCTTCATCGGAATATCACTACGTCCAAGTAACCATGCATAGAACAAGCCCATGATAGTACCAAAAATTGTTACCCAGAATGCAATGATGATTGTATTCCACATTGCACCAATGTTTTCCTTATTCAATAGAACTTTGAAGAAACTATCTAATGCTAGTTTTCCATCTACGAATAAAGCATTTACGATAATGGAGGCAACCGGAACGATCGCAATAATCACAAGGATGATAAAGCTTGCGATAATCATAATTTTATCTAAAGAAAACTTACGACCATCTAGCGCAGCTAAATCATTATTTAACGTTTTACGCTTAAACATTATGCCTCCTCCTTTTCATAATAGAACTTACGAACAAATTTCAAGCCAACTTCTTGGCCTTCCTTTGCCTTACCATACTTCATTACATCTAAAGCAGATTGTTGAAGACGGATTTGTTTATCACCTAATTGAATAAAGTAGTTTGTAATATTTCCTAGGAAAGTTTCTGTAACTACCTTACCCTTGATAGGACTTTCATTATCAAATACCGCATCCATTGGTCTAAATGCTAATTGATATGCCTTTGTTGGATTTTCGAGTACAGACTTTTCATCTAACTTCACTAAACCATTTTGCGCATGAATGTAGATACCATCTTCCTTCGTAACAACATCAACGAAGTTAGAAATACCTACAAATTCAAAGATATAACGATCCTTAGGCTTCATAACGATATCGTAGTCATTACCTAACTGACGGATGTTACCCTGTTGGTCCATAATCGCAAGACGATCGCATAACTCTAAAGAAGCTTCTTGGTCATGCGAGATATAAATGATTGTTGTTCCAATTGTCTTTTGAATCTCACGAATTTCCTTCAACATCTCTTGACGTAGTTTCAAATCTAAGTTTGTGATTGGTTCATCTAAAACGATTAATTCTTTTGATGATACAAGTGCTCTGGCAATCGCTACACGTTGCTGTTGTCCACCGGACAACTGTGAAGGTAAGTGGTTTGCATAAGTTTCCATCTGTACCTGCTTGAGCGCATTCATTGCGATTTCCTGCATTTGTTTCTTATCCATTCTCTTCTTCTTTAATGGATACTTTACATTTTCCAATACTGTTAAATGTGGCCATACCGCATAGTCTTGGAAAACAACACCAATATTTCTTCTTTCTGGTGGGATATTAATTCTCTTTTTAGCGTCGAAGACACAAGTTTCTCCAATAAAAATGGACCCTGTTTCAGGCTTGATAAAACCACAGAGAAGTCTAATCAATGTAGTTTTACCGCACCCTGAGGGTCCAATTACACCCATAATTTCGCCATCATTTACTTCTAATGATAGGTTTTGGATAATCTTTTTGTCTCCATAGCTAAAAGATACGTCGTTAAATTGTACTTTTGCCATGGTTTTCTCCTAGTTGTTTATTTGAAAATCTTGTCGAACTTCTCTAAGATTTCTGCACTCTGTTCAGCAATTGCCTTATCATCCGCAACCATTGCACGAGCGATAATTTCGTCTAATGATAGTGTGCCTTCCTTCTTAACATCTCCACGGATTGGCATTGTGTCATTCTTCGCAAGAATTTCTTGTCCTTCCTTAGAAAGGATGTAGTCATATAAAGCCTTACCACCTTCTGGGTTTGGTGAGTCTTTGAGTAATGCGATTGGACTAGATACAGCGATTAAATCCTTTTCTGGATATGTGAAACGAATTGTAGAACCCTTATCTGCAAGAGACTGTGTAACGTAGTCAACACCAATTGCAACCTTATAAGCCGCTGCAGCTACCTTTGTATGTGTTGAAGTTGTACCTGATTCTAATTCAGCACCGTGTTCCTTTAACTTCTCGAAGAATTCAACACCATATTCTGGGTTGTTCATCAAGCTAGCTACTAAGTAGAATGTTGTTCCGGATTCACCTGGGTCTGTCATAACAATCTGTCCCTTGAACTCATCCTTTAATAAGTCTTTCCAAGTCTTTGGAACTTCATTTTCTGGAACTGTGTTTGTGTTTGTTGTTAATCCCATAACGACAAGACGTGCGCCTGTGTAGAAGTGTTCTGGATCCTTGAACTTGTCATCGATATTAGCAGCTTCTGGAGATTCATAAGCTTCTAAGATTCCCTGTTCCTTGAATGTTACATAGTTGGATGGGTCACCAATCCATACTAAGTCAGTTGCGATTTGACCAGACTGCTTTTCTGTCGCAATCTTTGTGGCAACCTTAGATGTGCCAGCTGCGTAATAGTCTAAAGAATACTCTGGGTGAGCAGCTTCAAATCCTTCCTTTAAAGCTTCTAACTGTTGTTCCTTTAATGAGGAGTACAACATAACCTTTGACTTTCCACCTGAGTTTGTATTTTCAGTTGTTGTTGTGGAAGTTGATGCAGGTTTATTTGTGCATCCAATTAACATTGCGGATGCCGCAAGTAGTAAGAAAAATTTTTTCATGATTTCTTTCCTCCTGAGTTCACTTACTAAACTTATTGTAGGAAGACTAGTGCATATTTAAAACTTAAAAATTGTGATATTATGTGAATATCAAATATTTAAATATCTAGAAAAGTGCCTATTATATGAATGAATCAACGAAATTACAAAACAGTATTGATAGATTACGAAAGCGATTGATCTTAATTATCGCGTTATTTTTTATCTTTGTTAGTTTACTTTTACTGAAAAATATCAATGATTCTAGAAAAAAGAGTCTCATTGATTATCACCTGAGTACCCAAGAAAGCTTCAAAAACCTGATGGCTCACTCATTGGATACAGTTCGTTATGCCGCATATAATACCTTTTACTCTAGTGAGGCAATTAGTCTTCGTAACGCAACAGACATCTCACCAACGCAAGCCGCAAAATATCTACGTACCCTTCACGCATTAGATAGTACGAATCCATTTATTCATTCGATTTATCTTTTAAATAAATCATCCAACATAGTCTATACAACCAACTCCGGCTCATATTCGTTAGATCAATTTGATGATCAAGCAGCTTTTACCCCAAACAACCATCTATTAAAACTACGTCAACTTCCAAATAATGTTTGGGTATATACATTACAGTTTACTGGTATTCGTGATGCAGACGTTTCCATGGTTGTTAATATTGATGCCTATCTTTTCAATCGTTCCCTATTTAGAGATACAGAAGCGACAGAGTTTATCTATGTACCAGAACAAGATACCTATTTCAGTTCCACTGGCAATGCCTACCTACCGATTGAAACATTAAACTTCACTTCTGATAACGATAGTCACTTTAAAACGATTGAGGACTATGTATATTTCTACTCTTACCAACCAGATTACAATCTATACATTGTAAAACAGGTTAAATCAAACAGTATTATCAACCGTTTCTCATCTTATATTCCTCTATTCTTAGAGATTATCGTGATAAACTTTATCCTGATTGTGATATTAGGTTACTTTATTAATAAGTATTACTACACACCACTTTATGAGATTATGGATAAGTTTGAACTCAAATCCTCGTCCAAAAACTCTGTAAATAACGCTGTTACACTATGGATTCACGACCAACAGCACAAAATGGAAGAAGCAACCCACAAAGCCAAACAGGATTATCTAACCAAGTTACTCTTAAACCAGAAACTTCCACTCTTAAGAAATCCACTTAATTTTGATACGACAAAGGATATCTACATCTGTATCTTAGATAGTTTAGCGAACAAACATATTCTCACTTTATTTGGCGAGAAGAAAGAGGTTCATACCATTAATAACCTCTACACTATCATCACTAACGAGGTAGATATTGAGGCGCTATCGAATTACGCAAAATCACATCACATCAAAGTATTCCTAGGCGATGCCAAACCACTCTCGAAAGTCTATACATCATATCAGAAGTTATCCCAACTCTACTTCCTACGTATTCTAGATTCCACAAAATTCTTCTATCGAGAGTCAGATATGCCACACTTCATGACAAACTTCTCTACGATTCAAGAAACCGAACAACGTTTACTCTATACAGTCGAACACGGACGTGAGGAAGAAATTACTGCAACATTCCAAGAGTGGTTTAGTCTTATGAAATCCCTGCATTACAATTCCCTACAATTTTTCTATACAAAACTTTATTCCGGCTTACGTGATCGTATCCGTTCTATTGCATCGATTCCAAGTTTACCTACATATCAGTTTGAAAATAAATTAAGTACAACAACAGATATCCAAGAGATTAACAGCTACATTCTAAATCTCATGCATGCATATAGTCAGTACCTTGCCAATATGAAAGAAGAGAAGATACTTGATCTAATTTCTAATGCAAAGAATTATATTGACCAACACTTATGTGATACTGATTTAACTGCAGATAGTGTCGCACTATCAATGGATTATAACGCAACATACTTAAACCGTATCTTTAAATCCCAGTATGCAATGTCAATGAAGGAATATATCAATATCAGCCGAGTAGAACTCGCAAAAAAACTACTGATAGAAACCGATTTATCGACGTTAGAAATCTCTTCTAAGCTAGGTCTTGAAAACTCAAATTACTTCTATACCTTCTTCAAAAAACATACAGGTAGTACACCAAATCAATATCGTATCGATAACAAAACATAAGAGCCGATGCCCTTATGTTTTTCTTTGACTTATCAACACATGAGTTGTGTCACATTTCAACATTCTTTTATCTTTCTTTTTCATTTTTATTGTAAAATGATACCGAGCTATTACACAAAAAAGAAGGGGGCTCATTTATGGAACTAAATTATAGAAAATGTGCAGAAGAAA